>CALMYH010000075.1 GCA_937873395.1 uncultured Burkholderiales bacterium
TTGCTCGGCCAGGTGCAGCAGGTCGCGCGCGTGCCAGGTGTTGGCCGGGTCGGGCGACACGTCCTTGACATGCGCGACGCCGAACTCCAGCGCGCGCTCGATGTAGGTGGTCTGCAGACCACAGGCGCGGGCGGCGGCCAGGTCGTCCTGGTGGGCGGCCACCAGCATCACCTCGCCCGGCGACACGTCGAACACCTCGGCCACCCCGAGGTAGGTGCGCGGGTCGGGCTTGTAGGCGCGGAACAGCTCGGCCGACAGCACGCAGTCCCAGGGCAGGCCCGCGCGTTTGGCCATGTTCGTCAGCAGCCCGATGTTGCCGTTGGACAGCGAGGCGATGGTGAAACGGGTCTTCAGCCGCGACAGGCCCGCCACGCTGTCGGGCCAGGCATCGAGCCGGTGCCAGACCCGGTTGAGGTCGGCGCGTTCGGCCTCGGGCAGATGCGCCAGACCGAAGCGCGGCAGGATGCCGTCGAGGATTTCCCGGTGCAGCACGTCAAGCTTGACGAAACCCCGACCGCCCGATCGAACCGCTTCCATGGCTGGCTGATAACCTGCCCGCCAGGCCAGGGCAAAGGCGTCGGCATCGACCTGGGGGAAACGGGCCGACACCTCGCGCGCGATGCTGCCGTGCCAGTCGACCACGGTGCCGAAGATGTCGAACACCAGCACGCTGGGCGGCAAGGGGGTGGAAGGAGCGGACAGGTTCATGAGGGAGGGGGCGCCGCGCCCGGCGCCCAGGAAGAGTGGTGATCGAGAATACGCCAGGCATCGCCCTCCAGGCGCCAGCAGAAGCTGAAGCGTGCCGGCAACCAGGTCACGGGCACTTCCTCCTCGGCGAAGTCGTGGCACCCACTGCACAGGGCCCAGTCGGTCTGCACCCGCACCACCAGGGGTTCGTGCAGGCGGGCGTGCAGTCGAGGGCGCCGCGACATGACCCGGTCAAAATACCCGCGCAGGAGAGGGGTCCCGGTCAACGGCTCCGCCAGGGTGGTGGGCACCAGCACGGCCTGTTCGCTGTAGAGCGACAGCAGGCCCTCCAGGTCCGCGTGGTTGAAGCGGTGCACCCAGCGGCGGATGCCCTCTTGCACCGCAGCGCCCGATTCGACGCCCATACGACCGATCCAGGCCGACCCGGATCAGGACACCGTCAGACGAACACCGCCTGGCTCCGCCGCCGCGATCTCGCCGACCTCGGCCGCGGCCTGGAAGCCGTGCCGGGCAAACACGTCGAGCACCTGCTGCACCGCCTCGGGCGCGCAGGCCACCAGCAGGCCCCCGCTGGTCTGCGGGTCGGTCAGCAGGGCCTGGTCCACGGCGGGCAGGCCTGCCGCCAGTTGAACCTCGTGCCCATAGGCGGCCCAGTTGCGGCCGCTGGCCCCGGTGACCATGCCCCGACCGGCCAGATCGCGCACGCCGGCAATCAAAGGCACCCGAGCCATCTCCAGTTGCACCGTCGTGTCCGAACCGCGCGCCATCTCCAGCGCGTGACCCGCCAGACCGAAGCCGGTCACATCGGTCAGGGCGTGCACCCCGTCGATGGCCGCCAGTTCGGGGCCGGGGGTGTTGAGCTGGGTGGTGTTGGCGATCATCTGCGCGTAACCGTCCGCGCTGAGCGCGTCTTTCTTGAGCGCGGCCGAGAGCACGCCCACACCCAGCGGCTTGCCCAGCACCAGGCGGTCACCGACCTTCGCATCGGCGTTGCGCTTGACGCGTTTGGGATGCACCAGCCCCATGGCCACCAGGCCGTAGATGGGCTCGACCGAGTCGATGGTGTGACCGCCTGCGATCGGGATCCCGGCCGCTGCACACACGGCGCGCCCGCCTTCCAGGATCTTGCCGATGGTTTCGGTCGACAGCACGTTGATGGGCATGCCCACCAGGGCCAGCGCCATGATGGGGGTGCCACCCATGGCGTAGACATCGCTGATGGCGTTGGTGGCGGCAATGCGCCCGAAGTCGAACGGGTCGTCGACGATGGGCATGAAGAAGTCGGTGGTGGCGATCAGGGCCTGCTCGTCGTTGAGCTGGTAGACGGCCGCGTCGTCGGCGGTCTCGATGCCCACCAGCAGTTCCTTGGGCACCGGCATGGCGGTGCTGCTCTTGAGGATGTCGGACAGCACGCCCGGCGCAATCTTGCAGCCACAGCCGCCCCCGTGGGAAAGGCTGGTCAGGCGCGGTTGGGTGGTGGTCAGGGGTGCGTTCATCGGGGTCTCCGGGGTTCGTCAAGTTGGGGCGGGCAGGAACGGCTGCCGGCCGGATCGACCGGACATGACAGCAACTCCTGCATCACGCGCAGCAAGGCGGCTTGCTCGGCCCGTGGCTCGAACAGGGGCGCCCTCAGCGCGCATTGTGCTTGCAGCGCGGCCAGCATGCCGCCATCGGGTCTTGCCTGGCCCGTCCGGCAGGCGCGCAAGAGCGCCACCAGGGCGTCCGCATCACCCGGCGGGAAGTAGCCCGCATAGTCGCTGCCGAGCATGCCGACATTGCCGTCGATGCGAGAGGCCAGCACCGGCGTGCCACTCTGCACCGCTTCCATGATGACGTGGGCGCCGCCTTCCATGCGGCTGGGATGGACCAGCAGGTGGGCCCGCTGGATGCGCGAGCGGGTGGCGCCGTGCGGCAGGCCGCCCCACCAGCGGTAGTGCGGACAGGCGGCCTGCGTGGCACGGGCGGCGTTGGCCAGGTCCGGGTCCAGCTCCCGGCCGATGTGGTCGATGCGGATGCCCTCGTCGGGCGACAGCCGGTGGGCGGCCTCGAAGAGGGTCTGCGGCCACTTTTCGTCGCGCAGGTGCCCGACCACGACCACGCGAAGGCGTGAGTCGGTCTTGTCCAGGGTCTGTCGGCGCGTGCTGGACTGCAGCACCACGCGGCACTTGGGGCGCAGCGCTTCGGGCAGCGCCAGGGGCCCCTGGTCCTGCAGCACGATGAGCCGGTGCGCCAGCGCCAGCGAGCGATGCGCGTCGGCATCGTGGGCGATGTCCCGGTACAGGTCGGTGCCGGTGAGCGCCACCACCAGGGGTCGTTCCGGGTGCGCCACGGACCAGGCCTGAATGCTCCCGGCCGAGCGCCGGGCATGCAGGGCCAGCAGCACATCGGTTCCATCTGGCTGCGAAGGGGCATCGGGCCAGGCCTTGACCACCTTCACCGCATAATGGCCCTGGAGCATGCGTGCCCAGCGGCGGGCCGTTTGCCAGTTGCCGTTGTTGGCGTCCGCCAGGGCCGGCGTGACGATGCAGATGGAGGAATGCCTGCTCATGGATGTGAGGTCCACAGTGATTGTCGATGGAAACGCAGGTGAGCGGGCCCGGACCCTGGACAAAGCCGCACTGGCCCAGGCCCTCAGGAACAGCCGCGCGCGCACCCTGGCGCTGTTCGCGGCCTATGAATCGGCGCTGGGACCACAGCTGCGGGTACCCTGCACGTCCGAACTCAACCCGCCCCTGTGGGAACTGGGGCACATCGGCTGGTTTGCCGACTGGTGGATCACGCGCAACCCGCAGCGCGACCAGGGTGTGGCAGCCGACCCGCAGGCGGCTCGCGCACCCGCCCGGCAGGCCCGGCGCGGGGTCGATGCCGACGCGCTGTACAACTCCAGCGAGGTGCCGCACGACAGCCGCTGGCAGCTGCCCCTGCCCGGTGCCGATGCCACCCGGGCCGACCTGGCGGAGAGCCTGCAAGACACGCTGAACCGGCTGGATCAGGCGCCCGAGACGGACGAAAGCCTGTACTTCTTCCGGCTCGCCCTGTTCCACGAAGACATGCATGCCGAAGCCGCGGTCTACATGGCCCAGACCCTGGGCTTCGATCCGCAGGACGCGGCCACGACCGACCTGGCCTCCGGCGCGACGCGCGCATGGCCACCACGCGACCTGCGGGTGGATGCTGCCCGTGTCCGCCTGGGCTTTGACGGCCCGGGCTTCGCGTTCGACAACGAACTGGGCGCACACACGGTCGACGTCGTGGATCTGCGCATCGACACCCATCTCGTGAGCTGGGCGCAGTTCCTGCCCTTTGTCGACAGTGGCAGCTACAGCCAGCCCCGCTTCTGGAGCGAGCCCGGCTGGGCCTGGCGCCAGCAACAGGCACGGCAGGCGCCACGCCACCTGCGCCAGCGCGCCGACGGTGTCTGGGAACAGCAGCGCTGGGGACCATGGCAGTCCATCGACCCGATGGCACCGGCGTGCCACCTCAGCTTCTTCGAGGCGCAGGCCTGGTGCCGGTGGGCCGGCCGGCGCCTGCCGACCGAAGCCGAGTGGATCGCTGCCAGCACGCAGGACGGCTTTGTCTGGGGCCAGGTCTGGGAATGGACCGCCAGCCCCTTCGCGCCTTTCACCGGGTTCACGCCCCACCCCTACAGGGACTATTCGCAGCCCTGGTTCGACGGCCGGCCAGTGCTCAAGGGCGCCAGCGCCGCCACGGCCTCACGTATGCGGCACCGGCAATACCGCAACTACTTCACCCCCGAGCGCAACGACCTCTTTGCCGGCTTCCGCTCGGTGGCCCTCTGAACAGGCTCCTCATGAGGCCTGCGCCCAGAACACGCTGAACCAGCCGCGCTCGTCGCTCCAGTGCGTGACCTCACCGAAGCCGGCCTGCCGCAGCAGGCCCTCAAAGGCCTCGGGCGTCCATTTGTAGGAGTTCTCGGTGTGCAGGCGCTCGCCGTCGGCAAACGTCCGCTGGCCGCCGGGCCAGGCCACCGTCTGTGCGCCGACGGCCTGCAGGTGCATTTCGATGCGCGATTCGGCTTCGTTGTAGAAGGCCACGTGGCGCCAGTGCGCCGGCTGGATATCGCTGCCGAGCAGGCGGTTGACGTGCCGCAGCAGGTTGCGGTTGAAGGCCGCTGTCACGCCCAGGGCGTCGTCGTAGGCCAGGTCCAGCACCGCCTTGGCCTTGACCCGGTCGACACCGATGAGCAGGCCGGAACCCGCACCGCCACCATCACACAGGGCACGCGCCTGTCCCAGCAGCCGCAAGGCTTCATCGGGCGCAAAATTGCCGATGCTGGAGCCCGGGTAGAACACGCAGCGCGCTGCGGCCCGAAGGTCATGCCCGCTCAGCCAGGCATCGGCCTCGGCAGGCAGTTCCAGCGCCGACGAAAAGTCCAGTCCCAGACCCAGCATGGGCAGCGCCGGGTGGCGCTCCTGCAGAGCCGCAACCGATCCGCGCAGGTAGTCGACCGAGATGTCGATCGGCACATAGGCGCCCGGCCGCATGACACCAAACAGCGACGCCGCCTTGGCACAGCTGCCGGCCCCCAGGTCGAACCAGACCGCGCCAGCGGCCACATGGCGGGCCATTTCCCGGGCACCAGCCCGGAAGATGGCGGCCTCGGTGCGCGTGGGGTAGTACTCGTCGAGTTCGGTGATGGCGTCGAACAGGCGCGAGCCCAGGGCGTCATAAAAGTACTTCGGCGCCAGGCGGGCCGGGCTGGACGTCAAGCCCGTGACCAGCTCGGCGCACACGGCGACCATGTCCTGGCGGTGCTCCTGAACAAAATGCGGACTTGGCCACACGGACCGTTCGGAGATCAGTCGCTTCATGTGCATGCGACATTTATACCTTGAAGACAGCGTTGTCCCCGCGTGTCGCAAGGACCGTCCGATTCTTACAGGGGAAAGCCCCGAAGACCCCACGCCTGGGAACCGGTTTTTTTCGGGTTTTAATTGGGTTCCCTTATCCCTCTTGATCGGATACCCCATGAACCTCACCCGCCGCAACCTCAGCGCACTCTTGACCTGCGCCGCGCTTGGCCTGGGCACCCTGGCCCAGGCACAGACCGTTTTTCGTGTCACCACCATTCCCGAAGAGGCTGCCACCGAACAGATCCGCAAGTTCACACCGCTGGCCAGCTACCTGGAGCAGGCGCTGGGCATGAAGGTCGAGTTCACGCCGGTGAACGACTACCCGGCGGCCGTCGAGGCCCTGGTCAACAAGAAGGTCGACCTGGTCTGGTTCGGCGGATTCACCCATGTGCAGGCCAACATCCGCTCGGGCGGCAAGATCGTGCCCCTGGCCCAGCGCGAGGAAGACACCCGGTTCCAGTCGGTGTTCATCGCCAAGACGGACTCGGGCATCAAGAGCCTGCAGGACATGAAAGGCAAACAGGTCAGCTTCGGCTCACAAAGCTCCACCAGCGGCCACCTGATGCCGCGCAGCTTCCTGCTCGAAGCCGGCATCAACCCCGAGCGCGATTTCCGGCGCATCGCCTACAGCGGCGCGCACGACGCCACCATTGCCTCGGTGGTCAGCGGGCGCGTGGACGCGGCCGCACTGGACATCACCGTCTGGCGCAAGTTCGTCAGCGAGAACAAGGTGGACACCAAGGCGGTGGACGTGTTCTACACCACCCCGGGCTTCTTCAACTACAACTGGTCGGTGCATGCCGACATGCCCAAGGCCCAGCAGGACCGGGTCAAGGCCGCGCTGCTGGCGCTGGACCCGGCCAACCCACAACATGCCGAAATCCTGCGCCTGAACCGCGCCACGCGCTACATCGAGACCAAGCCCGAGAACTACAAGGGCCTGGAAGCCGCGGCCCGCAGCGCCGGCCTGCTCTGATGGCCCGGGGCGCCCGAATTGAGGCTTGAACTTCACCAGCTGTCGGCGCGTCACCCGGCGGCCCGGCCGGCCGCCGCGCCTGCCATCCGTGACCTGGCGCTGCAGATCGGTGCCGGGGAGCAGGTGGCGGTCATCGGGCCCAGTGGGGCCGGCAAGACCACGCTGCTGCAGGTGCTGGCCTGTGCGCTGCCACCGTCGGCCGGCACCTTCATCGTCGACGCCCAGTCGCCGTGGCAGCTGCCCCGCCGCGCCCTGCAGCGCCTGCGCGGCCGGCTGTTCCTGGCACCCCAGGTGCCCCCGCTGCCGCCGCGCCAGCGCGTGGTGACGGCCGTGCTGGCCGGCCGCCTGCCGGCGATGGGACTGTGGCAGAGCCTGCGCTCGCTGTTCTACCCGGCCGACATCCCGGCCGCGTTCGACGCCCTGGACCGCTTCGACCTGGCCGACAAGCTGTTTGAACGGGTCGACCGCCTCTCGGGCGGTGAACGCCAACGTGTGGGCTTGGCGCGTGCCCTGCTGTCGCCGGCTTCGCTCTGGCTCATCGACGAGCCCTTGTCAGCCCTGGATCCGACCCGCTCCCGCCAGGCCATCGGCACCCTGGTGGACACCGCACGCGAGCGGGGTGCCACGCTGGTGGCCACGCTGCACCAGGTGGATGTGGCGCTGGCGCACTTTCCGCGCATCATCGGTCTGCGGGACGGCCAACTGGCCTTCGACCTGCCGTCGGCCGAAGTCAACCGCGCGCGGCTGGCGGCGCTGTACGACCAGTTCGAACATGAACTGCGCGGCGAGGTGCCGGTGACGGCACCGGGCGAGAGCAGCGGACAGCAACCCGTCGTCATGCATTGCCGGTGATGAACCCCGCGCTGCGCTCCGCCCCCTCGCGGGACCCGGCCTGGCAGGGTCGCCTGTTCTGGGTGCTCGCCATCGCGGTCCTGCTGTGGCCGCTGGGCGTGGCCACCGAATTCAAACCCTGGGTGCTGCTGGCGCCCGACAACCTGAAGGTGACCGGCCAGTTCCTGGGCACTTTCTGGCCACTGGCCCACGACGCCGAGTTCCTGGCCATGGTGGTGCGCGAAACCTGGCGCACCGTGGCCATGGCCACCGCCGGCGTCACGCTGGCCCTGGTGGTGGCCATTCCGCTCACCCTCATCAACACGCGCGTGCTGTCGGTCTCGGCCCTGTCGGGCCGCATGGCCCGCTGGCCATTCTGGCTGCGCCAGGCGGTCCGCTGGCTGCTCATTTTTCTGCGCAGCATTCCCGAGCTGGTCTGGGCGCTGGTGTTCGTGCGCGTGGTCGGGCTGGGGCCCACGGCGGGTGTGCTGGCCATCGCCCTGACCTACGGCGGCATGCTGGGCAAGGTGTACGGCGAGATCCTGGAAAGCGGTGAGACCCACGCCACCGAAACGCTGCTGCGCAACGGCAGCTCGCGGCTGCAGGCCTTTTTCTACGGGCTGCTGCCCACCAACGCGGCCGAGCTGACCAGCTACACCGTCTACCGCTGGGAATGCGCCATTCGCAGCTCGGTGGTGCTGGGCTTTGTGGGCGCCGGTGGCCTGGGCCAGCAACTCGACAACTCGATGAAGATGTTCAACGGCGGTGAGGTGGCCAGCATGCTGCTGGTGTTCATCGTTCTGGTCGCGCTGGCCGACAGAGTGAGCGCCTGGCTCAGGAAAGCACTCGGATGACCAAGCCCCGCGCCGCCAACCCGCCCTACAAGCTGCCGCCGCCGCTGTTCGACGCGCGCTGCAAGGCCTGCTGGTTCACGCTGGGCATCGTGCTGCTGGTGGTGGCCAGCTTCTGGAGCCTGGACCTGCAATGGGCCCAGTTCCTGTCGCTGGACGCCATGCGCAGCATGGGCCGTTTCGTAGGCGAGTTCTTCCCGCCCGACACCTCGCCCGAGTTCCTGCGCAAGGTGGCCGTGGGCGCCTGGGAAACCCTGGCCATGTCGGCCCTGGGCACCGGGCTGGCCGCCGTGGCCGGGCTGGCCCTGGCCCTGCCGGCCAGCCGGCTGTACGAAGGCCACGCAGCCCGCGCACGTTCCTTCACCCGGCTCATCCTCAACGCCCTGCGCAGCATTCCCGAGCTGGTCTGGGCCGCCCTGCTGCTGATCTCGGCCGGCCTCGGCCCGTTTGCCGGCACGCTGGCGCTGGCCCTGCACACCACCGGCGTACTGGGACGGCTGTTCGCCGAAGCCATCGAGAACGCGCCCCCCGGCCCGGGCACCGCCTTGCGCAGCCACGGCGTGGGCAATGGCCGCGTGTTCCTGTACGCCACGCTGCCGCAGGTGCTGCCGCAGCTCATGAGCTACACGCTCTACCGCTGGGAAAACAACATCCGCGCCGCCGCCGTGCTGGGGGTGGTGGGTGCCGGTGGCCTGGGCCAGCTGCTGGCCTTCCACATGGGCCTGTTCCAGATGGGCAAGACCGCCACGGTGCTGGGCGCCATGCTCCTGATGGTGGCCCTGGTCGACGCCAGCAGCCACGTCGCGCGGCGCTGGTTGACGCGGTGAAGCCCGGGGCCTGAAGCACATGCCCACGCCACCGCCCCAGAACCCCTTGTCGATCGAGCGCTACCGGCGCCACGCGTCCCGCTACGACGCATCCGCCGGGCGCACCATGGCGCTTCGCCGTCGTACCATCGGACTGCTGCGTTTGCAGCAGGGACAGGTCGTGCTGGACGCCGGTGCAGGCACAGGCCTGAGCTATGCCTTGCTGCGCGAGGCCGTCGGTCCGCAAGGACAGGTGCTGGCCTTCGAGCAGAGTCCCGACATGTTCGCCCTGGCCCAGGCCCGTGTCCGTCGAGAGGGCTGGGCCAACATCTGGCAGATCAACGGGTCGGCTGAAACCGTGCAGCTGCCCCGCACGGCCGACGCGGTGCTGTTCAACTACACCCACGACATCTGCCGCTCGCCCGCCGCGGTGGCCAATGTCCTTCGGCAGGTCCGCACCGGTGGCCGGGTGGCCTTGGCGGGCATGAAGTTTTTCCCCTGGTGGACCGGCCCGCTGAACCTGCTGGTCTGGCTGAAGAACCGCCCCTACAGCCTGGGGGCCGCCGACCTCTGGGAGCCTTGGCGTGTGGTGGCGCAGCACTGCGACGACTTTGAATGGACCAGCACCCAGTGGGGCATGGGCTACATCGCCTGTGGCGTCAAAAAGGACAGCGCGGCATGAACAGCCCGCGCACGGCGGCGATGGCCAACACCTCGTGGCTGCGGCTCGGCGCGGCCGTGCTGGCGCTGCTGGTGCTGAACACCCTGCTGAGTTTCGGGCCTGTGTGGCCCACCCCCGGCATCGTGCCGCAGGCGCGCCTGGCGCCGGAGATGGTCGGCCTGTGGCTGCTCTTGCTGTGGCTGGCGACCCGTCCGGTGGTACCCTCGGGCCGCACCCTGTGGTGGCTATCGACCCTGGTGCTGGTGCTGGTGCTGGGCCGCTACGCCGACGTCACCGCCCCCAGCCTGTTCGGTCGCCCGGTCAGCCTGTACTGGGACGTGCCACAAATCCCCCGCTTTCTCTGGGTGTCGGCGCGCAGTCACCCCTGGTGGGTGTCTGTGGGCGCTGTGGCGGTGGTGCTGGGTCTGGTCTGGTTGCTGCTGTGGCTCATCCGGTGCTGCCTGTCGGCCCTGCTGCAGACCCTGGCCCCCCGGGCCTTGCGCTCCATCGGGGCCTGGGGGCTGACCTTCGGGGCGGCCCTGCTGGCGGCCGCGCATGTGGCCTGGGTGCCAGGCACCGGGCGCTGGGTGTCCAACGCCGTGCTGCCCACCTACGTCCAGCAATTGCGGCTGCTCGCGGACGCCCACCTGCCGGGCCGGCTGGCCCATGCCCTGCCCGCGCTGACGCCGGTCGAAGACGCCCTGAACAGCCACGGTGCCGACGCGCTGGCGGCGCTGCGCCAGCGCGACGTGAGCCTCATCTTTCTGGAGTCCTTCGGCGCGGCCCTGTACGAGCACCCGCAGATCGGGCCGGCCACCGAAGCTGGCCGCGTCGCCCTGCAGCAGGCCATCACCGCCAGCGGCCGTCACGTGGTCTCGGGCTTCTTCCGCTCGCCGGTCATCGGCGGCGCTTCCGACCTGGCCCACCTGTCGTTGCTGTCCGGTGTCGACCTGTCCGACCCGCGCCGCCACGACCTGTTGCTCACCACCCGCCGGCCCACCCTGATGCACCTGTTCAGGCGGGCGGGCTACCAAGCCTTTGGCGTGTACCACGCGGTGTCATGGCCCTGGCCCGAGCATGTGCACTACGGATTCGACCACTTCGTCGACGGACCCGCCCTGGCTTACGAGGGCCCCCCCATCACCTTCTGGAAAATCCCCGACCAGATCGCGCTGGCGCGCTTTGAACAAGCCCACCCCCGCACCGATGACAGCCCGCCCCGGATCTTGTTCTTTCCCACCATCACTTCGCACTTTCCGTTCAACCCGGTGCCCCCTTACCAGCCCGACTGGCAACGGGCACTGACCGCCACGCCGTTCGATGCCGAGGAACTGCAAGCCGCCCTGGACCAGCCGATGAACTGGTTCGACATGCGCAGCCACTACGTGTCCGCCGTGAACTACGTCTACCGCTGGCTGGCCGGCCACCTCGAACAACCCGAACCCAGGGAAACCGTTTACGTGCTCGTGGGTGACCACCAGCCGACGGCCAACATCACCGGCGAAGGCGCGCCCTGGGATGTGCCGGTCCACATCGTCAGCCGCGACCAGCGCCTGCTCGATCGCTTCAGGTCACAGGGTTTCTCCGACGGCCTCTGGCCCGAACGTCAGGTACTCGGTGAGATGCACCACCTGACCAGCCTGCTCCTCACCGGCTTCGGACCCGATGCGCCTCAGCATTGAGCCGACCCCTCTGTCGCCCGAGCCACACGATGCCGCCAGCCCGCTTCCTTGCAAGCCCGACCCGATGGGTGGCGGCCCTGGCCATCGGCCTGGTGGCGGCCGCTTTCAACCTCGGTGTCTGGTGGCTGTTTCAGGGCCGTGTGTCCGCACCCGATCACAGCGGTATGGTGGCCGGGTTGTCCTACAGCGGTGCGGACCGCTGGCAGAATCCGCTGGCGGGTCAGCGGCCATCCCCCGAAAGTCTGGCCCGGGACCTCGACCTGCTGGCCAGGCACACCGACCGCATCCGCACCTACTCGGCCGCCGACCACCCCACGCTGCCCGAGCAGGCGCGGGAGCACGGGCTGGAGCTGATGCTGGGCGCGTTTCTGAGTCACGACCTGGACAGCAACCAGCGCGAGCTCCAGGCCGCCATCGGGCTGGCGCGTTCGCACCCGAACATCCGCCGGCTGATCGTCGGCAACGAGACCCAGCTGACGGCCCAACTGCCTCCCAACCGTCTTGCGAACTACCTGGACCGGGCACGCTCGGCCCTCGCGTCGACGACCGTTCAGGTGTCCACGGCCGAACCCTGGCATGTGTGGCTGGACCAGCCCCAGCTGGCACAGCACGTCGATTTCATCGCCATCCATGTGCTGCCGTATTGGGAGGGCGAGCCCATCGGGTCGGCGGTGCAGGCCAGCCTGGACCGCATTGCCCAGGTGCAGGCGCGGTTTCCGGGTCGGGACGTGGTGGTGGCCGAGATCGGCTGGCCCAGCAACGGTCAGCCCATCGGGCGCGCCCGGGCCACACCGGCCAACCAGGCGCGCTTTGTTCGCGATTTCCTGCAGCAGGCCGACGCCCGGGGCATCGACTACTTCCTGATCGAGGCCTTCGACCAGCCCTGGAAGATCGCCACCGAAGGCCGGGCGGGTGCCTACTGGGGCCTGTGGGACAGCTGGCGCGAACCCAAGTTCGCCCTCTCGGGCCCGATTGCGTCCAACCCGTTCTGGACCCACCAGGCTGTGGCAGCCTGCGGACTCGGCCTGGCCCTGGCGCTGCCCTTCCTGCTGGCCGCCAGGCGCCTGGGGCCGAGCCCCCGCATGGCCCTGGGTCTGGCGGCGCAGGGCATTGCCTCGCTGGCCATCGTCCTGCTGTCGGTGCCCCTGTCGCACTATCTCACCGGGCTGGATCTGCTGGGACTGGCGCTGGTGCTGGCGGCGCTGGGCTTCATCTGTGCCACCCTGCTGGCGCAGGCCTTCGAGTTCGTGGACCGGTTCTGGACCGGTCGGGCGCTGCCTGCGCCCACCCCCACGCCACCCGCCGAGGCACCCGCGCCGTTCATCAGCATCCATCTGGCCTGCGCCAACGAACCACCGGAGATGGTCATCGCGGCGGTCGAGTCGCTGCTGGCCATCGACTGGCCGGCCTTCGAGGTGATCGTGGTGGACAACAACACCACCGACCCGCAGGCACGGCAGCAGCTGGCGCAGTGGATGAACAGCCATCCGGACCCGCGGCTGCGATTCGTGCAGTATGGGCATCTGCCGGGTTTCAAGGCCGGCGCCCTGAACCAGGCGCTGGCGCTCACCCGCCCCGAGGCCCAGTGGGTGGCGGTGATCGACGCCGACTACCTCGTCGACCCCCGCTGGTTCAAAGCGGTGCAGGCCCACCTGCAGGACCCGTCGGTGGGGGTGGTGCAGGCACCGCAGGCCCACCGGCAGTGGCACCAGCGCCCCCTGGACCGGATGATGAACTGGGAGACCGAGGGCTTTTTCCGCATCGGCATGCACCACCGGCACGAGCGCAATGCGATCGTCCAGCACGGCACCATGACGCTGGTGCGCGCATCGGCCCTGCAACGTCTGCGCTGGCGGGAAGACGGCGTGTGTGAAGACACCGAACTGGGGCTGCGCCTGCTGTGCGACGGCCACCGGGCTGTGTACGTGGACCAGGTCCTGGGCACGGGCCTGCTGCCCGCGGACCTGGTCGCCTACGCCCGCCAGCGCCGACGCTGGGCGCTGGGGGCCATGCAGATCTTCAGGCAGCATGCCCGTTCGCTGCTGGGCCGATCACCGCTGACCCTGGGCCAGCGCTACCACTTCCTGGCCGGCTGGCTGCCCTGGCTGGGCGATGCGCTGCACCTGCTGTTCTCGCTCGTCATGATCGTTTTCAGCCTGGGCATGATCTACCTGCCCGACCGGGTCGACCCCCCGTTGTGGCTGTTCGTGGCACCCCTGATGGCTTTTTTTGCCGTGCGCCTGCTGGCTGTGCCCCTGCTCTACGCGCGCTGTGTGCCCTGTGGTCTGACCGACCGGCTGGGGGCGGCCGTGGCAGGCATGGCCCTGTCCCACCGCATCGCCAAGGGCGTCTGGCAAGGCCTGCGAGGCCACCATGCGGTCTTCGACATCACCCGCAAGGCGGCCGCCACCGGTTCGCCATCCCACGCCCCCGCCGCCCCTCCCTACGCCGGACCGCCGGTCGCCCGGGGCATCGAGGAAGAACTGGGCCTGCTGGCCGGCCTGGTGTTCTGCATGCTGCTGCTGTGGTTCACCCGTGGCCCAGGCGACGCCGGTCGCCTGGGCTGGATCGCCATTCTGTTCATCCAGTCGCTGCCTTACTGGGCGACGCTGGTCTGCCGCGTGCTGGAGCAACGTGGCTCACGGACGTCAGCACAGCCCACGGCCTCAAGCCGGGCGCACCCGGTCAACCGCCCCTCCTGAACAGGCACCATGAACCCCCACGCAAGCCTGCCGGCCGAACTGCTCACGCTGCTGCCACCGCCACTGCAGACAGCCGTCGAGCCGGTCGCGCTGGAGCGTGGCAAAACCCTGTTTGCCCAGGGGACCCGGCCGGTCGCGCTGTTCTACGTGGTCCGCGGCGAGGTGGTGCTCGAACGCGCGGGCCGGCAGGGTCAGGCTGTGGTCTTGCAACGCGTGCGGCGGGGCTTTGTGGCCGAAGCCAGCATGCAGTCGAGCCGCTACCACTGCAGTGGTCTGGCCACCGTGGCAGGTCAGGTCTTTCGCCTGCCCATGACCCCCCTCAAGGCGGCGCTGCAGGACGACTGCCGCTTCGCCGTCCGATGGATCGGCATGCTCAACGACGAGGTCCGGCGCCTGCGGGCCCAGACCGAGCGGCTGACCCTCAAGGGCGTGGAGGCCAGGCTGCTGCACCTGATCGAGACCGAAGGCCGGGCGGGCAGGCTGGCCATCGAATCGGGTCTGAAGTCGCTGTCGGCCCAGTTGGGCGTGACCCACGAGGCGCTCTACCGCACCGTGGCTGCGCTGGAACAGCAAGGCAGGCTGGCGCGACGTGACGGTGTGCTGCTCTTGCGGTGAGAAGACTCGGTGGACCGCCGTGGTCGACGGGTCGCCACCGGTTCACACCCGCTTGACCCCATATGATCTGAATCATATGAACATGCCCCATGTCACAGCACAATGACGCCACCCGTGCATTCAGGAGTTGGCGTTGAAAAAGTGGATGGTGTGTCTCATTCTGGGTTCGTTTCTGTCGTCTCCGGCGCTCGCGCAACACACGCATGGTGCACACACGCCTTATGCGGGCCTGCAGAACCGCGCCATCAAATCCCTGTCGGACAGCGACATCGAGGAACTGCGGCGCGGCGGTGGCTGGGGGCTGGCCCTGCCGGCCGAACTCAACGGCATGCCCGGCCCGGCCCACCTGCTGGAACTCAAGGACCAGATTCCGCTGTCCGAGGACCAGGCACGCCGCGTCCAGTTGCTGTTCGACCAGATGAAGCAACAGGCGATCCCTGTCGGTGAGCGGCTGATCGCGGCCGAGGCCGCCATCGAGGCACGCTTTGCCAGCGGCCAGGTCGATGAGGCTGCGCTGCGCCGCCTGCTGGCCGAAGCCGAAGCGGCCCGGACGGAGCTGCGCTTCATCCACCTGTCCCAGCACTACAAGACGGTGCCGCTGCTCAGACCCGAGCAGATTCGACGCTACCAGGTGCTGCGCGGATACGCCGACGACCCTTGCAAGAACATACCCGCCGGGCACAACCCGGAGATGTACCGGCGCCACATGGGCTGCAACTGATGGCGCCAGCGGCCTGAGCGCCAGCCCGTACAGGGCGCGCTGGGTTCTGTCCGCCCGAAGTGCCGACCACCCCGCGGCGCAAGCGGATTCAGGGGTTTCGTGCCCTGGCCTCGGCCACGGCCTTGGCCAGCTGCTCGCCAGTCTGGTAGTGCGGCACCTTGAACACCAGACGCTGCGCGCGCTGGATGAAGCTGTTGCGCCCTCGGACCTCTTCGTTCCAGTACTTTTCGGCCAAGGCCAGATTGCCCGGCACGTCCAGCTCGAAGGCCTCCTTGCTGGCCTGGCCGCCGAAGATGTAGAGCTGGCCGTCGATCATGAGCCAGCTGTCGGCATCGCCCCCCCAGGGGATGGCATACACGATGCCATTGGTGCAATAGCCGCCAAACTGCGGCAGGTAGCGGGCGGGCTCGGCATCGAACAAGGTCTTGTGTTCGGCACTGGCGAAGTGGAACACCACCCCCTCGTACTCGCTGCGGAACCCGGGGCTGCCCTGACGGTGGCGGCCCTCGGTGAAATAGGCGACCACATCGGCGCCGGCCAGCATGACGCGGGCATCGGGCGCCATGGCCACGGCATTGACCGGCTTGAGGCTGCCGGACGGGTTCTGGGCCTTCATGGCGCCGCAGCCGGCCAGGCCGAGGGCAGCGACAGCCAGTGTGGCCGTGACCAGGATGCGGCGGACGGGAGACGAAGGGGGCTGGGGGGTGCTTGTCATGCTCAGGTCCGGATGGCGGAAGAAACCGGGAGCGCCGTTATGGGCGGCTCGTCTTGCTGGTTTGGACAGCTCAGGGGGGCAGAAAGTTCGGCATAAGGCGCCGGCCAACCCAGCAAGGCGCTGGCCTGCTCGCAGCGCTGGCGCAGATCCACCTCGTCGCGGCCGCCCAGGTGGACGATGCCGTAGCGCCAGCTGCCCAGCCACTTGTGGTCGCGTGCCACCGAGCCGGCCGACTTGGGGTAGCGGAACAACAGGCCGTCGGGAAAGGCCTGGGCAAAGGCCTGTTGCTGCCGCTCGCCTGGCATAGAGACGGCGTCGCGCGGGTCGAACTGGCGGTAGACGAAGCTGGCGGCCGCACCGGCCTCAGGCACCGCGCGGGGCAGGCTGGCCGGGTCGGTCCCGTGGGCCAGCGCCAGGCCGATGGCGTGCAGGTCGACGCCCAGCACCCGCAGATACAGGTCGGAATACTGCGAGGCCATGCGCGGGTTGAACTCGATCACGCTCAAACGATCCTGTGCCTCGTCGTAGAAGAACTCCATGTTGAACAGGCCGTGTGTGAAGCCCACCGCTGCCAGAAAACGGCGGGCCACGTCGGCCGCGCGGTCCTGCACCACCTGCGGCAGGCGCGTGGGCAGCTGGTGCCGCATGAAAGCCTGGGTGCCCGGGTACATGATGGCGTCGACCACGCCGATGGGCTGCAACTGCCCGGCGAACACATAACCGTCGAGGTTGAACTGGGCGGCGTGCACCGGTTGCTCCAGAAGCATCCGGTGGGCGCTGGGCACACCCGGCCCCAGACGTTGGCGCGACAGGCGCTCGAAAGGCTCGACCAGGCGGCGGATGACCCACAGCTCCC
>CALMYH010000076.1 GCA_937873395.1 uncultured Burkholderiales bacterium
CGGACACGCTGCTGGCCGACTACGCCCGCCTGCAGAGTGAAGCGCAGGCCCTGCGCGACCAGCTCAAGGCCATCCTGGCCGAATCGCTCAGCGGGACGCAGGCATGAGTGCGGTGCTCGAAGCGCACGAACCCAGCGCGAAATACCTGGGCGCCCTGCAGCCCAGGCTGGTTCAGCACTTTGAGCTGCTGGGCACCGCGCCCGGTGGCGTGGCCAAGCTGCGCGAATTGATCTTGATGCTGGCGGTGCAAGGCAAGCTGGTGTCGCAAGATCCGAGTGATGAACCGGCGAGCGAACTCCTAAGGCGGATCAGCGCAGAGAAGTATCGGCTGACTGCAGCCAAAAAGTTCAAAACTGATAGACCGCGGAAACATGCCTCCGAAGCAGAAAAGAGGTTTGAACTACCGCAGGGTTGGGAGTGGATTAGGCTTGGGGAAGTGTTTTCTCTGGAGTACGGATCGTCGTTGCCAGCAAAAGAGAGGCTTGCGGGGGATGTTCCAGTTTTCGGATCAAACGGGGTTGTTGGATTTCATACGGACGCGCTGATCAGCGAGCCATCTTTAATCATCGGACGAAAAGGGTCTGTAGGGGAAGTCAACCTATCACTGGTTCCTTTTTGGCCAATCGATACAAGCTACTACGTAACGCCACCGAAAGGCATCGATCTTCTATTTGCCTTCCACCTGCTGAAAGCGTTGAAACTTGGAAGGCATGACAAGGCGACGGCTATCCCCGGTATAAACCGCAATGACGTCTATGCGGAGATGGTCGGGCTGCCGCCTACTGCCGAACAATCCCGCATCGTCACCCGCGTCGAAGAGCTCATGCGCCTGTGCGATGCCCTCGAAACCCAGGGCCGGCTCGAAGCCGCGCAACACGCCCAGCTCGTGCAAACCCTGCTGGGCGCCCTGACCGTCAGCGCCACACCAGAAGAACTGGCCGACAACTGGCAACGCGTCGCCACCCACTTCGACCTCCTGCTCGACCGCCCCGAAGCCGTGGACGCTCTGGAGCAAACCATCCTCCAACTGGCCGTGCGCGGCCTGCTCGTACCCCAAGACCCCAACGACGAACCTGCCAGCGCGCTGCTGCAGAAGATTCGCGCCGAGAAAGACCGCCTGATCGCGGAAGGCAAGATCAAGCGGGAAAAACCGATGGAGCCGGTAGCGATAGAGGAGGTGCCGTTTGTCCTTCCGACAGGGTGGTCCTGGGTGCGATTCGATGAGCTGATACACCCCCTCAAGCCAATCGCTTACGGTGTGCTGGTCCCTGGGCCTGATGTTGAAGCCGGTGTGCCGTTTGTCCGCATCGCGGATCTGTCTATCGACAACCCTGCGCCTATGCCAGAGAAGTCGATCGGTCACGACATCGACAGGCAGTTTCAGAGAACTAGGCTGGAAGGCGGCGAGATATTGATGGGAGTTGTTGGCAGCATTGGCAAGCTGGGTGTTGCTCCTCCGACTTGGGCGGGTGCAAACATCGCACGTGCCATATGTCGCATTGTTCCGGCTGATGGCGGCTTGAGGGAGTTCGTTCTCTTCTTGTTGCAGACGGGGTTCATGCAACAGAGCTTTGTCGGCGATACGCGAACACTGGCACAACCGACGCTGAATGTTGGGTTGATTCGTCAAGCGCTTACGCCAGTTCCACCCCCCGCAGAACAAGCACGCATCGTTGCCCGCGTAGGCTTGCTGCGCCGCCTGTGCGCCGACCTGCGCCAGCGCCTCGCCGCCCGTCAAACCACCCAAGCCCACCTGGCCGAAGCCCTGATCGAAGAGGTGGCCTGAGCATGTCGTTCGTCGGCGAAGCCACCGGGGTGTTCGGTCTGCTGGAGATAGCCTGGAACCTGCTGCGCGACCGCTTAGACCATACCAGCTTGTACTGACGAATGCAGCGTCCAGGATGAAATGTCGCCTGTAATGGGCTATTCAGCCGAAACAGGCTGCTGGGGGTCTGCGGCGAGGCTGATGTGGTCCAGCCGCCAGCGCTTGAGTTGCTTGAAAACCTGATAGGTCAGTACCGATTCCGACAGCGGCTCGCAGGAGCGCAGTTCGATATGCTGCCACGTCTTGGTGGGGGCGAACAGTTTGTCCCTGAACGCCTTATCGATGGCCTTGGCTGCGGCATCAGCCGCTTTCACGGCCGCATCAAAGTCCGGTTCAGCTCGGTGCAGGATGGTGATGTCGAGGGTGTAGGTGTCATTGGGACCGACCCGCGTTACCTCGACCCCCTCATCCACGTCGAAGAAAATACCGGAGATGAGTTCGCCGTGGGGCTTGACTGCCCTAGCGATCTTGTCGTGCAGCTTGGTTTCCCGGATCAGGCGGCGCTCGAACTCGTCAGGGAAGGCTGAGCGGCGATAGCGACTGGCCAGCCAAATCTGGAACGTTGCGTGATCCTCTGGGGAGAGCATTGCGTCCGTACGCGGCTTGAATTCGTTCAGCAACCACTTATCGAGCGTGACCTTCGCAGTTGCCTCGAACTCACCCCAGCAAGCAGAAGTGCCCGCGAACTCGACATGGAGTTTGCGGGCACTCTTGGCGTGGGCGCAATTTCCGTCCTTGTCTGCCAGCATACGACCGACCACGACCTCGACAACAGGCTCTACGTCCGGGTCCTGTGTGAGGTCGCAATCGTGGCTGGCGACGATGACGAGGGTTTGCTCCGGCTCACCGGCGTGACTAAGGCTGAAGGCAGCGACGGCCTCGCTGCCTAGCAGGTGTCCTTGGCGCCATGGTGTGTCACGATTCCACTCGGCCACGTTTCACCCTCAAGCATCATCGCTTGCTGAGGGGAGATCGAAGTCGGCACTGGGCGCCGTCTTCCTTCGATTCGCGAACCGGAGTGCCATGCGTTCACGCTGGGCTGCCTCTTGCTTGTGGATGTGCACCAGTTGCAGCGCAGCATGCCGCGCCGACTCACCAGCTTGGGCCACCTGCAGCAGCGTCCGACCATTTGCAAACTTTCGCTTAAGCAGGGAAGCATTGATCTTTAGGCCTTCATGATCCAGCACGTCGGCGGCTTGTGCCAGGTCCTGTAGTTTGACGGCGTTTTCATCCGCCACGGGCTCTCCGTTGAGCCAGTTGTAGACTGACTGACGCGACACGCCAAGGGTTGTCGCCAAGTCGGACACGGCGGGTTTCAGTACCTCACGAATACGTGCGAGGTCTTCAGCTGGTGTGCGGATCGGAGCAACTTCGGCCACTCCAGCCACTGGCGCCATGTGTTGCCTCTGATGAGTGCTGCGCTGCAGGAGATCATTTGACAGCTCACCTCCAGTGCCAATGCTGGTCAATGCGGCACTAGCTGCAGCGACGCATCCCAGCCATCGAACGAAGCCAGACGAAACATTCGTCGATGTCGACTTGCGCTCAACTCCCCTCGGCTGGTACCCAGTATGACTCGATGCAGAGTAGCAAATCCCGGCTGAGTTATTCGCGACCCAGCCTCCATATGTCATTGAAGTGCCCATGCTTGCCCCAAAGTTAGGCCCACGAGGCCCTAGCGTAGTCGGTAACCGTTGCCTTGAAAGAAGCGCCAATCTCGTCGTGTAGCGCTACCAACCGAGATTCGACTTTGGTTGATTCAAATGCTTCTCTGTGAGTAAACGAAGCGTCTGTATCCACAATTGCATGGATCCCTTGACGCTGGGTAAATCGAGGAGCTATGACGAGTGCCACGCCACTAAGCTCCATTGGTAGACCGATTTGCCCGTTGCGAACAATGACGCGCGATATCAGTTGCCCCGACGGGGTTGCGACTGCCGTCTCGCTGATGGATTGCTGCAGTTGGCCATGCCCCCGCATCGATAGCCCAAGCACTTCCGGCACAAGGAAGTCACGCACGGTTTCACCCTCCTTAAGCGGTTGGATCGCATCCAAGTAGCGAAGGCCAATGCGCTCGACGAAGTCCAACCGTAGCAGATCGTGCAGAACGTCCAGCGCTGCCATGAAAGACTTGGAGAACGTCTCAAAGGTGTCGTAGGCCGTTGTCTGTAGCGTAAGCGCGTTGGCTTCAAGCAGGAAAGCTGTTTGTGCTGCGATATCGCCAAACAAGTAGCGCGTCTGCGTCGTCATCGTGGGCGGGACTATTTGCCCCTGCTGTGCCCCGAGCACAGGGAAGTCCAGTCGCTGGAAGACCTCCTTCTTGAAGTCCGGGAAATGCACCTCACGCATCTTGGACTGAATGGCCGGAACATAGCCGTCCAAGTCCAGCACGGGGTTGAATTGCACTTGAGCAACCGTGTAGTAAACAGGCGCGTTGGCTAGCTTCTTTCCCATGAGGCCCTCAATTCCACACTTGACAGTCAGGTTGACACTTTACACCAAGATTGACAGTCTCGCTACTTAGGGGTATGCGAAGACCCGTTTGACCATCTGCACATCGTCCCCAGTGACTTGGGCAGCAGCTAGGCGTCCATGTCGGCTTCGGCCGGGAGCCGATCTTGGCACTCGCTCGGCGAGTAGCCGCTCCCAGCCCCAAGCGCTCTCTGGCCGAGATCTGGCAAATTCCTCTCAGCCAGCGACGGGCAAGCTGCTGGCCGAAGGCAGGACGACCGCCAGGTTTTCCGAAGAAAATGAGAAAGCGAGTACACACTCATATAGATGGGGAACCATTCTTTTAGCACTCCCTCAAAGAGAGTGCTAACATTACAGAAAGACCATCCCAGGAGGGTTCTGCACATGTCCCATTCGCTTGCTCTTGCTGCCCAGCCCGCCGCCGGCGCCCTGGCCGTCTCGGGTGCCTGGTCGAGCCGTTCGCTCACCCTGCCCCCGCTGGGCAACCTGGACGCCTACATCTCGGCGGTCAACCGCATGCCCATGCTGACTCTTGAGGAAGAGCAGCAGGCGGCGCGCCGCCTGCGCGACGAGAACGACCTGGAGGCCGCCGGCCGCCTGGTGATGTCGCACCTGCGCCTGGTGGTGTCGATTGCCCGCCAGTACCTGGGTTATGGCCTGCCCCACGGCGACCTGATCCAGGAAGGCAACGTGGGCCTGATGAAGGCGGTCAAGCGCTTCGACCCCGACCAGGGCGTGCGCCTGGTCAGCTACGCCATCCACTGGATCAAGGCCGAGATCCACGAATTCATCCTGAAGAACTGGCGCATGGTCAAGGTGGCCACCACCAAGGCCCAGCGCAAGCTGTTCTTCAACCTGCGCAGCATGAAGCAGGGCTTCCGCGCCGAGGCCGCCGAGGGCGACACGCACCGCGAAGGCCTGTCGGACGCCGAGGTGGACGTGGTCGCCCGCGACCTCAACGTCAAGCCCGAAGAGGTGCGCGAGATGGAAACCCGCCTGTCCGGCGGTGACGTGGTGCTGGACCCCGGCCCGTCGGACGACGGCGAGGACAGCTACGGCCCGATCGCCTGGCTGGCCGACGGCGCCCACGAACCCACCGTGGTGCTGGAGTCGGCCGAGCGCGACGCGCTGGCCACCGAAGGTGTGGCACGGGCCATGGGCGAGCTGGACGAGCGTTCGCGCCGCATCGTGACCGAGCGCTGGCTCAAGGTGAACGACGACGGCTCGGGCGGCATGACGCTGCACGAGCTGGCGGCCGAGTACGGCGTGAGCGCCGAGCGCATCCGCCAGATCGAGGTGGCGGCCATGAAGAAGATGCGCAAGGCGCTGGAAGCCTTCGCCTGAGCGCCGGCCGAGGCCCTCGCCCCGAAAAACCGCCGCCTGCCGGCGGTTTTTTCATGGCCCGGGCGGGTTCAGCCCTCGCGCCGCAGCGCCGGGAACAGGATGACGTCGCGGATGCTGGGGCTGTCGGTCAGCAGCATCATGAGGCGGTCGATGCCGATGCCGCAGCCGCCGGCCGGGGGCATGCCGTACTCCAGCGCGCGCACGAAGTCGGCGTCGTAGTACATGGCCTCGTGGTCACCGGCGTCCTTGCTGGCCATCTGGGCATGGAAGCGGGCCGCCTGGTCTTCGGCGTCGTTGAGCTCCGAGAAGGCGTTGCCGAACTCGCGACCGGTGATGTACAGCTCGAAGCGCTCGGTGATCTCGGGCCGGGCGTCGTTGGCACGGGCCAGCGGCGAGATCTCGGTCGGGTGGTCCATGATGAAGGTGGGGTTCCACAGCTTCTCTTCCACCGTCTCCTCGAAGTACAGCACCTGCAGGCTGGCCAGGCTGCGGCCGCTCAGGCGGTGCTTTTCTTCGGTCAGGCCCAGCTTGCGCAGCTGCGACAGCAGCCAGGCCGCATCGTCCACCTGTTCGCCGGCCTCGGTGTGCTTGACGATGGCGTCGCGGATGGTCAGGCGCTCGAAGGGTGCGTCCACGTCGACCGCGCGGCCCTGGTAGCTCAGCGGCTCGTCGCCCCGCACCTGGCGCACCACATGGCGGATCAGGTCTTCGGTGAAGCCCATGAGGTCGCGGTAGTTCCAGTAGGCCGCGTAGAACTCCATCATGGTGAACTCGGGGTTGTGCCGGACGCTGATGCCTTCGTTGCGGAAGTTGCGGTTGATTTCGAACACCCGGTCGAAACCGCCCACCAGCAGGCGCTTGAGGTAGAGCTCGGGCGCGATGCGCAGGAACATCTGCTGGTCCAGCGCGTTGTGGTGCGTCTCGAATGGCCGCGCGTTGGCCCCGCCGGGAATGGGCTGCAGCATGGGCGTCTCGACCTCCAGGAAGGCGTGACCGACCATGAACTCGCGGATGGCGCCCAAGGCCCGGCTGCGCAGCACGAAGCGGCGGCGCGCGGCCTCGTCGGTCATCAGGTCGACGTAGCGCTGGCGGTACTTGATTTCCTGGTCGTGCACGCCGTGGAACTTGTCGGGCAGCGGCCGCAGGCTCTTGGTCAGCAGGCGCACCCGGTCGGCATGGATGGTCAGCTCGCCGGTGCGGGTCTTGAACAGCACGCCTTCGGCGGCCACGATGTCGCCCAGGTCCCAGTGCTTGAACACCGCGTGCTGGGCCTCGCCCACGCTGTCGTTGTTCAGGTAGATCTGGATGCGGCCGCCGCTGGGCCCCAGCGACGCGTCCTGCAGGGTGGCAAAGCTGGCCTTGCCCATGACGCGCTTGAGCATCATGCGGCCGGCCACGCTCGCGCGCACCGGGTTGGCCTCCAGCGCCTCCTTGGTGGCTTCCCCGTGCAGGGCAAACAGCTCGGACGCCGTGTCGGCCGGCTTGAAGTCGTTTGGAAAGGCCACGCCCTCGCCCCGCTGCTGCGCGTCGCGCAGCGCCCTGAGCTTCTCGCGCCGCTCCGCAATCAGCTGGTTCTCGTCGGTGGCGGGGGCGGCGGGGACGTGTTCGATGGTCATGGTGCAGGAAAGAAAAAACGGGCTGCGCCACAAAGGCGCAACCCGTCATTGTAATTTCCCGCGCCAGACGCGGGCCGGGCTCAGTGGCCCAGGTAGGCCTCGCGCACGCGCGGGTCGACCAGCAGCTCTTTGCCGGGGCCGGTCATGGTGATCTCGCCCGAGTCCATCACGTAGCCGCGGTTGGCAATCTGCAGCGCGCGCTGGGCGTTCTGCTCGACCAGCAGAATGGTCATGCCCTGGGACGACACGTCGCGCACCACCTCGAAGATCTTGTCGACCATGATGGGCGACAGGCCCATGGAGGGCTCGTCCAGCAGCAGCACCTTGGGCCGGCTCATCAGGGCGCGGCCCATGGCCAGCATCTGCTGCTCACCGCCCGACATGGTGCCCGCGAGCTGGTCCTTGCGTTCGCGCAGGCGTGGGAAGATGTTGAACATGCGCTCGATGTCTTCGGCAATGCCGGCCTTGTCGCTGCGGGTGTAGGCGCCCATCTGCAGGTTCTCGGTGATGGTCATGCGGGTGAACACACCGCGCCCCTCGGGCACCATGGCCAGGCCCTGCTTGACCAGGTCCCAGGCGCCCTGGCCGCGGATGCTCTTGCCCATGTACTCGATGTTGCCGCCCTCGATGCCCAGCGAGCCGGTGATGGCCTTCATGGTGGTGGTCTTGCCGGCGCCGTTGGAGCCGATCAGCGAGATCAGCTCGCCTTCCTGGACTTCCAGGCTCACGCCCTTGACGGCCTTGATGCCGCCATAGGAGACCCGCAGGTCGGTGACTTTCAACAATGTGTTTGCCATGGTGTTCTCGCCTGCCTCAGTTCGATCCGGTGCCCAGATAGGCTTCGATCACTTTCGGGTCTTTCTGCACTTCGGCCGGCGTCCCCTGCGACAGCTGCTTGCCGTAGTCCAGCACGGTCACGCGGTCGCACAGGCCCATGACCAGTTTCACGTCGTGCTCGATGAGCAGGATGGTGCGGTTGTCCTTGCGGATCTGGTCGATCAGCTCGCGCAGCAGCACCTTCTCGGTGGCGTTCATGCCGGCGGCCGGCTCGTCCAGGGCAATCAGCTGGGGGTCGGTGGCCAGGGCGCGGGCGATCTCCAGCCGGCGCTGGTCGCCGTAGCTCAGCGTGCGGGCCTTGTAGTCGGCAAACTTGGCCAGGCCGACATAGTCCAGCAGCTCACGGGCCCGGTTGTCGATTTCCTTTTCTTCACGCTTGAAGCGCGGCGTGCGCAGCATGGCCCCGATCAGGCCCGAGCGGGTGCGCACATGGCGCCCCACCATCACGTTTTCCAGCGCGGTCATGTCGGCGAACAGCCGGATGTTCTGGAAGGTGCGGGCAATGCCGGCCTTGGCCACCTCGTGCACTGCCGTCGGGGTGTAGGGTTTGCCGGCCAGCTCGAAGCTGCCGCTGTCGGGCGTGTACAGCCCGGTCAGCACATTGAAGAAGGTGGTCTTGCCGGCCCCGTTGGGGCCGATCAGGCCATAGACCTGGCCGCGCTGGATCTCGATGCCCACGTCGCTCAGGGCCTGCAGGCCGCCGAAGCGCTTGGAGACGTTGGCGACTTTCAGAATGGTGTCTGTCATTTCCGTACCTCTGCCTCACTTGCTCAGGGACTTGCCGTGCTCGGGCGCCGGCCACAGACCCTTCGGACGCAGCAGCATGATGATGATCATGGCCAGGGCAATCAGCAGCTGGCGCAGGATTTCGGGGCCCAGGCGGCCGTCGGTCATGGCCGTCAGCGGATGGGCGATGTGGCGCAGCAGCTCGGGCAGGCCGGCCAGCACCAGGGCACCCAGGATGACACCCGGCACGTGACCCAGACCGCCGAGCACCACCATGGCCACCACCATCACCGACTCCATCAGGATGAAGGACTCGGGGTAGACGCCGCGCATCAGCGAGGCGAACAGCACACCGGCCACCCCGCCGAACACGGCGCTGCTGCCGAAGGCCGCCAGCTTGAGGTTGCGGGTGTTCAGGCCCATGGCCTTGGCCGCGATCTCGTCTTCGCGGATGGCCATCCAGGCGCGGCCGATGCGCGAGTCCTGCAGGCGGTAGGCGATGATGACCGCAATCACCACAAAGAACAGGATCAGGTAGTAGTACAGGGTGACCGACTGGAAGGTGAACGACCAGTCGCCCAGCGAGACCGTGAGCCGCTGCCCCATGTTGTGGCCGAAGACCGTGACCGGATCGATGCCGCTGATGCCCTTGGGGCCGTTGGTGATGTTGATCGGGCGGTCCAGGTTGAGCATGAAGATGCGCACGATCTCGCCGAAGCCCAGCGTCACGATGGCCAGGTAGTCACCGCGCAGCTTGAGCACCGGAAAACCCAGGATCAGGCCCACGATGCCCGCCAGCACCCCGGCCAGGATCATCACGAACCAGAAGCTCATGTGCAGCCCGTCCGGGAACATGGCCGCAATGGCCGGGAAGTTCTGGGTCAGGTGCGGCGAGGCCAGCAGACCATAAAGATAGGCACCGACCGCGAAGAAGGCGATGAAGCCGAGGTCGAGCAGGCCGGCAAAGCCGACCACGATGTTCAGGCCCAGGGCCAGCAGCACATAGAGCAGCGCGATGTCGACGATGCGCACCCAGGAGTTGCTGCCGGTGGCCTGCAGCACCAGCGGCAGCACCAGCAGGGCCGCTGCCACGATGAAGAAAGTGACCAGCTTGGAGGCTTTTGTGTTGAGCATGGGAACTCTCCTTGGCGTCAGGCGCGGTCGGCCACACGTTCACCCAGCAGGCCGGACGGACGCAGGGTCAGCACCAGGGCCAGCACGATGAAGGCAAAGATGTCGGTGTACTGGCTGCCCAGGAAGCCGCCGGTGAGCTTGCCCAGGTAACCGGCACCCAGAGCCTCGATCAGGCCCAGCAGCACGCCGCCGAGCACGGCGCCGGCCAGGTTGCCGATGCCCCCCATCACGGCCGCCACGAAGGCCTTCAGACCCGGCATGAAGCCCATGGCGTGCTGCACCGTGCCGTAGTTGGAGGCCCACATGATGCCGGCGATGGCCGCCAGCATGGCGCCGATGATGAAGGTGGCGGAGATCACCGTGTCCGGCTTGATGCCCATCAGTGCGGCCACACGCGGGTTTTCGGCCGTGGCCCGCATGGCGCGACCCAGGTTGGTGCGGTTGACCATCCACATCAGCAACGCCAGCACGATGGCCGTCGTGGCCAGGATGGTGACCTGGGTCACCGAAATCACGGCGCCGCCGATCTCGATCGGCTCGCGCGAGAGCATCGAGGGGTAGGACTTGGGGTTGGGCTTGAAGATGATCATGGCGATCGTCTGCAGCAGGATCGACATGCCGATGGC
>CALMYH010000077.1 GCA_937873395.1 uncultured Burkholderiales bacterium
CTGAACATCGCCCAGCTCGACGCCGTCAACCACCTGGGCGGCCCCTGCCTGGTGCTGGCCGGTGCCGGCTCCGGCAAGACCCGCGTCATCACCCACAAGGTCGCGCGCCTGATCCAGGCCGGTCTGGCGGCCGAGCGCATCGCGGCCATCACCTTCACCAACAAGGCCGCCGCCGAGATGCGCGAGCGCGCCGGCCAGCTGGTCGGGCGTGACGCGAAGAAGGTGCTGATCTGCACCTTCCACGCGCTGGGCGTGCGCCTGCTGCGCGAAGACGGCCAGGTGCTGGGGCTCAAGCCCCAGTTCTCCATTCTGGACACCGACGACATCACCAGCCTGCTCAAGGACTGCGGCGGCACCACCGACGCCAACACCGCGCGCGCCTGGCAATGGACCATCAGTGCCTGGAAAGGCGCGGGCATGGACGCGGCCGACGCCGCACGGCAGGCCCGCGACGAAAACGAGCGCGTGACCGCGGCCATCATGGCGCGCTACGAAGAACGCCTGAGCGCCTACCAGAGCGTGGACTTCGACGACCTGATCCGCCTGCCCCTGCGCCTGCTGTCCGACCACCCCGAGGTGCGCGAGAAGTGGCAGCACAAGATGGGCCATGTGTTGGTCGACGAATACCAGGACACCAATGCCACCCAGTACGAGCTGCTCAGGCTGCTGGTGGGCAAACGCGCGCGCTTGACCGCCGTGGGCGACGACGACCAGAGCATCTACGGCTGGCGCGGCGCCACACTGGACAACCTCAAGAAGCTGCCGGTGGACTTCCCCGAGCTGCGCGTGATCAAGCTGGAGCAGAACTACCGATCCACCAGCGCCATCCTGCGGGCGGCCAACAACGTCATCGGCCCCAACCCCAAGCTGTTCCCCAAGACCCTGTGGAGCGACCTGGGCGAAGGCGAGCCGGTGCGGGTGGTGGACGCCGACAACGAAGACCACGAAGCCGAGCGCGCCGTGGCCCGCATCCAGAGCCTGCGCGCCAACAGCCCGCACAAGGAGTGGCGCGACTTCGCCATTCTGTACCGCGCCAACCACATGGCCCGGGCTTTCGAGCAGGCCCTGCGCCGCGCCAACATCCCCTACAAGGTCTCGGGTGGCCAGAGCTTTTTCGACAAGGCCGAGATCCGGGACCTGTGCGCCTGGTTGCGCCTGATCACCAACAACAACGACGATCCGGCCTTTCTGCGCGCGGCCACCACCCCCAAGCGCGGCATCGGCCACACGACGCTGGGACAGCTGGGGACCTTTGCCACGCAGTACAAGCTCAGCCTGTTCGAGGCGCTGTTCTCGCACTCGCTGCCCAGTGCGGTCAACAGCCGTGCCATCGGTGCACTGCACGAGTTCGGCCGCCAGGTGAACGACCTCGAATACCGTGCCCGCCACACCGTCGGGCATGAGGCGGCCCGGGCCTTTCTGGACGGCTGGCTCAGGGACATCGGCTACGAGCAGCACCTCTACGACAGCGAAGACAACGAGAAGATCGCCGCCGCCCGCTGGGCCAACGTGATGGACTTCTGCGACTGGGTGGCCGGGCGCTGCGGCGGCAAGATCGAGGACGAGGCCGGAGCGCAGGTCGAGTCGGAGCGCACGAGCACCGCCGGGCCGCCCCAAGGTGCGAGCACCCCCGCGGGGGGCAGCGACCCAGCGAAGCGGCGGAGCGTGGGGGCGACATCCCTGATGGAAGTGGTGCAGACCATCGCCCTGATCTCCACCCTGTCAGAACGCGAGCAGGACCAGAACGTGGTCACCCTGTCCACACTGCACGCCTCCAAGGGCCTGGAGTGGCCCCACGTCATCCTGGCCGGCGTCAACGAAGGCCTGCTGCCGTTCAA
Source organism: uncultured Burkholderiales bacterium (assembly GCA_937873395.1). Taxonomy (GTDB): domain Bacteria; phylum Pseudomonadota; class Gammaproteobacteria; order Burkholderiales; family Burkholderiaceae_C; genus Hydrogenophaga. The sequence continues at coordinate 1,839 of CALMYH010000077.1, forward strand.
GATCGACGAAGCCGACAGCGACTTGCCCGCCGCCGCGCTGGCCGAACGCCTGCAGGAAGAGCGGCGCCTGATGTACGTGGGCATCACCCGGGCCCAGCGCACGCTGGCGGTGAGCTGGCTCAGGCGCCGCAAGAAGGGGCGCGAGAGCGTGCCCGGCCAGAAGAGCCGCTTCATCGACGAAATGGGCCTGGACCAGGCCACGGTGAAGGAGGACCCGCGCGAGAAGCTGCGGGCACTGCGCGCCGAGTTTGCCGAGCGGGCGCGCCAGGCCGACGCGTCGGAGGCTTCCGGTGCCTGAGGGGCGCCTGCATGGCCGCCGGACCCGGCGACTGATGGCCCTGTCCGCGCTGTGCTCGGCCATGGCCCAGGCCGAGGTGCCATCGGCCTGCCCTGGCCCTGATGCCGTGCGGCCGGTGCACCTGTACGGCGAGTGGTCGCTGACCTGGTGGCCCGATGCGGATCCATCCCCTGATGCGGTCTCGACACCCCGGACCGGTCGCGTGCGCTTCGAACGCCACCCGGAGTTCGAGGGCAATGTGCGCGGTCAGGTCTGGTGGCGCACCGAGGCCGCCCCCGCGCTGCTGGCCGGTGACGTGACCGACGGCGAACTGCTGCTGGACGAGTCGACCGATGGCCAGCGCATCGACGCGGTATGGGTTGGTACTCCGCTGGACTGCGCCCGGCGCTTCGAGGGCACGCGTCGCGCCGCCGACGGAGCCCTGTCCGATCCGCCGGTGCTGCGGTTTCGATTGCAGAAAACGCCCGGCTGGCGCTGACTTTGATCCAGCAGACGCCCCTGTGCGGGTGGGCGTGTCCGCAACTTCAAAGACCCTGATCTTGTCATAGTCTTTTGGCTATCACGCCGATAGCCCAGCCCTATCAGGATCGGTTGAGACTTTGCGCCACATCAAGAAATCCTAGGGTTTGCCCGCATACAGTGACCCCGTCACTCGCAATCGTCTGCGGAAGCACACCCCGCCACATTGCCTTGACGTGTCATTCACCGAAAGCGAGTACATCATGAAAACCGCAAGAAAAATCTCCTGGAGCCTGTGCGCCGTGGCCGCTGCCGCGATGGTCCTGACCGGCCACGCCATTGCCCAACAGAAACGCAGCGACGAACCTGTCAAGACCATCCCGGCCGTGCGCAACATCGACCCGGCCAAAGTGGAACTGGGCAAGAAGCTGTTCTTCGATCCGCGCCTGTCCAAGTCGGGCTTCATCTCCTGCAACAGCTGCCACAACCTCAGCATGGGCGGCAGCGACAACCTCAAGACCTCCATCGGCCACAACTGGCAGCAGGGCCCGATCAACTCGCCCACCGTGCTGAACTCCAGCCTGAACATGGCCCAGTTCTGGGACGGCCGCGCCGCCAACCTCAAGGAACAGGCCGGTGGCCCGATCGCCAACCCCGGCGAGATGGCTTTCACCCACGAACTGGCCATCGACGTGCTCAAGTCCATTCCGGGCTATGTGGCCGAGTTCAAGCAGGTGTTCGGCCATGACAAGCTGACCATCGACGAAGTCACGACCGCCATCGCCGCCTTCGAAGAAACGCTGATCACGCCCAACTCGCGCTTCGACCGCTGGCTCGACGGCGACGATCGCGCGCTCACCAAGAACGAACTGGAAGGCTACAAGCTGTTCAAGGAAAGCGGTTGCGTGGCGTGCCACAACGGCCCGAACCTGGGCGGCACCTCGTTCCAGAAGATGGGCGTTGTCACCGCCTACAAGACCGCCAGCACCGCCCAGGGCCGCATCGAGGTCACCGGCAAGGACGCCGACCGCCTGAACTTCAAGGTGCCGACCCTGCGCAACGTGGAACTGACCTACCCCTACTTCCACGACGGTGAGGCGCCCACCCTGACGGTGGCCGTCGACCTCATGGGCCGCCTCCAGCTCGGCCGCGAGTTCACCAAGGACGAGAACGCCAAGATCGTGGCCTTCCTCAAGACCCTGACCGGCCAGCAGCCGCAGTTCGCGCTGCCGATCCTGCCGCCCTCGACCGACAAGACCCCTCCGCCGCGGCCGTTCAACTGACGCGGACACCGGGCGACCGGTCTGCCCCCAGCCGGCCCTTCGGGGCCGGTTTTTTTTGGTAGGCTCCAACGAAAGCGAAGGGCAGCCGCCCTTGAATAGCCAAAATCCATCAGTCCCCTGTTTATTTGCGACTGATTATCATTTACTATGGGCGCATCACCGACTCACCGGTGATGCGCCCGAGCTGTCGCGGGCGCCTCTTGCCAGGAGCCCCCATGACACCGAACGCGTTCGAAGACGAGTCCTACGAGCTGCCCTGCATCGAAGCCATGCTGGCCGGTACCCTGGCCCTGATGACGGGCCACGCTCAGTCCGCCTGCCGCCAGCAACAGTCGCTCATGGCGCGCAAGATCCGGTCCAACCTGTTCTTCCTGGCGGAGCATCCGGGGATCAGTCCGGCGTTTCGCACCGTGGTCGCGCGCCTGCACCGGCATTGGGACCCGCTGTGCCAGTCCGGCACGAGCGGGTTTGCTCCGGCGCCCACCCGGACACCGCTCTGGCACCCGCCGGTGGAGCAACTCCAATGACACCGCCCCGCCTGACACCACCGTCCGTCTCGCCCCTGGCGGACGAGCACAGCGTGCTGTGCCGCCAGCTCGGCAGCCTGCAAAGACACCTGTCTGCCGCGCTCACCCGACAACAGGAAGACATCCGGCGGCTCGAAGCCGAAACCGTGCGCCTGCGCGGCCAGCTGCTGATGGCCCGCACCGCCATCCTTTGGGGCCTGCACGGGGCGGGTGTCCAGCCGGCTCCCGGGCAGCACACCCGAGCACCCGTCCGGCCGGCGACGACACGCCTGCCCGCCCCGCCCGAGGCCCGCGAGGTTCTCTGCCAGATCGGCTGCAGGGGCCACGCCCATCCCTGGCTGGATTCCCGGGGACACTGCGGCCTCGACGGACAGGCCTGCACGCCGCCCCTGGACTCAGGTCCGCCCCCAGGACCGACCGGAGCGGCAGACATGCCACCGGTCGCCACGCCGACGCCGACCTGAACGTCCGCTCCAGAATCGGCACCATGGCGCGCCTTCGGTCCTTCGCCACCCGGTTTGGCGCCCTGGCACTGATGGCCGGGGTGCAGCTGGGCTGCAGCCGCGCACCGGCGGAAGGCGAATGGTATTCCCACTGGGACCTGGACGGCGGCTGCAACAGCAGCCTGCCGGCCCCCGGCCGGCACAACGCCCATGGCGATCCGGCCGATTTCTGCCAGGCCGCCGGCGAAGGCCGCTGGGTGTGGGTGGTCTACGGTGCCCCCTGGTGCAGTTCGAGCCTGAACCAGGCGGCCCGTCTGCGCAGCTTCGAACAGGCCGCGGGACAGCGCCTGACCCTGTTCACGGTGCTCACCAGCGGGTCCGAGCCCCTGACCCTGCCCCGGCTGGCCGACGCCAGGGCCTGGTCCGGCAGCAGCGCCGTTCCGTTCGAACGTGTGCTGTTCGACCCACTGGAAAGCGACACCCGCACCGTCCCGCAACACCTGCTCATCGGCCCCGACGGCAGGACCTGGTGGCGCTGGGCCGGGCCGCTGGACACGGCGACCATGCTCGAACGCTTCGATGCCTTTGCCAGCGCCCGCCTGCCGGCCCAGGCGCGCGCCCTGCCGCCGCTGAACCGGTGATCATCCGCCCATGGCCGAAGCCACACCCAGCCTCGCCCCCCGCACCGGCCTGTGGCTGACGGTGCTCACCCTGGTGTCGATCCCGCTCTGGCTGATGGGCGGACGCTGGCTGCAGGAGGAATTCACCGGCTGGTCCGAGCTGGCCGCCCGCTACCCGGCCGGAGGCCGCCCCCTGACCGGCAGCGTGGGCACGGTCATCCTGTCCATCCAGCACGGCGACGGACCTCATCACCAGTTCCGCGACCGGCGGGCTCGCTACGGCGCCTTCATCGAGGCTGGCCTGACCGACGAAGGATTCTGGCTGCGCAGCACCGAATCGGCCCCCTCGCCGCCCCTCTATGTGCCCTGGTCGGCGGTGCGCCACTGCAGCCTGTTCAGCGCCACCCTGCCTCCGCCGGCCCCGGGTATGCCGGCACCGCGCCTGGTCGTGCAGCATCCGGATTTCGAGCGCGCCTGCGCCCGGGCGACCTGGCGCCAGGACCGACCCGGGCCCTGATCCGCCCCGAGAAGACCGGGCCCGCTGAGAACCCGGAAATCCCGCCTGACCGTCATTCCTTCGACACGGTCACGACACAGGAAAGTCACGATCCAGGGCTATGGTCCCCTGTCATGTCCAACCTTCCTCGTGAACCCATGAAAAGCTCCCGTCTTCGCTTCAGCCTGCTGGCTGCCGCCCTTGTTGCCGCTCTGGCCGCCTGCGGCGGGAGCGATGACCCGACCCCGATCACACCGGTCGAAGTCACGCCCCAGGCCACCCTGGTCGGTCGCTATGCCTTCAACGTGAGCGCGGGCATGTCAGAGATCGTGGCCTACCATGAGGAGAGCCGCTCGGTGTTCATCACGGTCGATACACCCAGCATTCCCAGCTCGTTCCAGCGGGTGAGCCTGCGTGGCCTGACCAGCAGCGCCCTGCCCAACCCGACGACGGCCAGCAACCTGGAAAGCGGCGCCCTCACCCCGGTGGCCGCCCATGTCAACGACAGCGGATTCACGGCCGGGGGCGTGCAAACCCTGGCCATCTCGGGCAACCTGCTGGCGATTGCGGTGCAGGCCACGCCCAAGACGGCCAACGGCGTGGTGGCCTTCTACCGCCTTGATGACCGGGGCAACGCGACCTACCTCGGCAAAGTGGAAGTGGGCAGCCTGCCCGACGGCATGGCGTTCAGCCCGGACGGCAGCCAGCTGGTGGTGGCCAACGAGGGCGAGATCGACGGCAACCAGAACTTCGTGCTGGCGCCCGACAGGTCCAACGACCCCCTGGGCACCATCTCCATCATCGCCATCGACAACGGAACGCCGGCCGACACGGCCCTGACGCTGGACTTCACCGCCTTCGACGATGGTGGGCCCCGCGCCGCCGAGCTTCCCGCAGACGTGCGGATCGGCATTGCCGGCAACGACTTCTCGCGGGATGCCGAACCCGAGTACGTCAGCATCAGTGACGACGGGAACGAAGCCTATGTGACACTGCAGGAAAACAACGCCGTGGCAGTGGTGGACCTGCGCAACAATCGTATCGACCGAATCATTGCCATGGGCTACAAGGATCACAGCCTGCCGGGCAACGCGCTGGCCCCGTCGGACCGCGTGCCCGCCACCGCACCGTTCGAACTCAAGTCCTACCCCAACCTGTTCGGGATCTACATGCCCGATGCGATCGCCAGCTTCAGCATCAATGGCACCCCTTACTTCATCACCGCCAACGAAGGGGATGACCGGGACGACTTCCTCGCCACCGCCGAGACCTCGCGCGTCTCGAGCCTGATGCTGGACCCCGTGGCATTCCCGAACGCCGCCGAGCTGCGTGCCAACACCGAGCTGGGCCGCCTGACGGTCATCAACACCCTGGGGCGCAACGGCAGCGGCCAGTACGAGGCGCTGTACGCGCTGGGCGGCCGTTCGTTCTCGATCTACAACGCCAGCACCGGCGCGCAGGTGTACGACTCCGGCTTCGACCTGGAACAGCGCGCCTACGCCACGCTGCCGGCCGCGCTGCTGGGTGCCCCGCAGGTGCTGGGCCGCCTGGACAACAAGGGCCCGGAGCCCGAGAGCGTGGTCGTGGGCCGGATCGGCACCCGGACCTACGCCTTCGTCGCCCTGGAGCGCACCAGCGCCATCCTCATGTACGACGTCAGCGACCCGGCGGCACCGACCTTCGTGCAATGGCTGCAGAACACCACGAATCTGGTGGACGGTGACATCTCGCCGGAAGGCCTGGCGTTTGTCCCGGCCGACCGCAGCCCCACCGGCGCGGCGCTGCTGCTGGCCGGCCACGAAGTCAGCGGTTCGCTGGCGGTCTGGGAAATCCGGTAAGTCATCGCGTCAACGACAACCGAAGCCCTGCTCGAGGGGCTTTCTTGCGTTTCTCGCGACAAAGGAAGCCAAGAAAAAAGCCCCTGCACGGTCAACGCGCAAGGGCTTCAGCAAACTGGTGGTGCAGAGGCGACTGGTTTCGAACCAATTCTCTCAACACCTGGGTACTGCTGAGGGCCAGTGAGTACCGTTTCGGGTGATTGTCCACTTTTCCATAGCCCCGCGCACGCGGACTTGGCTTCTTCCCCGAACAGCGCGTGAATGTGTCACTCCACCCCGCAGGACTGACCGCATGCCCAAAAACCTCCCACCCCAACACGAATTCACACGATCGTATGAGCGATTGTCCCATGGCTGCACTACGCTCCACCCATGGACACTTTGATTCCCGCCTTCCTGCGCCGCCAGCGCAACCAGCGACGTC
>CALMYH010000078.1 GCA_937873395.1 uncultured Burkholderiales bacterium
CCGACTCGGCGCATTCGGTGCCGTTGAAGATCTTGGGCGTGAGGCCCAGGGTGCCACAGCGCACCTCCGGGCTGGAGGCGCCATCGTCCACCGGGTCACTGCCGCCGCCACAGGCCGACAGGAACAGCACCATCAGCACCGTCAGGCACCGCTTCACACTCAGAGCCATGGGCTCACCTCCGCCAGGCACCGGTCTGGGTGCGGTCAAGGACAATCGTCGAGGCCCGGCCTCGCGCCACGGGGAACCAGGCTGGGGAAGCATCTTATTACAGACGGATTACCCCCGATCCCGGCTCTTGAACCAGTAATCGGCTTGTCCGTAGTGGTGCTTGAGGAAATCGATCCACAGCCGCACCCGCAGGGCCAGATGGCGGCGTTGCGGGAAAAGGGCGTAGATGCCGTTGGGGGGCGCCGCAAATTCGTCCAGTACGGTCTCCAGGCGGCCGGCGGCAATATCCGCTTCGACCTCCCAGGTGCTGCGCCAGGCAATGCCCCAGCCAGCCAGGCACCACTCGTGCAACACCTGCCCGTCGCTGCAATCGAGCGGGCCGCCGGGGCGCAGGTAGCTGATCTCCCGCTCGGGGCTGCCCTCGGCCACCGGCAGGGAGAAGGCCCAGCCGCGGGTCTGTGACGCGTCGCTGCTGAGCACCAGGCAGTCGAAGCGCACCAGGTCGGCCGGGGTCGCCGGACGGCCATGGCGCTGCAGGTAGGCCGGGGTGGCCACGCACAGGCGTCGGTTGTCGGCCAGGCGCACACTCACCAGCGACGAATCGGGCAGATCGCCCACGCGCACCGCGCAGTCGTAACCTTCGCCCGCCACGTCCACCACCCGGTCGCTGAGATTGAGCGAGATGGTGACCTCGGGGTGCAGCTCGCGAAAACGCGGCACCAGCGGCGCCACATGCCGTCGGCCAAAGCCGGCCGGCGCGGTGATGCGCAGGTGGCCGCTGGCCTTGACGCCACCGGCGCTGACACTGGCCTCGGCGTTGGCCAGGTCGACCAGCAGGCGCTGGCTGTCCTCCAGAAAGGCACTGCCTTCGTGCGTCAGCGAGATGCGCCGGGTGGTGCGCACCAGCAGTTTCACGCCCAGGCGCGTTTCCAATGCATCGAGCCGGCGGCCGATGATGGCCGGCGCCACACCTTCGGCCCGGGCGGCGGCGGTCAGGCTGCCGCGGGTGGCCACCGACACAAAGGTCTCGATCTGCTTGAGCTTGTCCATCGCGGCGCGCGTGTCGGTTCAGGCCACGACACGGGCCTGGCGCAGGCGTTCCTGCTCGGCCGGGCCCATGCCCAGTTCGGTCAGCAGGGCGCTGGTCGCATCGCCCAGCCTTGGCGGGTCGCGGTGCACACCCAGGCGCTGGCCGCCCAGGGTGAAGGGCAGCAGCGTGGCCTTGGCGGTCTGGCCGGCTCGCGGGCCATCCGGCAGCGTCATGTCGGCCAGGCCGCCAGTGGCCAGCAGATGTTCGTCGTCCAGCAGTTCTTCGGGCTTGCGGATGGGCGCATAGGGCAGGCCCACGCGCTCGAACAGCGCGGCCAGTTCGGCCGCCGGCCGGGCGGCCAGACGCTCGCGCAGCAGCGGCAGCAGCGCGGGCCGCTGCTGCACGCGCAGGTTGTTGCTGGCATAACGCGGGTCGTCGCGGAGATCGGCAAAACCCAGCGCGTCGCAGAAGGTGACCCACTGCGCGTCGCTGACCGCGCTCAGGAAGATCTGCCCGCCGTCTTTCACCGTGAACACGTCGTAGATGCCCCAGGGGCTGATGCGCGCCGGCATGGGCGCGGCGGGCTGGCCGGTCATGGCGTACTGCAGCATGTGCTGGCCGACCAGGAACACGTTGTTCTCGAACAGCGCGCTCTGCACCTCCTGTCCCTTGCCGGTGATGCCGCGCTGGATGAGCGCGGCCAGCACGCCGATGGCGCCGAACATGCCGCCCATGATGTCGTTGACGCTGGTGCCCGCGCGCAGCGGGTCGCCAGGCCGGCCGGTCATGTAGGCCAGGCCGCCCATCATCTGCACCACCTCGTCCAGCGCGGTGCGGTGCTCGTAGGGCCCGGGCAGGAAGCCCTTGTGCGTGACGTAGATCAGCCGCGGGTTCGTGGCGCTGAGCGACGCGTAATCCAGCCCGTACTTGGCCATGGTGCCGGGCTTGAAGTTCTCGGCCACCACATCGGCCGTGCCGGCCAGCTGCCGCGCCAGCGCCGCGCCCTCGGGCTGCGCGAGGTCGATGGCGATGCTCTTCTTGTTGCGGTTGAACATGGGGAAGAAGCCCGCGCCCGCGCCGAGCAGGAAGCGCGTGCGGTCGCCCTCGATGGGCTCGACCTTGATGACCTCGGCGCCCAGGTCGCCCAGCACCAGGCCGCAGGTGGGGCCCATGACCATGTGGGTGAACTCGACCACGCGCAGGCCGGCCAGGGGCAGGGCTGGGGTATCAGTGGACGTCGAGGCAGAAGGGGCGTTGGCGGGCGACATGACCCCCATTGTCGGCCCAGCCCATTGGGTAGGCGATCCAGTATTACCCCCATAAATGTCACAGATAAACGACAAATTCTGATGCAAATTGGGCGACGGGTATCGAATAAAGTTCGATCCATGGAGAAGCCCCGCGCGGTGCTGTTTGACGCCTATGGCACGCTGTTCGATGTGTACAGCGTGGGCCTGCTCGCGCAGCAGCTGTTTCCGGGCCGGGGCGAGAAGCTGGCCACGGTCTGGCGCGACAAACAGATCGAATACACCCGGCTGGTGACCACCAGCGACCACGGCGCCCACTACCGCCCGTTCTGGGAACTGACCCAGGCCGCGCTGGCCTACGCCATCAAGCTCATCGAACCGGCCGCGCGCAGCGACTGGGCCGCCTACGAAGGCAAGGCCGCGCAGCTGATGAACCAGTACCGGCACCTCAGCGCCTTCCCCGAAAACCGCGAGGTGCTGCAGGCCCTGAAGGACCGCGGCATCGTCACCGGCATCCTGAGCAACGGCGAGCCCGAGATGCTGGGCATCGCCGTGCGCAGCGCCGGACTTGACGGCCTGCTGGACCACGTGATCAGCGTGGACGGCGTCCGCAAGTTCAAGACCCACCCGGACGCGTACGCGCAGGGCGAGAAGGTGACCGGCCTGACGCGCCAGCAGATCGTGTTCGTCAGCAGCAACGCCTGGGACGCGCTGGGCGCGACCTGGTTCGGTTACCGCACGCTGTGGGTGAACCGCCAGAACCAACCCTTCGAGGAACTGGGCACGCCGCCCACGCGCACGGCCACGAGCCTGCGCGAGGTGTTGTCGTTCTTTGCCTGATCAGTTTTTTCTTTTTTCTTCCAGCAGGAGTTTTTATGTCCCAACGCACCCAGGTTCACGGTCTGCAGGTTTCCACCGACCTGTACCAGTTCATCAACGAGCAGGTCCTGCCTGGCACCGGCGTGAGCGCCGAAGCCTTCTGGAAGGGCTTCGACCGCATCGTGGCCGACCTGGCGCCCAAGAACGCCGCCCTGCTGGCCGAGCGCGACCGGCTGCAGACCGAGCTGGACACCTGGCACAGCGCCAACCCGGGTCCGATCCGGGACATGGCCGGCTACCGCAAGTTCCTGGAAACTATCGGCTACCTGGTGCCCGAACCCAAGAAGGTCAAGGCCACGACCAGGAACGTGGACGACGAGCTGGCCACCCAGGCCGGCCCGCAGCTGGTGGTGCCCATCCTCAACGCCCGCTATGCGCTGAACGCAGCCAACGCGCGCTGGGGCAGCCTGTACGACGCGCTGTACGGCACCGACGTCATCAGCGAAGACAAGGGTTGCGAGAAGGTGGGCAAGAAGGGCGGCTACAACCCCAAGCGGGGCGCCAAGGTCATCGAGTACTGCCGCCACGTGCTCGACCGCTGCGCCCCGCTGAAGAAGGGCTCGCACGTCAAGTCGACCGGCTACCGTGTCAACAAGGACGGCGAGCTGGTGGTGGGCCTGGCCGAAGGCGGCACGTCCAAGCTGGCCGACAAGAGCCAATTCATCGGCTTCCAGGGCGAGGCCAAGGCACCGACCGCCGTGCTGCTCAAGCACAACGGCCTGCACCTGGAGATCCAGATCAACCGCAGCACCGCCATCGGCAAGACCGACGCCGCCGGCGTGAGCGACCTGGTGGTCGAAGCCGCGCTGTCCACCATCCTGGACCTGGAAGACTCCGTGGCCGCGGTGGACGCCGAAGACAAGGTGCTGGCCTACCGCAACTGGCTGGGCATCCTGCAGGGCACGCTGGTCGAGTCCTTCGAGAAAGGCGGCAAGACGCTGACGCGCGGCCTGAACGCCGACCGCGAGTACACCGGCAGCAACGGCAAGAAGGTGCGCCTGCACGGCCGCTCGCTCATGTTCGTGCGCAACGTGGGCCACCTGATGACCAACCCCGCCATCCTGTGGGGCGCGGAAGGCAAGGAGATCCCCGAGGGCATCCTGGACGCGATGGTCACCACCGCCATCGCCATCCACGACCTGAAGAAGAGCAAGAAGGATGCGATCCGCAACTCGCGCAAAGGCTCGGTCTACATCGTCAAGCCCAAGATGCACGGCCCGCGCGAAGTGGCCTTCGCCTGTGAACTGTTCGGCCGCGTCGAGCAGGTGCTGGGCCTGCTCGAGAGCACGGTCAAGCTGGGCATCATGGACGAAGAGCGCCGCACCTCCGTCAACCTCAAGGCCTGCATCGAGGCCGCCGCCAGCCGCGTGGCCTTCATCAACACCGGCTTCCTGGACCGCACCGGCGACGAGATGCACACCGCCATGCTGGCCGGCCCGATGGTGCGCAAGGGCGACATGAAGACCAGCGCCTGGATCCAGAGCTACGAGCGCAACAACGTGCTGGTGGGCCTGAGCTGCGGCCTGCGGGGCAAGGCGCAGATCGGCAAGGGCATGTGGGCCATGCCCGACCTGATGAAGGCCATGCTGGAGCAGAAGATCGCACACCCCAAGGCCGGCGCCAACACCGCCTGGGTGCCCTCGCCCACCGGCGCCACGCTGCACGCCCTGCACTACCACCAGGTGCTGGTGTCCGACGTGCAGAAGGAGCTGGAGAAGATCGACGCCAGCAAGGAGCGCGACAACCTGCTGACCGGTCTGCTGACCGTGCCGGTGAGCGCCAACCCGAACTGGACCGAGGCCGAGAAGCAGGCCGAGCTGGACAACAACATCCAGGGCATCCTGGGTTATGTGGTGCGCTGGGTGGACCAGGGCGTGGGCTGCTCCAAGGTGCCTGACATCAACGACATCGGCCTGATGGAAGACCGCGCCACGCTGCGCATCTCCAGCCAGCACGTGGCCAACTGGCTGCACCATGGCATCGTCACGGAAAAGCAGGTGCGCGACACCTACGAGCGCATGGCCGCCAAGGTGGACAAGCAGAACGCCGGCGACAAGCTGTACCAGCCCATGGCCGGCAACGTGAAGACCAGCAAGGCCTACCAGGCCGCGCTGGACCTGGTGTTCAAGGGCAAGGAACAGCCGAGTGGCTACACCGAGCCGCTGCTGCATGCGTGGCGCCTGAAGGTGAAAGGCTGACCACGCCCGCGCCGCACCTGCGGCGCGTCACCCCTCAAGGGGGTGGCATCAGCGGCCCGGCAGTGCTGGCTCCGCGATGCCCTTGGACTTTGAAACGGCGCCTGCGGGCGCCGTTCTTCATGCCCGTCAGCGGACAATCACCGCCATGCAGCTTCAGTACCTGATCTTCGACCCCAGCGACGATGGTGAGGGCACCGGCAGCTGGGAGGCCGTGGCCAGCGTACCCCCCGACGAGCTGTCGGCGGTGATGACCGAGGTGCGCGCGGTCGAGTCGGCGGCGCACGCCGACGCACCGGGTCCGCGTGGTGCGCTGGACGACGGTGGGGTATGGGACCTGGACATCCAGACCCTGCCCGATGGACACGACCGGGTGTCGGTCACGCTCACGCTGACCGGCCCCTGGGACTGGGGCGAAGCCCTGCTCGGGCGCCTCATCGCCCCTTGAACAAGGGCGGGCGTTTTTCGCGGAAGGCCGCCACGCCTTCGGCGGCGTCCTCGCTGAGCGCCAGGCGCTGCTGGGTGGCGTCAAACTCGGCCATGGCGGCCAGCGGCCCCTGCTCCACCGCTTTCAGGGCATTGAGCCGCGTGGCGATCACGGCCAGCGGTGCCTGTTGCGCAATCTGGCCGGCAATCCGCATGACTTCATCCAGTTCCTGACCGGCCGGCACCACGCGCTGCACGAAATTCAGGCGCAGGGCCTCGGCGCTGTCGAACTCGTCACCCGTCAACAGATGCAGCAGGGCATTGCCCAGACCGGCGCGCTCGGCCATGCGCAGAGTGGCACCCCCGGTGGCCATGATGCCGCGCGCCACTTCGAGTTGCGAGAAGCGGCAATCGTCGGCCGCGACCACGATGTCGGCCGCCAGCATCAGCTCGATACCCAGCGTGAAGGTGATGCCCTTGACCGCCACCACCAGGGGCTTGGTGCGGCGGCGCCAGCCAGCATCGCCCAGGTTCAGCGGGTCGACCAGGCCGTGCGGCACGGCGTATTCGCCGCGCTGCATCAGGGGAGCAAAACTCGGCAGGTCCAGGCCCGCGGTGAAATGATCCCCTATGGCGTACAGCACGCCCACGCGCAGCGCCGGGTCGTCGTCCAGCCGGGTGTAGGCCTCGGCCAGGGCCCGCATCATGGCCGGTGTGAAGCCGTTGCGTTTGGCCGGGCGGTCGATGCCGATCAGCAGGGTCTGGCCGCGCACCTCGGTGAGGATGCGGCCTTCGGCCATGGCGGTGTCTGGATATGTTGACATGGACGGATGGTAGGTGAGCTGCAGCGTCTGCGGCGTCACCTCGGCGTCGGCCGACCTTGGCGGGTCAGCGCACCCGCTGCACATCCAGCGGAGAGACCGGCCCCGCCCGGTTGCCCCAGGACTGGCGGATGAAGCTTGCCACCGCGGCCACCTCGGTGTCGGACAGCTGGGTGCGGTAGGGTGGCATGCCATAGGGCTGGGGGTTACCTGCAGTGGCTGGCGAGAAGCCCCCGCTGAGGATGGCCTGGATGGCATTGACCGGTGAGACCATGAGCAAGGCCCGGTTCCCGGCCAGCGGCAGGTAGGCGCCAGGGGCCCCCTGCCCCTGCGGGCCGTGGCATTCGGCGCAATGCCGTTCGTAGACCTGGGCACCCAGCCGCAAGGCACCCGCATCGGCCGCCTTGAACGCTGGCTGTCGCACCGCCGGCACCGGCAGTTCTCGCAGGTAGGTGGCCATGGCCAACAGGTCCGCCTCGGGCAGGTGCGAGGTGCCGTGGAAGACCACCTCGGCCATCGGCCCCATGGTGGTGGCGTGGTCCAGGTGGCCGTCGCGCAGCAGGCGCAGCACATCGCCCACCGGCCAGTCCTGCACGCCCGCCTCGGCCGGGTCCAGCAACGACGGCGCGTACCAGCGGCCGTCGGGCATGAGCCCACCCGAAAAGGCCTGACCGCTGCCACCCCAGGCATTGCGCGGGCTGTGGCAGGCGGCGCAGTGCGCCACGCCCTGGACGAGGTAGGCGCCCCGGTTCCAGTCGGCGCTGCGCGTGGCGTCTTCCGGGAGCCGGGCTGGTTCAAAGTTCAGCAGGCGCCACAGGGCCAGCGCCATCTGGGTGTTGTACGGGAAACGCAGGGCATGCGGCTCGCTGGGGCGGCTGACCGGGGGCAGGCTGCGCAGATGGGCGTACAGGGCATCGACATCGGCGTCCTGCAGGCGCGTGGTGTGCCCGTACGGAAACGCCGGGTACAGCAGGCGGCCATCGCGCGAGATGCCCTGGTGCAGGGCCCGCCGGAAGGCCTCGGGCGACCAGCCGCCCAGACCGGTTTCCACGTCGGGTGTGAGGTTGCCGGCCACCAGCGTGCCGAAGGGCGTGCGGATGGCATGGCCGCCCGCATAGGGTTCGCCACCGCGCGCGGTGTGGCAGGCCATGCAATTGCCGGCGCGGGCCAGCACAGCGCCGCGGGCCAGGGTGTCGTTGTCGGCTGGCTCGGGGAATTCAGCCAGGGGTGGCAGCGCCGGGGCCGACAGCTCGCGGCCCAGCAACAAGGCCAGCAGCAAAAAGGCGACCAGGCACACGCCGGCAGCCATGCCGATGCCCTGGCGCCGGGTCATGGTTGTCGACGCCAGGCTGGCGGGGTCAGGCCACAGTCCATGGGCATGGGCCCCGAAAGCGCCGCTTGCGGGTGGGCGGGGACGGGCACCGGCTGGGCCGCCAGCCAGCTGGCCAC
>CALMYH010000079.1 GCA_937873395.1 uncultured Burkholderiales bacterium
TGGCAGCAGATCAAGGGCCCCGGCCCCGCCTACCTTCAACCCGTTGCGGCCGCTGGAGCCTGATCATGGAGCACACCTTGCTGGACTACTACAAGGCGATCGAGAACGCGAGCCAGAAGATGCTGGCCGCCGCACAGGCCGAGAACTGGGACCAGGTGGTCCGGCTGGAGGGTGCCTGCGCGGTGCTGATCGCCCAGTTGCGGGCCAAGAGCCGCACCGACCAGCTGGCACCGGCCGAGCGCAAGGAAAAGGCGCAGATCATGCAGCGCATCCTGCGCACCGACGCCGAGATCCGCTGCCTGGCCGAACCCTGGCTGAACGACCTGGAACAGCTGATGGACAACAAGGGGAACGTGCACTGAGCGCGCGGCGGGCGTCGCCTGCGCTCAGACCGACATGTTCATGATGTCGGTGTAGGCCTGCACCATGCGGTTGCGCACGTGCAGGGTGGCCTGGAACCCGATCTGGGCCTTCTGCATGGCCAGCATGGTTTCTTCCAGGCTGACGTTCGGGTTGCCCAGTTGCACCTGGGTCTGCAAGCGCGAGGCCTCGTTCTGGGCCTTGCTGACCTCCTTGAGGGCGGTCTTGAAATTGTCGGCAAAGCCGGTGCCGACACCGCCCACGGCACCCGAAGCCGTCGGGCGCTTGAATCCCAGGCCCGAGGCCTGCAGGGCCTGGCTGGTGAGGGGGCTGATTCGGTTGTCCATGGGGTCGTCCTTCCACACAGGGCAGATGGCTCCGATGCTAGGGTGTCGGTGCTTCCGGCGCACCGGGAATAAGGGGCCAAAGCCCGGCCTTTTCACGGCAATGCCGGGGGGGTGAGGGCCGAATAATCGATCGCAACAGGGGCAGCCGCCCGCCACCCGATCCGATTGCCGACCCACCTCCGCCGCCATGAGCACCACCGTTGCCGAAATGGATGTCCAGCCCACGCGCAGCAACCCGCTGGCCGAGGGCCTCGCCCGTCTGGATGGGACACAGAAGATCAAGCTGGGGCTGGGCGTGCTGGCCCTGCTGGCGCTGGCGTTGGCCCTGTTCTTCATGGGGCGCCAGTCCGACTGGCGCGTGCTGTACGCCAACCTGGGCGACCGAGACGGCGGCGCCATCGTGGCCCAGCTTTCGCAGATGAACGTGCCCTACCGGCACGCCGAGGGGGGCCAGGCCATTCTGGTGCCGGCCGACAAGGTGCACGACACGCGCCTGCGCCTGGCGTCACAGGGCCTGCCGCGCGGCTCGGTGACCGGCTTCGAGCTGATGGAGGCCAACCGATTCGGCATGACGCAGTTCCAGGAACGCCTGACCTTCCAGCGCGGCCTCGAAGGCGAGCTGACCCGCTCCATCCAGTCACTGTCGTCGGTGCAGAGCGCCCGTGTGCACCTGGCGCTGCCGAACCAGAACGGGTTCTTCCGCGAGCAGCAGAAACCGTCGGCCTCGGTGCTGGTCTCGCTGTTTCCGGGTCGCACGCTGGACCGGGCCCAGATCGCCGGCATCGTTCACCTGGTGGCCTCCAGCGTGCCGGAAATGAACCCGAAGGCGGTCAGTGTGGTGGACGACGCCGGCAACCTGCTCTCGGGCAGTCCCGAGGGCCAGAACCAGGGCGCCGACCTGCAGAAGCTGCAGTACGTGCAGCAGATCGAGCAGCTGCACACCCGCCGCATCCTGGACATGCTGGAGCCGCTGGTGGGCAAGGGCAACGTCAAGGCCCAGGTGACCGCCCAGGTGGACTTCTCCATGGTCGAGTCCACCTCCGAGCAGCACCGGCCCAACCAGGGTGGCGAGCCGGGCACGGTGCGCAGCCAGCAGGTGGTGGAGGACAGCAGTGGCGGCAGCGCACAGCCGACCGGCGTGCCGGGGGCCATCACCAACCAGCCGCCCGGCGCCACCGGCGCTCCCATCAATGGCGAAGCGGCGCCGCTGGGTGCGGCAGGCAACGGCGAGCGATCGGGCAACATGCGCCGCGAATCGGTCATCAACTATGAGGTCGATCGCACGGTGAAGGTGGTGCGCGAGGCCACCGGCACGGTGCGTCGCCTGAGCGCGGCCGTGGTCATCAACCATGTGACCCGCACCGACCGCAACGGCCGCGAGACCACCACCCCGATCCCGCCCGAGCAGCTGGAGCAGATGACGGCGCTGGTGCGCGAGACCATCGGTTTTGACCGGGAGCGCGGAGACTCGGTGAACCTGGTCAACGCCGCCTTCTCTGCGGTGCCCGAGGCAGCGGCCGAACCGGCGGTGTGGTGGCAGGACGCCCAGGTCCAGGATCTGGCTGCGCGTCTGGCCTGGCCCGCCGGCCTGCTGGCCATGGGCTTGCTGATCCTGCTGGGCCTGGTGCGGCCGGCCATCAAGACCATGCAGGCGCCAGCGGCCCTGCCCGAACCGGTCGTCCCGCAGCTGAACGCGGTGCTGGACGACACCCCCGAACGCCCGGGCCTGCCGATGCCGGCCAAAGACGCCGCCGACGACCCGGACCACCACCGCCTGACCGAGGCACGCCGGCTGGCGCTGGAAAACCCGGCCGCCGTGGCCAACATCGTCAAGAGCTGGGTCAACGGTGAAGCACCGGCCTGAGTCCTGATCCCAACGCACGGAAAGAAGTCCCATGGAAGACGACGGACTGAACGACGCGGCCATCTTCCTCATGTCGCTGGGCGAGGAGGAGGCGGCCGAGGTGTTCAAGCACCTCTCGCCCAAGGAGGTGCAGAAGCTGGGCGAAACCATCGCCCGCACCCGAGCGGTCTCGAACGAGCGCGTCACCCAGGTGATGACAAAATTCACCGACGCGGCCGCCTCGCAGCGCCTGCTGGTGTCGGACACCGACAACTACGTTCGCTCGGTGCTCAAGCGCGCGCTGGGCGACGACAAGGCCTCACTGCTGATCGACCGCATCCTGCAGGGCGGCGATGTGTCGGGCATCGAGAGCCTGAAGTGGATGGACCCGCTGTCGATTGCCGAACTGCTGCGCAACGAACACCCGCAGATCGTGGCGGCGATTCTGGTGCACCTGGAGTTCGACCAGACCGCCGGCGTGCTGAAGAATTTCACCGAACGCACCCGCAACGAGGTGATGCTGCGCATCGCCACGCTCGAGGGCATTCAGCCCACCGCCCTGAAGGACCTCAACGAGGTGCTCTACAAGGTGCTGGCCGGCGGCGACAAGATCCGCAAGACATCGATGGGCGGCGTCAAGACCTCCGCCGAGATCATCAACCTGCTGGGCACCCAGCTGGAGGCTTCGGTGCTGGACTCCATCCGTGACCATGACCCGGACCTGGCGCAGAAGATCATGGACAAGATGTTCATCTTCGAAGACCTGCTCAAGCTCGACGGCAAGTCGGTACAACTCATCCTCAAGGAGGTGTCGACCGACATGCTGGTGGTGGCGCTCAAGGGCGCCAGCACCGAACTGCGCAACCTGGTGCTGTCCAACATGTCCTCGCGGGCGGCCGAGGGTCTGCGCGAAGACCTGGAGTCGCGCGGCCCGATGCGCCTGTCCGAGGTCGAAGCCCAGCAGAAGGAAATCCTCAAGGTGGTGCGGCGCCTGGCCGACGAAGGCCAGATCGTGATCGGCGGCGGAGGCGAGGATGAAAGTCTCGTCTAAGTCGGGCCCCTACACCCGCTTTGTGCCGCGGGAAGAGATCGACGGCGTGTCGGCCTGGCATTTTTCGTCCATGGACGACAGCGAGGCGGTTCCGGCCGAACCGGTGGTGGAAGCGGCCGCGGTCGACGAACAGCCTGCGGTGCAGGAGCTGCTGCAGAAGGCCTACGCGGACGGATTCGCGCACGGGCACGAAGCCGGCAGCCAGGAGACCCGGGATGCCCTGGAAGCACCGCTGCGCCAGACCATGGAAGACACCGCCCAGCGCATGGCGCAGTTGCTGCATGACACCCGGGATCAGCTCACCCGCAGCGAGGACATGATCGCACGGCAATTGCTGGAGCTGGCCTGCGACCTGGCCCGCCAGGTGGTGCGCCAGGAGCTGCATCACGGCGCCGACTCGCTCAGGACCGTCATCTCCGAAGCCGTGGCCCAGCTGGTGGACGACGGTCTGCCCGCCACCGTGCGCCTGAACCCGGAAGACCTGTCGCGGCTGCAGCAGCACCTGCAGGACAAGGCTGGCAGCGGACTGCCCGAACTGGTCGCCGACCCGGCGGTTTCGCCCGGCGGCTGCATCGTCAGCTCACCCAGCACCACGGTCGATGCATCGATCGAGAAGCGGTGGGCCCGCGCGATCGGCAATCTGGGCCTGGAAAACCCCTGGAACCCGGAGAACGCCGATGTCTGATCCGCTGCTGGCAGACCCCGGTCGCTGGAGCCGCTTCATGGACGACCTGCGCGACAACGCCCGGGTGCACACGCCCATGGAGGTCAGCGGTACCCTCACGCGCCTGGCCGGACTGGTGCTCGAGGCCGTCGGCCTGAAGGTGCCGGTCGGCTCCCAGTGCCTGATCGCCAACGGCGAGAAGGAACCCGTGCTCGCCGAGGTGGTGGGTTTCTCCAGCGACCGTGCGTACCTCATGCCGGCCGGGGACACGCACGGCCTGTCCAGCGGCGCCACGGTGACGCCCCTGGCGCCCTACCGGCCGGTCCCCCGGCTGGGTGTGCACAACCGGGCGCCCTCGGCGGCGGACCGGGGTTTGCTGCGCCTGCCCCTGGGCAAAGGGCTGCTCGGCCGGGTGGTGGACTCCCACGGACGGCCGCTCGATCATCTGGGGCCGATTGCCGATGTGGAAGCCTTGCCGATGGAACGCGCGCCCCTGAACGCCATGGACCGCGACCCGGTTCGGGAGCCACTGGACACCGGGGTGCGCGCGATCAATGCCCTGCTGACGGTCGGCCGCGGCCAGCGCATCGGGCTGTTCGCCGGCTCGGGGGTGGGCAAGAGCGTCCTCTTGGGCATGATGGCCCGCTACACCCGCGCCGACGTGATCGTGGTCGGTCTCATTGGCGAGCGCGGCCGCGAAGTCAAGGAATTCATCGAGGACATCCTGGGCGGAGAGGGTCGGCGGCGCTCGGTGGTGGTGGCGGCCCCGGCCGACGCGCCACCGCTGGTGCGCATGCAGGGCGCGGCCTACGCCACCGCCATCGCCGAGCGTTTCCGCGACGACGGCCTGCACGTGCTGCTGCTGATGGACTCGCTCACCCGCTACGCCATGGCCCAGCGCGAAATCGCCCTGGCCATCGGCGAACCGCCGGCCACCAAGGGCTACCCGCCTTCGTGCTTTGCCAAGCTGCCGCAGCTGGTGGAGCGCAGCGGCAACGGTCTCAATGGCGTCGGCTCCATCACCGCTTTCTACACCGTGCTGTCCGAAGGCGACGACCAGCAGGACCCGATCGCCGATGCGGCGCGCGCCATCCTGGACGGGCACATCGTGCTCTCGCGCAGCCTGGCCGAATCGGGCCACTACCCGGCCATCGACATCGAGGCCTCGGCATCCCGGGTGATGCACAACGTGGCCAGCACCGGACACCTGGATCTGGCCCGGCGCTTTCGCAGCCTGTACTCGCGCTACATGAAGAGCCGGGACCTGATCCAGCTGGGCGCCTATGCCCACGGCAGCGACCCGGAGACCGACCGCGCCATCCTGCTGTATCCGGCGCTGCAGGCCTTTCTGGCCCAAGGCATGCACGAGGCGGCCGGCCTCCCCGAAAGTCTCCATGCGCTCGCGGCCACCCTCCAGGAGGGCCCGGGCAGCTCGACCAGACGCGGACCCGGCAGCCATGGGCGCAAGGCCGATGAAGGAGCGGTGGCATGAAGAGGATCGAGACCCTGAACAAGGTGGTCGAGCTGGCCGAGCAGCGGCGCGACGAGGCGCTGGCGGCCCTGGGCCGCCTGGAGCGCGAGATGCAGCAGGCCCGACAGCAGATGGACCAGCTGGAAGCCTATGCCAGCGAAGCGCAGCAGCGCTGGAGCGCCCGCCGCGGCAGCACGGTCGACCCGGCGGTGCTCGGGCACCACCGCCAGTTCATGCAGAAGATCGAGCATGCCATCGGGTTTCAGCGCAGTGTGCTGGCCAGCCGGCAGAACCAGATCGAGCAGCAGCAGGCCCAGGTGCACTCGGCCGAGCGCGACCTGGCCGGCCTGCGGCGCTACACCGAACGACAGCAGCAGCTGCTGGTCAGCCTGGCCCTGCGGCAGGAACAGAAACAGACCGACGAGATGGCCATGGTCGTCTATCTCAGGCAACGCCAGATCGAGGCGGCCCGCAACGGAGGCATTTCCCAATGAGCACAACGGCCCACGCCGCGCAGACAAGCGCCCCCCCGGCCCAGACCACCCCAAACCGGCAGGCAGCGTCCCAGCGACGTGCAGACACGTCGGGCACGGACGCGCCCGAGCCGTTCGCCCATCTGCTCGGGCTGCTGGCGGACACGCGGGTGGAGGCAGCGCAGGCAGCGCCCCCATCCGAGCCAGAACCCGAACCGGTTTCCGCCGTTTTGCTAGAACTGGCGCAGGACACCGGCCGGATGGACGGCTCCCGGGCAGGCCTGGGCGCCGACGGATCGGACGCCGATGCAGACCTCAGGACTTTCGGGCGCATCCACCCGGGCCTGGACAACCGGGCCGGACTGTCGACCGGGGCCGGCCAGGCACCGGAAGGGGCAGCAGCGGACATCGTCGCAGCCGCGGACCGGTCCGGCCTGCCGAACGAGGCGAACGGCTCGACGCCAGCCGAATCAGGGACGGCCCAGCCGGCGCTGCCAGCGCAGGGCCTGGCGGCTCGGCTTCGCCCGGGCACGGCGATGGCCAGGCCGACCGACCGGCCGACCACCCTCATGCTGCAAGGCCGGGACACGGTCAACTGGGGAGGAGCAGGCTCGGCACGCATGCCCGCCGACGTGGCTCCGGGTCCGTTGCCTGCCGGCTCGACCAGCCGCAGCACGGTCACCCTGGACCAGCGGTTCTCCCTGGCACGCGGCACCGAGCGGGGCGCCGCATCGCAACCCGAGAGCCAGGCGGGCATGGCCCTCGCCGCCTCCGCCTCCGCCCCCGCCTCCGCCGGCGGTCAGTCGTCTTCCGGCCATGGGGGTGCGGGCGGTGGCGACAGCCTGGGACAGACGGCCGGCGCGGACACGGCCACAGCGGACGAGCCGGCCGAGGGCGCCGATCTGCCGTTCGACCTTGAAACGGCCGAAGCTCCGCAGGAACAGGAATTGCGGGGCTGGACTGCGGCCAGCCTGCGCCAGGCCAGCGTGCGTGTCGGTCAGGGCAGCGAGCAGGCGATCGACATCGACATCAGTCTGCAAGGCAAAGAGGTGAGCATCGACTTCCGCACCGACAACGCCGAAGCGAGGGGCACCCTGCAGTCACAGGCGGGCCAGGCCCTGTCGCAGATGCTCGAACGCAGCGGCATGCAACTGGGGGGGCTGTCGGTGGGTGGGCAGGCCACCGGCGATCGCAGCGGTTCCGGCGAACCGGCCGCCACCGTGCGCCGCGCCGATGCCTCGTCGTCGGCCAAGCCCGCCGAAGCCCAGCCACAAGGCCTGGCAAGGGCCGCCGGCGGCGGTGGCAGGTCTTCGCTGGACCTTTTCGTCTGAAGGCGGTAAGCGGGGGATTTCAGGTCCTTTTCGGCCGAATGACCTCGGGGTCGGCATCCAATAATGACCCCAGTCCCAACGCCACATGGCGTCCCCGGCGCGGTCCCCAGGACCGCCCAGACTGGAGTCCGACATGACCGCTGCCGCCACCGCCAACACCAACGCTGCCGCTGAAAAACCCAAGAGCAAGAAGCTGCTGTTCATCATCCTGGGCGTGGTGCTGGTGGCCCTGATCGGTGCCGGAGCCGCGCTGTTCATCCTGATGAAGAACACCGCCGAGGACGAGGATGATCTGGACGAGGCAACCCCCGCATCGCAGACCCAGTCGCGACCCAGGACCCCACCGGCCTTCCTGCCGCTGGAAAACATGGTGGTCAACCTGGCCGATCCGGGAGGCAACCGCTTTGTTCAGGTCGGCATCACCCTGCAGCTGCAGGACGCCAAGACCGGCGAGGACATGAAGACCTACATGCCCAGCATCCGCTCGGCCATCCTGATGCTGATCTCCCAGCAGACCTCCGACGAGGTGCTGCAGCTGGAAGGCAAGAACCGGCTGTCGAAGAACATCATCCGGGAGATCTCCGAAATCATGGGTTACGAATACGAGGACGAAGAGAGCGAACGCAGCAACCGCCGCCGCCGCGCACCGCCGAATCCGATCCAGGCCGTGCTCTTTTCCAGCTTCATCGTGCAGTGAGACACGGGGAGTCACCATGTCCGATTCGCTGCTGTCACAAGACGAGATCGACGCCCTGCTTGAGGGCGTCACCGGAGAGAGCCAGAAGCTGGCCAAGGAAGAGGTGCCGGTCGGTGCCATCCGTGACTACAACCTGGCCAGCCAGGAACGGATCGTGCGCGGGCGCATGCCGACCATGGAGGTCGTCAACGAACGCTTCTCGCGCAACCTGCGACTGGGGCTGTTCAACTTCATCCGCCGCAGCCCGGAAATCTCCGTCGGTGCGGTCCAGGTGCAGAAGTACAACGCCTTCCTGCGCGAGCTCGTGGTGCCGACCAACTTCAACATCATGGCGATCCGCCCGCTGCGCGGCAATGGCCTGGTGGTGTGTGAACCCACCCTGCTGTTCGGCGTGATCGACAGCCTGTTCGGTGGCAACGGCAAGTTCCACACCCGCATCGAAGGCCGTGACTTCTCTGCCACCGAGCAGCGGGTGATCTCTCGCCTGGTCGATGTCGTTGCCGAGGAATACAAGAAAGCCTGGGTCGGTGTCTACCCGCTGGAGCTGGTCTACCAGCGCTCCGAGATGCAGCCGCAGTTTGCGACCATCGCCACGCCCAGCGAGATCGTGGTTTCCACCAGCTTCACGCTCGAAATCGGCGACATCACCGGCTCGCTGCACATCTGCATACCCTACGCCACGCTGGAACCGATCCGCGACGTGCTGTATTCGAGCGTGCAGGGCGACGCCATCGAAGTCGACCGCCGCTGGATCAAGGTGCTCAGCCACGAGATCCAGGCTGCAGAACTGACCATGGTGGCCGAGCTGGCCCGCACCGACGCCACGGTCGAGCAACTGCTGGCCATGCAGGTGGGCGACTTCATCGAACTCGACCGCCACCCGACGATCCAGGCCCACATCGAAGGGGTCCCGGTCTTCGAGTGCCAGTACGGCACCCACAAGGGCAAATACGCCCTTCGCGTCCAGCGCAGCCTGCGCGGCTCCGACATGAACTGGCTGGGAGAAAGCTATGTCAACTGAAGAAATGAACCAGAACGCCATCGCCGACGACTGGGCCCAGGCGCTGGAGGAACAGGCGCGGGTCGAACAGGCCGACGGCGCTCCGGCCTTCGACAGCAACGACACACCGGCCGAAGCCCGGCCGCCGGGTGGCAACAGCATGCAGGACATCCAGATGGTGCTGGACATCCCGATCCAGCTGTCGGTCGAGCTCGGTCGCACCAAGGTGCCGATCAAGCACATCCTGCAACTGGCCCAGGGTTCGATCGTCGAACTCGATGCCCTGGCCGGCGAACCGATGGACGTGCTGGTCAACGGCTACCTGATCGCCCAGGGCGAGGTGGTGGTGGTGAACGAGAAGTTCGGCATCCGCCTGACCGACATCGTGACCCCGTCCGAACGCATGCGCCGGGTCAGCCGCGGCTGAAGCTCCCGCCATGGACACGCTCCAGAACGCCCTCCCGGCCCTCGGCCTGCTGCTGATCATGGTCGTCATGGCGATCGTGCTCAAGCGCATGCGCCACCACCTGCCCCGGGTCAGCGGCCAGGAAGGCCCGCCCCTGCGCGTGCTGTCCTCGGTCTCCCTGGGACCGCAGCACCGCATGGTGACGGTCCAGGTAGGCGAAGGACATGACGCGGTCTGCCTTCTGGTGGGCGTGGCGCCGGGTGCCATGCACACGCTGCACAGCCTGCCGACCCCCGCTGCCGGTCTGCAGGCTCCCGCGGCATCGGCCCCGCCCGGATTTGCTGCCCGCCTGGCGCAGCTGACCAAGGTGCGCCATGACCCTTCGTGACTCCGCCGTGCGTTGCCTGGCCGCCACCACGCTGCTGCTGCTCGCCGGCCCGGCCTGGGCCCAGGCGAGTGCGCCTGCCCTGCCACTGGTGGTGGGCCAGGGCAGCGCGGGCACCACCTACTCGGTGCCGATCCAGACCCTGCTGTTCTTCACGGCGCTGTCTTTCCTGCCGGCGGTGCTGTTGTTGATGACGGGCTTCACCCGCATCGTGATCGTGCTGTCGCTGATCCGCCAGGCCCTGGGCACGCAGATGGCGCCGCCCAACCAGGTGATCGTCGGCCTGTCGCTGTTCCTGACCTTCTTTGTCATGGGGCCGACCCTGGACCGGGTCTACGAGGACGCCTACAAGCCCTATTCCACCAACACGATCGGTTTTGAAGAGGCCCTGGAGCGGGCCCAGGTGCCGATGCGCTCCTTCATGCTCAAACAGACCCGCCAATCGGACTTCGAGCTGTTTGCCAACCTGGCGCGCCTGCCGGCCGACGTGAAAGCCGAAAACGCCCCGTTCCGGGTCCTGGTGCCGGCCTTCGTCACCAGTGAGCTCAAGACCGCCTTCCAGATCGGCTTCATGATCTTCATCCCCTTCCTGGTGATCGACATGGTGGTGGCCAGCGTCCTCATGTCGCTGGGCATGATGATGCTATCCCCGGTGCTGGTGGCCCTGCCCTTCAAGCTGATGCTGTTCGTGCTGGCCGATGGCTGGAATCTGCTGATCGGGTCATTGGCCGCGAGTTTCGCCGTCTGAACAACCCCAACACCGCAAACACCCCATGGACCCGCAAGCCGCCCTCACCTTCGGACAGAACGCCCTGTTCCTGCTGCTCAAGATCGCCGCGCCGGTGCTGGCCACGGTGCTGGCGGTCGGCCTGTTCGTCAGTCTGTTCCAGGCCCTGACCCAGATCCACGAGGCCACGCTGTCCTTTGTTCCCAAGCTGATCGCCGCGATCGCCGTGTTTGCCATCGCCGGTCCCTGGATGATGACCACGCTGGTCGAGTTCATCCGCAGCACCATCCTCTCGATCCCGAACTACGCCGTCTGAGTGCCCGATAGCGGCCCCGGAAACAGCCATGCCCACCTTCACCGAAGCCGACATCATGGCCCTGGTGATGCCGGTGTTCTGGCCGTTCCTGCGCGTGCTGGCCGTCTTCTCCAGCGCGCCCATCTTCTCGGCCCGCTCGGTGCCGATGCGCACCCGTGTCGCGCTGGCCATGCTGGTGGCCCTGTGTGCCCAGGCCGGTCTGCCGGAGCAGCCCATGGTGGCCCTGACCGACCCGGCGGCCTTCGAGACCGTGCTGCAGCAGGTGGTCATCGGGGTGGCGATCGGTCTGGCGGTGCGGGTGGTGTTCTCGGCGGTGGAGCTGGCCGGCGAGTTGATCGGCCTGCAGATGGGCCTGAACTTCGCCGGCTTCTTCGATCCGACCACCAACTCGCAGAGCAGCACGGTGGGCCGCTTCTTCGGCAACACCACCATGCTGCTGTTTGTGGTGATGGGCGGCCACCTGATGCTGCTGCAGGTGGTGATCGCCAGTTTCGAGACCTTTCCGGTCGGTGGCAGCGCCCTGGAAGCCGTGAACCAGCTGCGCCTGCACGAACTCGGTTCGGTGGTGTTCCACTACGGACTCTGGATCGCCCTGCCCATGATCGGCATGCTGCTGTTCATCAACATCGTGCTCGGTTTCGTCTCGCGCATCGCCCCCCAGATGAACGCCTTTGCCATCGGGTTTCCGCTCACCCTGTCGGCCGGCCTGATCGGGATCGCCTTCACCCTGCCGATGCTCGACCGCCCGGTGGCGGCCCTGCTTCAGCTGACGACACGCATGTTCATGGGCGGTTGAACCACCTGGGGCGGGCTGGCTACTGCCAGCGAAGGTCGTACAGGCGCCAGTCGCTGCCCTGACGGCGCCACTCCAGCTCGACGGCATAGGGCGTGATGCGCTCGGGTATCAGTCCCTGGGCGCCGGCCACCAGCACCTGCGCTTCGGTCCGTCCCAGGTGTGGCGCCTGCGGGTCCACCAGGCTGCGGCGGCCGACCGCAACGATGCGCACCTGCGCATAACGCAGGAACACCAGTCGCAGGGTGCGTTGTGCCCATTCGGTGTCGAGTTCGCCCTGGGCCCGGAATCGGTCGTCCAGCATGGCCAGCACCGCTGGCGCGTCGCGCGCCTCCAGGGCGTCCTGCAGCTGCTGCACGGCCTTTTCCAGCGACGCCTGCGGGTCGTCCCGACCGCAGGCGCCGAGGGCAGCGGCCAGGCCCGCCAGCAGGAGCCTGCGGCGGCGGTTCATACCAGTCCGTTGCGGATCGCGTAGACCGTCAGCTCGGCGTTGTTGCCCAGGTGCAGCTTTTCCAGCACGCGGGCACGGTAGACGCTGACGGTCTTGGGGCTGAGCATGAGTTCGTCCGCAATCTCCGAGAGTTTCTTGCCCGAGGCAATCTTCTGCAGGGTCTGCAGCTCGCGCTCGGACAGACTGGCATGCAGCTCCTCGGTCTCCGGCTTGTTGAGCGTGTCCACCAGCATCTGCGCCACCTCGGGCGTGACGTACTTGCGCCCCTGCATCACGGTGCGGATGGCCGCCACCAGCTCGGCGGGTTCACCGGCCTTGTTGAGGTACCCGCGCGCGCCGGCCCGCAGGCAGCGGATGGCGTACTGGTCTTCCGGGTACATCGACACCACCAGGGTCTTGACATCCGAGCCCTCCTCGCGCAGAGCCGCCAGCACCTCCAGGCCGCCGCGGCCAGGCATGTTCAGGTCCAGCACCAGCACGTCGCATTCGACCTTGCGCATCTGCTCGCGCAGTTCGGGGTAACTGCCGGCCTCGGCCACCACCTGGATGTCGACCGCTTCGGAAATCGTGTCACGGATGCCCCGGCGCACCACCGCGTGGTCGTCACACAAAATCACCCGGATCATCGGCGTCCTCCTTGTTCAACTTGTCGTCCATGTCCATCGCGGCATGGGTCAGCGGCACCGAAAGAATCACCGAGGTGCCCCGGGGAGAACTGCTGATGTCCAGCCAGCCCTCGACCTTGGCGGCACGCTCCTTCAGGCCCAGCAGCCCGAAAGACTTGGCCTTGCGCAGGGCCTCGGGCCCCATGCCCCGTCCGTTGTCGGTCACTTCCAGCGTCAGCACACCCTCACGGTCGCTCAGCTCGATCTGCACGGCGCGCGCCTGTGCGTGCTTGGCCACATTGGTCAGCGCCTCCTGGGCGGTGCGGTAGGCCACCAGCTGGACCTCGCGCGGCACGTCGATCGTCTCGGCGGAACGCCGCACCACCACCGACAGACCGGTCCGGCGCTCGAAGTTGGCGGCCAGCCAGAGCACCGCCGCCACCAGGCCCTGGTCAAGAATCGGAGGACGCAGGTTCAGCATGATGCGCTGGCTGGCGCCCAGGGCATGCTGCAGCATCTCCATGGCGGTGGCCACATGGCGCTTCATCTCGGGGTCTTCGGCACGCCGCCCGACCCAGGCCAGATCGAGCTTGACCGCCGCCAGGGCGCCGCCGATGTCGTCATGGATTTCACGGGCGATGTCGGCGCGCTCCTGTTCGATGCTGGTCTGCAGGTGCTCGGCCAGTTCGCCCAGTCGCTGGCGCGATTCGGCCAGCTCGGCGTCGGCCCGTGCCTTGGCCTTTCGTGTCTGGCTGACCTCGATGGCACGCTCGATCACATGCGCCAGGCGTTGCATGTTGTCCTTGAGCAGGTAATCGCTGACGCCCTCGTGCAGGGCTTCGACGGCGGCGGCCTCACCGATGGCGCCCGAGAGGATGACGAAGGGGATGTCGGGCCGCAAGGCACGCGAAAGCTGCCAGGCGTCCATGCCGGTGAAGCCGGGCAGGTGGTAGTCGGCCAGAACGATGTCGTGTCCCTCGGCTTCCAGCTCGCGCTGGAAATCTTCCATGGTGTCGACCAGGCTGAGTTCGCAACGGAACTGGCTGCGCTGGAGCGCGAACTTCACCAGCGCGTGGTCGACCCGGGAGTCTTCAAGGTGGAGTATGCGCACCAGGGGACGCTGTTCGGACTCGGAAGGGGCGTTCATGCAGCGTCAGCGTGGTGCAGGGGACCGGACAAAGATCACGTCAGGGAATGAAGAAGGTCTGAATTTGCCCGGTAATCGGCCGATAAAGCCGCGAAGGCTTCACGAAAATTGTAATGCCCGACACCTTCCCACCAGCAATCCCAGCCCCAAAGCTCCATGGAACAAGCACCGACGCTGCAGACGACTCCGGCCGTCTCCCTGCCCGTGAACATGGTGGCGGATGTCCAGGACTCCCTGCTCATGGCCTTGACCGATCTGCAACGCCTGGTCGGCCTGCTGGACCACGCCACCAGCAACCTGCTGGAGCGCTTCGGCAACGCAGAGAGTGCCCTGGCCCACCTGGCAGGACGTGACAACGAGGACTTGCGAGTGATCCGGACCCAGTTGCACCAGGCCGTGACGGAACTTCAGTTTCACGACATGGCCACCCAGCTCATCAACCACACCAGCCAGATTCTCCAGGGTTGTGCCTGGCGCCTCGCCGAAGAGGCCATGGAACTGGAAGGCGACGAACAACCCCTGCGACTGGACCCCATGCCCGAACGCCCGAGCCCGGTGACCCAGAGCGAGATGGACTCCGGATCTGTCGAGCTCTTCTGATCCGGTACGCCTGCCCAGGTTCTCAAGAAACACCACCCACTGTCGATATCTGTTCGAAAAACGGAGTACTCCATGCAATCCATCCTCGCCGTAGACGATTCGGCCTCCATGCGCAAGATGGTCTCGTTCACCCTCACCGGCGCCGGTTTTCACGTGGTCGAGGCGGTGGACGGACAGGACGCTTTCGAGAAAGCCCAGACCCACGCCATCGACCTGGTGCTGACCGACCAGAACATGCCGCGCCTGGACGGACTGGGCCTGACGCGCAAGCTGCGGGATCACCCGAAATTCAAGTCAACGCCCATCCTGATCCTCACCACCGAGTCGAGCGATGCCATGAAGCAGGCCGGCCGCAGCGCAGGTGCCACGGGCTGGCTGGTCAAGCCCTTCGATCCGGGCCGCCTGATCGAGGTGATCCAGAAGGTCATTCGCTGAACCAGGACCTGGCGTCACCGACAGGAGAACACCCATGGGTGAGATGACAAACGAAACACAACTCGCAGGCGGCAGCTTCGATCTGAGCCAGTTCTACCAGATCTTCTTCGAGGAGGCCGGGGAAAATCTGGACCAGATGGAGCAGATGCTGCTGCAACTCGATCTGGAGCAGGCGGACGACGAGGAACTCAATGCGATCTTCCGCTGCGCCCATTCCATCAAGGGCGGAGCCGCCACCTTCGGGTTTGCCGACGTGGCCGAACTGACGCACCAGATGGAGTCCTTGCTGGACAAACTGCGCCGACACGAACTCGCTCCGAACGCCGCCATGGTGGATGTGCTGCTGGAGTCGTCGGACGCCCTGCGGCTTCTGCTGGCCCGCCATCAGGGCCGCCCGGTGGACACCCCCGCCACGGCCAGCCTGGTCGAGCGGATTCGAGTGCTGGCGGCCGGTCAGGCGCCTGCCGCAGGCCCGTCCACCGATCGCGAGGCTCCCCCCGACCCCTCCCCCCCGGCCGCCACGGTTCAGGCGGACCCCGGCGTGCCCGCACCGACACAGCCCCCGGCCGCGGCAGCCGCCGCTGGCCAACGACAGCTGGAGATCCACATCGGTCCTCTGGACCACCCGACTCAGGCCGACGGCATCGCCGACCTGTTCCGGGACATCGTCGGCCTGGGCCAGCTTGAGGCACTGCCCTGCGACCAGACAGACCGGCGCATTTTCCGCGTCCACACCGCCTCCAGCGACAACGAGCTGCTCGACCTGTTCACCTTCCACGTCGGTCGGGAACAGATACGCATCGTCGACACCGGTGTGCCGGCGCTGCCGGCCGAGTCGGCAGCGCCCCGCGCGGCACCGTCGACGGCCAGTTCTGCCCGCGAGGGGCAGGATTTCGGCTTCTTTGACGACGCTCCCGGTTCGCCTTCGCCGCCCGCAGTCGATGCCACGGCGCCGACCGGTGCCTCCGCTGCGGCCAACCAGCCCGTCACACCGCCGGAGCCGGTCCCCGCCCCACGCCCGGCCGCCGCCCGCGCCGAGAACCGGCCCGCGCCAGCAGCTCCCACGGTGGAATCGAGCACCCTGCGGGTGTCGGTGAGCAAGGTCGACCAGCTGATCAACCTGGTCGGCGAGCTGGTGATCACCCAGGCCATGCTGGCCCAGAAGAGCCGCGAACTCGACGTGTCGCTGAACCAGCAGCTGCTGGCCGGCCTGGCCGACCTGGACCGCAACACACGCGACCTGCAGGAAGCGGTCATGTCGATCCGCATGATCCCGATGTCGGTGGTGTTCAACCGCTTCCCGCGCATGCTGCGCGACCTGGCCGGCAAGCTGGGCAAGAAGGTCGAGCTGATCACCCACGGCGAAGCCACCGAACTCGACAAAGGCCTGATCGAGAAGATCACCGACCCGCTGACCCACCTGATCCGCAACAGCTGCGACCACGGCATCGAGATGCCCGAAGAACGGCGCGTCCGCGGCAAGCCCGAGCACGGCACCATCACCCTGTCGGCTTCGCACCAGGGGGGATCCATCCTGATCGAGGTGCGGGACGACGGCAAGGGACTGTCCCGTGCCAAGTTGCTGGCCAAGGCCCGCGAGAAGGGCATCGAGGCGCCCGACAGCCTCAGCGACAGCGAGGTCTGGAACCTGATCTTCGCGCCGGGATTCTCCACCGCAGCCGAAGTGACCGATGTCTCCGGCCGCGGTGTGGGCATGGACGTGGTCAAGAAGAACATCACCGCCCTCAACGGCACCGTCGAGATCGATTCGGCCGAAGGCTACGGCATGAGCGTGAAAGTGCGCCTGCCGCTGACGCTGGCCATCATGGACGGCATGAGCGTACGCGTCAGCGACGAGGTCTACATCCTGCCGCTGTCCAGCGTGATCGAGTCCTTCCAGATCAACCCCAAGGACATCAACACCGTCGCCCAGGGCGCCCGGCTGGTCAAGGTGCGCGAGGAATACATGCCGGTCATCGAACTGGAGCAGGTGTTCCAGGTGCCGCGCTTCGAACACAACGCCAGCAGCCCGATCATGGTCGTGATCGAGGCTGACGGCGCACGCGTCGCCCTGATGGTCGACGAGCTGCTCGGCCAGCAGCAGGTGGTGATCAAGAACCTCGAATCCAACTACCGCAAGGTGCCCAACGTCTCGGGCGCCACGATTCTGGGTGACGGCAAGGTGGCCCTGATTCTCGACACCTCCGGACTGGTGCGTCGTTCGCGCCACTGAGCCGGCAACACCGCCCCCTTCCTCCATCGGTATCGACCATGCTCCAGCCATCCCGAGTTCAGCGCAGCCCCACGCCCGCACGAAACGATGCGGACCAAGGTCCGTTGGCCGAGGGCCGGGAATTTGTCTGGGGTCCGGCCGATTTTCGACGGATCAAGGACCTGATCTACCGCAAGGCCGGCATCAGCCTGCACGACGGCAAGCACGCCATGGTCTACAGCCGGGTGTCCCGGCGACTGCGTGAAACCGGCCACGGCAGTTTCAGCTCCTATCTCGACTGGCTGGAGCAGCACGATGGCGCCGAATGGCAGGAGTTCATCAACGCCCTGACCACCAACCTGACCGCGTTCTTCCGCGAAGAACACCATTTCGGCATCCTGGCCGACCTGCTGCGCGGCGAGCGTGGCCGGCCGTGGCGCATCTGGTGTTCGGCCGCCTCGACCGGCGAGGAGCCCTATTCGATCGCCATGACCGCGCTTGAGTCACTGGGCGCGGGCGGTCAGTTCGAGATCGTCAACAGTGACATCGATACCCGCGTGCTGGAGACCGCCTCGCGCGGCGTCTACAAGATGGAAAGCACCAAGGGGCTGAGCCAGGAGCGGCTGCAGCGCCATTTCATGCGCGGCAAGGGCGCCAATGCCGGTCTGATCCGGGTCAAGCCCGAACTCCAGCGGCACATGAGCTTCCAGACCATCAACCTGATTCACGATTTGCCGTTTCGCGAGCCCTTCGACCTGGTGTTCTGTCGCAACGTGATGATTTATTTCGATGCCGGCACCCAGCGCCAGGTGCTGGAGCGCATCCACCGCGTGATGAAGCCGGGCGGCATGTTGTTCGTCGGCCACGCCGAGAACTTCAGCGATGCACGGAACCTGTTCGCCCTGCGCGGAAAGACGGTGTATGAAAGGCTTTGAAGGTCCCCCTGTGGCACTGCGTCCCTTTCCCACCGGGGGACAACACCTGCTGCCTGGCGCTGCCACTTCCGGGCATCCGGCGGTCTCAGGCAGTCCGGGCCAACGGATCGCTCTTGCGCCATCCGCCCCGCCGCTCAGGTCCTCGCTGGAGACCCTCAAGGCCCGCACACGCAAGCCGGGTGAGGCCTCCTTCTTCTACCGTGACCACCACTTCCAGCACGACGCCGTGAAGGTACTGCCCGGCGAGTACTTCGTGACCGACGAAGAGCTGGTGATCATGACGGTGCTCGGTTCATGCATCGCTGCCTGCATCTGGGATCCGAAGGCCCGGGTGGGCGGCATGAACCACTTCATGCTGCCCGAAGGCGGGTCCGACACCTCCGGTCGCTACGGCTCCTACGCCATGGAGCTGCTGATCAACGAAATGATCAAGCTCGGTGCGAGGCGCGAGACGATGCAGGCCAAGGTGTTCGGCGGCGGCCAGGTGATGCATTCCTTCACCACCATGAACGTCGGTGAGCGCAACACCCAGTTCGTGCTGGACTACCTGCACACCGAGCGCATCTCCATCGTCTCCAAGGATGTGCTGGACATCCATCCGCGCAAGGTCTGCTACTTCCCGGCCAGCGGCAAGGCCATGGTCAAGCGCCTGGCCCACTCGCACCCGGAGACACTGGAGACGCAGGAACGGGCAGGCAACGCCGCGGTGGTGGCCAAGAGCACCGCTGGCGGTTCGATCGACCTGTTCTGACACGAAGAAACTGTCGCAGGGGAAAACATGAACAAGATCAGGGTGGTGGTGGTCGACGACTCGGCGCTGGTACGCAGCCTGCTGACCGAGATCATCAACCGGCAGCCCGACATGCAGTGTGTGGGCGCGGCCAGCGATCCGCTGGTGGCCCGGGAGATGATCCGGGAACTCAATCCGGATGTGATCACCCTGGATGTCGAGATGCCCCGCATGGACGGGCTGGAGTTCCTGTCGCGCCTGATGCGCCTGCGGCCGATGCCGGTGGTCATGGTGTCGACCCTGACCGAGCAGGGCGCCGAGATCACCCTGCGCGCGCTGGAGATGGGCGCCGTCGATTTCGTGGCCAAGCCGCGCATCGGCGTCACCAGCGGCCTGAACGAGCTCTCGGGCGATATCGTGGAGAAAATTCGCGTCGCCGCCAAGGCACACGTGCGTCGCCTGGCCGCAGCCCCTGCCCCCGCGGCCACGCCGAGCCTCTCGGCAGGCGGACCGGAAGCACCACGGCGCCCCCTGCCGCGCATGTCGACCGAGAAGGTGATCTGCATCGGCGCCTCCACCGGTGGCACCGAGGCCATCCGCGAGGTGCTGGCCCCCATGCCGGCCGACGCTCCGGCCATCGTCATCACCCAGCACATGCCCCCCGGTTTCACCACCAGTTTCGCCACCCGCCTGAACGGCCTTTGCAGGATCCGCGTGCAGGAGGCGGTGCACGGTCAGCGCATTCTCCCGGGTCATGCCTACATCGCTCCCGGGGGTCGCCACTTCCACATCGACCGCAGCGGTTCCAACTACGTGGCCGTGGTCGACGACAGCGAACCGGTCAACCGCCACCGCCCTTCGGTGGAAGTGCTGTTCCGTTCCGCCGCCCGGGTGATCGGCCCGAACGCGATCGGCATCATGCTGACCGGCATGGGAGCCGACGGAGCCCAGGCCATGCGGGAGATGAAAGACGCCGGCAGCTACAACTTCGTGCAGGACGAGGCCAGCTGTGTGGTCTTCGGCATGCCGCGCATGGCCATCCAGGCGGGGGCCGCCCACGAAATCCTTCCCCTGCGCCAGATTGCGCCGGCTGTGCTGGCGCGTCTGGCGGATTCACCCGCGGGCGTGCGTCACCGCATCTGACCTCAGCCCGGCGCACACACCCACTCCGGAGTTTTCCCATGAACGTCCTGTCCCGTCGCTCGATCCAGATCGCTGCCACCTTCCTCCTGCTTGCCGGCACCTGGATCGGCCAGAACGCCAAGGCACTGGAGGCCCCCAAGGAGCGCCCGATCCTGACCATCACCGGCAAGATCGGGGTGAGCAATGCGCCCAACGCAGTCCGCCTGGACATGAAGATGATCGAGGCACTGCCGCAGCACAGCTTCACCACCCGCACGCCCTGGTACAACCGGCCGGTGAAATTCACCGGCCCGCTGCTGGCCGACGTGCTCAGGCTGGTGAAGGCCGAAGGCCAGACCATCGGCGCCACCGCCATCAACGACTACCGCATCACCATCCCGGCCAGCGACGCCAGCCAGCATGGCGTGATCATGGCCCGGCTGGTCGATGACCAGCCGATCCCGGTGCGCGACAAAGGTCCGCTGTTCATCGTGTATCCCTTCGACACCTCGGCCCAGTTGCGCAGCTCGGTCTACTACGAGCGCTCCATCTGGCAGCTCAAGGCACTTGACATCCAATGAGCACCCGCCTGATCGACATGGCCCGCTGGCAGGCCAGGCAATGGGCCATGGCCGTGACCGCGTTGCTGTTCGCCACGCTCACCCCGCTGGCCTGGATCCAGTGGCAGCAGTTCCGCATGTTGGACGACGTTTCCACCCACCAGGTGGACTCCATCATGTGGGCGGCCTACCAGCTCGAGCGCGAGATGGGACGGCTGCAAACCCACCTGCAGGAGGCGAGCAGCCCGGCGCCCGCCATCGACGAGTGGGAGCTGCTGGAAAGGTACGAAGTCTTTCTCAGCCGCATCAAGCTGATCAGCGAGATACCTCGCCGCGACCTGCTCGAATCGACGCCGGTTCACGGCGAGGCCATGGGCCTGATCAACAGCTTTGTGGCGCAGGCCGATCCCCTGTTTGCCCGTCCCGCCGAACTGATCGGTCAGCATGACCAGATCAATGCGCTGGTCTTCAGCATCAACCAGGCCCTGCCCGTGCTCGGAGAGCTGACCCGGGAAGCCAACCGCGCCATGGCCCGGTTCGTCGACGAACGCAACCGCCAGCTTCACAACCAAGGCGTGCTGGTGATTTCCCTGGCCGCCATCCAGGGCGTGGTGCTGCTGGTGTTCGTCGGGCTGCTGGTTCGGCACGTCCGCAAGCAGCAGCGACAGTACAGCAAGCTGCAGAAACTCAGCCGCGAACTGGCCGAGGCCCGCGATCAGGCTGAAGCAGCGAACCACGGCAAGAGCGTGTTCCTGGCCAACATGAGTCACGAGATCCGGACGCCCTTCCAGGGCCTGCTGGGCATGCTCAACCTGCTGGACGAGCCCAACCTCAGCGGCCGCCAGCGCGATTACCTGCAGACGGCGCAGGACTCGGCCATCCACCTGCTCGGGGTGCTCAACGACATCCTGGACGTCTCGACCATGGAGTCGGGCACCCTGAAGCTGTCGCCAGGCCCGGTCAACCTGCGTGGATTGGCCCAGGAAGTCGACGGACTGATGCAGGTTTCGGCCGCCGACAAGGGCCTTGTGCTCAACGTCTATGCGGCCGGTGACCTTCCCGAATGGGTGATCGCGGACGCCACGCGCGTGCGTCAGATCCTGTTCAACCTGATCAGCAATGCAATCAAATTCACCAACCAGGGCAGCATCATTGCCGAGCTGGCGCGCGCGCCCAGCGGACAATCGGGTGTGGTTCTGACCGTGCGTGACACGGGCGTCGGCATGGACAAGGTCACGCTGCAGCGTCTGTTCACGCGCTTCTACCAGGCCGACAGTTCGCTGCGTCGCCGCATCGGGGGCACCGGCCTGGGCCTGGAAATTTCGCGCAACCTGGCCCGCATGATGGGCGGTGACATCCAGGTCAGCAGCGAACCCGGGGTGGGCAGCGTCTTCACCGTGACGCTTGATCTGCCGCAGACCGAGCCGCCGGCGCTCGAGGCCATCGGTGACATCGATCCGCAGCACGCCCGACGTCTGAAGGTGCTGGTCGCAGAAGACCACCCCATCAACCTCAAGTACATGAACATCCTGCTCGAGAAGATGGGACACGACGCCGTTTTCTGCGAGAACGGGCAGGAAGCCCTGGCCTTGCTGGAAAAGCAGCCCTTCGATGTGGTTCTGCTGGATTACCACATGCCGGTGCTCGACGGCCTGGCGACGACCGAGGCCATTCGCGCCCTGGACGGCCCTGCCGCCGGCATCAAGATCATCCTGGTCACGGCCGATGTGGTCAATGACACGCGCAAGCGCGCGATCGAGGTGGGCGTCAACGAGTTCACCAGCAAGCCGCTGCAGGCGGCCGATCTCCATCGTGCCTTGCTGCGCTGCGGCCTGCTGGAAGACCCCGGGATGCCAGATGCAGCCCTGCTGGTGCGGCCGTCCAGCCCCTTCCCGCTGAGCGCCTATGAAGCACCGGTTCGGATGGTCGAATCCCCGTCCCTGTCGTCGCTGATCGATCTGGAGTCCTACAGCGAAATCGTGTCCATGATGCCGTCGGAAACCATGGACGAAATGCTGGCGACCCTGTTTGACCCGCCGGACGGCACCCTGCCAGTGCTGCAGTCGGCGCTGGCCGAGGAAGATCGCCAGGCCATCGGCTACAACGCCCACAAGCTCAAGGGAACGGCGATGCTGCTGGGCTTTCGAGCCATTGTCCGAACCTCGGCCCAGATCGAGCAGCTGGCCACCCAGACCGCCGACCCGATACCGCCCCTCTGGTCCGAACGGCTGCAAAAGGACGTGGAAGCCACGCGCGAGGCCTTGCGTCAATACGAACTGACGCTCACGGCCTGATGGATGGGACGTAGCCGCCGCTCGTCCTGTCCGCCATGAGGCCGTGAAAGGCGTCCCCGTGGGGGCGCCTTTCACGCCTTCGTAACGTGTGTGTCACACCCGCTGGTCGACCAGGCTGCCGATTTCCAGCGGGGCCGCCGAGGTGTTGCCTTTTTCGTCGTAAGCCACCACATCCTCCGGCGGCAGTATCTTGCCGGCCACCTCAGACGCGTCGGCCGCTTCCTGCGCCATGACCGGCCACGGCAATGCCTTGACCTCGGGCCCGGCCGCAGGCTCGGGCGGCAGCGG
This sequence comes from uncultured Burkholderiales bacterium, assembly GCA_937873395.1. Classification (GTDB taxonomy): domain Bacteria; phylum Pseudomonadota; class Gammaproteobacteria; order Burkholderiales; family Burkholderiaceae_C; genus Hydrogenophaga. The sequence continues at coordinate 23,244 of CALMYH010000079.1, forward strand.
GCGGCGCGCCACCAGGGCGGGGGCCGCCACGGACAGGTCGGGAGACATGTCGGCACGGGGTCCGGGCGCATCGTTGGCACTGTCGCGCCCGAGTGCCCGCTCCACCACCGCTGCACTGGCCTGCCAGACGGTCGTCAGCACCGACTGGAGCTTTTCCTTGAAGGCTTTTTCGGCCTCCTGATCGGCCTGCTCCCGGACAATGCCTTGCCCGTTCTCCTGACCCGTTGCCGCGTCCGGGGTGCGCTCGGTGGCCCGGCCCTGGCCTGTGGCCTCACCCTTGGGCAACAGGGCCGCTGGCAGAGCCTCGTCGGGCCGGTTGCCGGGGCCAGCGGCACGCGCTGCGCCCGGCTTCTGCTGGACCGGCCCGTCCTGGCCGGCACCGAGACCAGCCTGGCGATCCCGTCCGGCGGCGCCGACGGGCTGGACGGCACTCACCGGGTTGACCGGCGTGCTGACCGGCGGTGTGGTCCAGGTCACCGCGGTTGTGTTTGGTATGTTGATCATGGCAACCCCTCATGGGCGACACCGGGCAGGAACATTTCCGGTGTTCTGACAGGCTTTTCGGCTGCCAATCGCCGGACTTGAGGGGTTTTTTGCAGGCTTTTCAGCCGATCGTCCGGGTGCCGGCCACCGGAAGGTCAGACACCCTCGCGCGCCTGGGCCAGCGCCTGCCGCAGCACGCCGATGTCGCCGATCTGGTTGGCCAGGATGAGGATAAGCCGGGCGTTGAGCATCTCGCTCTGGTCATCGCTGAGATCGCGGTGGGCCTCGATCAGCGCCTCGTAAAAGTCGTCACCGGGCGTGAAGTCCCGGAAGTAACGCTGACCCGCTTCGCTCAGGTTGGGTTGCAGTTGCAGGGGCATCTTGGTCTCCTCGGGTGTCAGGCGGACACGCTGTGGCGTGTCGGGGGTGTGACGGCTGCGCTGCGGCCGGTGGCCCGGTTCAGCGCGGCACTCACGGCAGCGGTGTGTGGCTGTCGCCAGCGCGCGGCCACGTGCTGGTCCGGTCGCACCAGGTAGGCCGTGCCCGGCCGCGCGTCGTACCGCTGGGCCACCAGACCGTCGCGATCATGCACGGTCGGCAAACCGTTCGGTGCCTGACCGCCATGCGCAGCCACCACCAGGGTCTCCACCGGCACCGGTTCGCGCGCCAAGGCTTCGGACAAGGCCAGCGTGCCGGGATCCAGGGCCTCGGCCCGGTCGGCAAACACCATCAGCACAAAGCGGTTGCCCAGCTGGTCCAGCAGCCAGGCGTCCTTTCCGTCGGTCCGCACCGGCGCATCGTCCATGGGCGCACCGGGCACCATGTTGCCTTCGAAGGCGTCGGCATCCGGGCTGTTCAGCGCCGAGTGCACCAGAAAGGCCGGCACCGACAGACGGCCGGAGTTGACCAGCTTGCGCGCAAACGGGTGCTGGCGCGCCAGTTGCAGCGCCGCGTTGCGGAAGGTTCGGCTGACCTTGCTCTTGGGCGTGATGAAGTCGGTGGATCGGGTGGAGTTTCGGATGTTCTCGTCGGCCGCGTAGGTTCGATCGGCGTCGTAGGTGTCCAGCAACGCCTCGGGGGCCTGCCCTTTCATCACCAGGGCCAGTTTCCACAACAGATCGTCGGTGTCCTGGAAGCCGGAGTTCGCGCCGCGGGCGCCAAAGGGTGAAACCTGGTGCGCCGCATCACCCACGAACAGCAGATGGCCGTGGCGGAAGTTCTTCATGCGCCGGCATTGGAAAGTGTAGATGCTGGCCCACTCGAGCTCGAACTCGCGGTCGTCCCCCAGCATGGCCTTGACACGCGGAATGATGTTTTCGGGCTTCTTCTCTTCTTCCGGGTCGGCGTCCCAGCCGAGCTGGAAGTCGATGCGCCAGACGTTGTCGCTCTGCTTGTGCAGCAGCACGCTCTGGTTGGGGTGGAAGGGTGGGTCGAACCAGAACCAGCGCTCGGCCGGGTAGTCGGCCTTCATGATCACGTCGGCGATCAGGAAGCGGTCCTTGAACACATGGCCTTCGATGTCCAGCCCCAGCTGGCGCCGCACGTTGGAGCGCGCGCCGTCGGCCACGATCAGCCAGTCGGCCTCGATGTCGAAGCTCCCGTCGGGGGTTTCCACCGTGACGCGCGCGCCGTCGTCCAGCGGCTGCACGTTCACCACCTTGTATTTCCAGCGCAGATCGGCGCCCAGCTCGGTGGCGCGCCGGACCAGGGCCTCTTCCAGATGGTATTGCTGCAGGTTGATCATGCCCGGGCGCTTGTGGCCGGCATCGGGCACCAGGTTGAAGCGGTACACCTCCTCTTCCTGCAGGAAGGTGCGGCCCACGTTCCAGCTCACGCCCTTGTCACAGACCACATCGCCCACACCGAGCCGGTCCAGGATTTCCAGCGCCCGCTTGGCATAGCAGACGGCGCGGGATCCAAAGGACACGCTGTCCTCCTCGTCGAACAGCAGCACGTCCAGACCCTGCAGCCGGGCGTCGATGGCGGCCGCCAGGCCGACGGGGCCGGCGCCGATGACCACCAGCGGCCTGCGCTGGGGGGCGCCGGCCATCAGATCGGCAGGGGCCCGGTAAGGGAACGTGGGGTAGGTGTAGGTGGCCATGTCGTTTGCTCCTCGGGTGGACGCGGTCCACCCGAGGAGGCGAACCGCTGCTGAGGAGCGACTATAGCCAAAAATTCAAAATCAGTAAATTGATTTCTCTAATCGTAATTCCTGAACCCCAAAGTCCCAGCCAGGACGCCTGGGCGCCGCATCAGGCATCGAAGCGCCACTCGCCCTCGACCGCCTGACCGACCCTGAGCACCAGCCCGTCACCGTCGAGCACGATGGCGTTCATGCCGAAGATCAACGCCCCGTCGAGGCGCGGGTCCTGCCGGTAAGCCCGCAAGGTGTCGCCGACGGCGGTGGCACTCAGCGCCGAATCCGGGTCGACATCGGGGATCGGGCAGCGTGCACAGGGCTTGACATTCTCGAGCCGTGCCACGCCGGCTTCGGTGTCGATCTGCCAGGCGCCGATGCGGTCCTCGTCGTGCGCCTCGATGTCCGTCAGCACGATGTTGGGACGAAAGCGCCGCTGGTCGACCTCGGGCTGACCCGCCGCCTGAAGGCGCTGGTTCAGCCCGTCAAGCGACGCGCTGCTGGTCACCAGCAGACCGAATCCGTCGGCAAACTGGACCTGCGCCTCGCGCCCCCCGGTCCAGCGACGCGCGGAAAGGCGCCGGACCTCCGGGTCGAAGCGCACCAGGCGCAGGCGCCTGAGGCCCGCCGGCGCGTCCGGTGCCAGGAAATCGCTGAACCACTGGGCCGCAATGTCGCCCATGTCCCAGGCCTGCACCACATCGTCCCAGACCCGAACCTTGATGGGCCACTCGGCCGCCTCCAGCGACAGGTGCAGCGCCAGCATCCCAGGCGCCCGAAGCACCAGTTGCCCCAGGCGGAACGACGGCTGGATCAGCGCCATGCGCGGCAGCTCGCGCTGGCTCACGAACTCGCCGTCTTCGTCGATCACCATCCAGGAACGGTCCCAGGCCAGACCGGCCGGGGTCAGTTCGGCCTCGTTCAAGGACACACCGGCACAGGATTTGATCGGATAAACCCAGAGCGATTCGATGCGTGCCCGGAGGCGGGAAGCGGATTCGGCAACAGTTGAAGCAGACATGACGGCGATGGCATTGGGGGTGCAGGAACCTTTCATTGTGCCGTGAACCTAAAATCGGTCCATGTCCGCAAACCCATCCCCAGGCAACCACCGCCGACGCCACGACGTCACCATCCGCGGTGCCGGCATCGTCGGTCAGACCCTGGCGCTGCTGCTGGCGCGCGACCGATTGCGGGTCGCCCTGGTGGATCGGCCTGGCAGGTCGTCCGCAGACGCGGTCGACGTGCGTGCCTATGCCCTGAACACCGCTTCCCGAGATCTGCTGCAATCCTTGCGCTGCTGGCCGGACTCCCCCGCCGGCGACCAGGGAACACCAGCGGTGACGGCGGTCCGGGCCATGCAGGTGCACGGCGACGATGGGGGCCGGCTCGGTTTCGACAGCGGTGGGCGGAGCACCGAGGCCCTGACCTGGATAGTCGACGTGCCCGTCCTGGAGCGCCGCCTCGCCGAAGCGGTGGGCTTCCAGAGCGGCATAGACCGCCTCGACGAAGCGCCCAACAGCCCCCTGACTGTCGTCTGCGAAGGCAAGCGCAGCCAGACCCGCGAATCGCTGGGCATCGAGTTCGATGTCCGGCCCTATCCCCACAAGGCCCTGGCGGCGAGGCTGCGCTGTGCGCAGCCTCATGGGGGCGTGGCCCGCCAGTGGTTCCGTGACGGTCAGATCATGGCCCTGCTGCCGCTGGAGGGCGACGGGGGACTGGCCGTGGCCCTGGTCTGGTCCCTGCCCACCGCCCTGGCCGAAACCACCTGCCAGCTGGAGCCGGCCGCCCTGGCCGAGGCCGTCCAGGGCTTTTGCGGCCATGCCCTGGGTGACATGGTGCTGGAAGGGCCGGTCCAGGCCTGGCCACTGGAGCTGTCTCGGGCCCGGCGCTGGATCGCCAGCACCTCCTTCGGCGCCGTGGCCCTGGCCGGCGACGCTGCCCACGCCATGCATCCGCTGGCGGGTCAGGGCCTGAACGTCGGGCTGGCCGATGTGGCCGAGCTGGCGCGCGTGTTGCACGAACGGGAATACTGGAGAGAGCTCGGCAACCTGCGTCTGCTGCGCCGCTATGAGCGAGCCCGCCAGGCCGACGTCCACGCCATGGGATGGCTGACCGACGGTCTGTTCAACCTGTTCGGACACGACGATGCCCGTGTCCAGGCCTTGCGCAACTGGGGCATGACAGGCGTCGATCGCCTGGGCGCGCTCAAACACTGGCTGGCCCGCCAGGCCTCGGGCGTGCACGCCTGACCCCTATTCATTCTGCCCACCGCCGGACTTTACCGATGCCATCTGTTCACCGCCTTCTTCTGCTGGCCCTGTCGGTCCTGTGCACAGGGGTCTTTGCCCAGGAAGCGGTGATCCGCAAGAACCTGGCCGAGCGCCTGCCCAACCTGCCACCCATCGACGAGGTGCGCCCGACACCCATGCGGGGCCTGTTCGAAGTCCGGGTCAACCAGACCGACATCTTCTACACGGACGCCCAGGGCAACCACATCATCCAGGGCTCCATGTTCGACACACGGGCTCGCGTGGACCTGACCGAGCAGCGCCTGCAGCAGCTGACTGCAGTGGCATTCAAGGATCTGCCGCTGAAAGACGCCTTCAAGGTCGTGCGCGGCAACGGCCGACGCCAGATGGCGGTGTTCAGCGACCCCAACTGCGGCTTCTGCAAACGCTTCGAGCAGGACCTGCTCACCATCGACAACGTCACCGTGCATGTCTTCCTGTACCCCATCCTCGGCGCCGATTCGGTGGCCAAGTCGGTGCACATCTGGTGCGCCAAGGACCGGGAAAAGGCCTACATGGACTGGATGCTGAACAGCATCACACCGCCCACGGCCAGTTGCGACACGGCCCCGCTGGAGCGCAACGTGGCATTCGGCCGCAAGCACCGCATCAACGGCACACCGGCCAGCTTCTTCGTCGACGGCACGCGCATGCCCGGCGCCGTCGGCGCAGACCAGATCGCCCGCAAGCTCGCCGAAGCCAAACAGCCATGAGCCTGCCCTCCCTGGACGACCCCGGCGACCGCGCGCTGGCGCTCACCCTCGGCTATGCCGGACTGATCCCCTTCGTGCTGCTGGCCCTCACACTCTGGCTGGTCGACGTCGACCTGCGCCTCTGGGTCTCGATCGCCCTGGCCGGCTACGCAGCCCTGATCGTCTCTTTCCTGGGTGGCATCCACTGGGGGCTGGCGTGGCTGGCTGGTCGCCCGGGCAGCCAGCCGGCGGCAGCCCACGCCCAGCGCGTCCATTTCCTCTGGGGTGTGCTTCCCTCCCTGCTGGCCTGGCCCGGCCTGCTGATGCCGGCCCACGCGGGCCTGGCCTGGCTGGGTTTTCTCGTCCTGCTTTGTTACGGCGTTGACCGCAAGCTCTACCAGCGAGCCGGCCTGGCCATCTGGCTGACCCTGCGCTTTCGCCTGACCGCGGTGGCCGCCCTGAGTTGCTTCATCGGGGCTGCGGCGCTCTGACGGCCCCGGCCATCAACATGACCCCTGCCAAGACCTCCGACCGCCGCCCCGCCGGCGCCACCCGGGCCATCCGGTACCGCATTGGTGTGCACCGGCTACAGGCGCACCTGTTCGAAGTGGTGATGCAGTTGCCCAGCCCGAGCGAACGCCAGGTACTGAGCCTGCCGGTGTGGATCCCGGGCAGCTACCTGGTGCGCGAGTTTTCCCAGCACCTGCAGCACCTGACCGCCACGCAGGGCAGCCAGGGGATCCCGGTGCTCCAGCTCGACAAACACCGCTGGCAGGTGCTCGCCGAACCAGGGCGTCCCCTGAGCTTGCGTTACGAGGTCTATGCCTTCGATGCTTCGGTGCGCACCGCCTTTCTGGACAGTACACGCGGTTTCTTCAACCCGACCAGCCTGTGCCTGCGCGCCGTGGGCCACGAGGACCTGCCACACGAGATCGAACTGAGCACCGAGCGCGTGCCGACCGACTGGCAGGTGGCCACGGCCCTGTCGCCCCTGCAGACCGATTTGAAAGGCTTCGGCAGTTACCGGGCGACCGGTTACGACGAGCTGGCCGACAACCCTGTCGAACTGGGGCCGTTCTGGAGCACCGACTTCGAGGCCTGCGGCGTGCCCCACCGCTTCATCGTCAGCGGAGCCGGTGGCTGGTTCGACGGCGAGCGGCTGGTCGAAGACACGCGCCGCATCTGCGAGGAACAGATCCGGTTCTGGCACGGCGAGGAACCGCCGCCGTTCGACCGCTACGTATTCATGCTGCACGCCAGCGGTGAAGGCTATGGCGGACTGGAACACCGGCAATCGACGGCCCTGATCTGCGCACGAACCGACTTGCCCGCCTTGTCCACCGATCCGGCAACCAGCGACATGGGCAAGGCCACGCGTGGCAAACCGACCGAGGGCTACACCACGCTGCTGGGCCTGATCAGCCACGAGTACTTCCACACCTGGAACGTCAAACGCCTGCGTCCGGCCGAATTCCGGCGCTGTGACTACGACGCCGAGAACTACACCGAACTGCTGTGGTTCTTCGAGGGCTTCACCAGCTACTACGACGACCTGCTGCTGCGCCGTGCCGGCCTCATTGACGATCCGACCTACTTGCGCCTGCTGTCCAAAACCGTCAACCAGGTGCTGCAGACGCCCGGCCGCCATGTGCAGAGCGTGGCCCAGGCCAGCTTCGACGCCTGGGTCAAGTACTACCGCATGGGCGAGAACACTGCCAACGCCACGGTCAGCTACTACACCAAGGGCTCGCTGGTGGCGCTGTGCCTGGACCTGACCCTGCGAGCCGAGGGTCGGACCAGCCTGGACGAGGTCATGCGCGCCCTGTGGCAACGCACCGGTGGCGGACCGATGCGCGAGGCGGACCTGGCTCAGGTGCTGCGAAAGCTGAGCGGCCGCAACTTCGTCGACGAACTGTCCCGCTGGGTGCATGGCACCGAAGAACTGCCGGTACTCGATCTGCTGCAGCGGCACGGCGTCCAGGTGCATCAGGAGCCCGCACCCCTGGCCCAGCAACTCGGCTTGCGCGTGACCGAAACCGACGGCATCCTGGTCAAGCAGGTCTTGCGCGGCGGCGCCGCCGAGGCCGCCGGTCTGGCAGCCGGGGACGAATGGCTGGCCATCGAATTGCCCGCCGCGCGCCGGGGTGTGCCGCCCGAGGCCTGGCGCGTGCGCAAGCTCGACGAGGTCCGGCTGCTGCGCGGACGCCGCCAGCGCGTCATCGCCCTGGTTTCCAGGGACCGCCGGCTCCTGCGCTGTCCGATCGACTGGCCGCAGGCTGAAACCGTGGTGAGACTGGCGGTGGCCGACGGCCCACGCGCGAGCGCCTGGCTGGATCGTTGAACGCGACGCCTCCGTCTCAGCGCTTGCGCAGGTCCACCACCCGCTTGGCCTTGCCCTGGCTGCGCTCGACGCCACCCTCGGGCCGCAACTCCACCTCGACACTGCTGCCCACATAGACCTTGACCTCGTGGCGCAGCAGCTCGGCCGCCGCCCGCGCCTCGATGCTGTCGGGTGACAGGCCGGGCCGGGTCTCGATGGCCACCGTCAGGTTGTCCATCGGGCCGTCGCGGGTCAGGATGCACTGGTAGTGCGCGGTGAGTTCCGGGCGCTTGAGGATCAACTCCTCGATCTGGGTCGGAAACACGTTGACGCCGCGCACGATCATCATGTCGTCGCTGCGGCCGGTGATCTTCTCCATGCGGCGCATGGTGCGCGCCGTGCCGGGCAGCAGGCGGGTGAGGTCGCGCGTGCGGTAGCGGATGATGGGCAGGGCTTCCTTGGTCAGGCTGGTGAACACCAGCTCGCCGAGTTCGCCGTCGGCCACCGGCTCGCCGGTGTCGGGGTTGATGATCTCGGGATAGAAATGGTCTTCCCAGATGGTGGGGCCGTCCTTGGTCTCGACACACTCGTTGGCCACGCCCGGCCCCATGACCTCCGACAGGCCGTAGATGTCGACCGCATCGATGTCCATGCGGGCCTCGATGGCCACGCGCATGTCGTTGGTCCAGGGCTCCGCCCCGAAGATGCCGATGCGCACGCTGCTCTCGCGCGGGTCGATGCCCTGCCGCTCGAACTCGTCGGCAATCGCCAGCATGTAGCTGGGCGTGACCATGATGATGTCGGGCCGGAAGTCCTGCATCAGCTGCACCTGGCGCTCGGTCTGGCCGCCGCCGAAGGGCACCACCGTCAGGCCCAGCTTCTCGGCGCCGTAGTGGGCACCCAGGCCCCCGGTGAACAGGCCGTAACCATAACTCACGTGCACCATGTCGCCGGGCCGCGCGCCGCTGGCGCGGATGCTGCGCGCCACCACACCGGCCCAGGTGTCGATGTCCCTGAGCGTGTAGCCCACCACCGTCGGTTTGCCGGTGGTGCCGCTGCTGGCATGGATGCGCGCGCACTTTTCGCGTGGCACGGCGAATATGCCGAAGGGGTAGCTGTCGCGCAGGTCCTTCTTGGTGGTGAACGGGAATTTCGACAGATCGGCCAGCGTCTTGCAGTCGTCCGGATGCACGCCGGCTTCGTCAAACTTGCGACGGTAGACCGGCGAGTTCTGGTAAGCGTGGCGCAGCGTGGCCTGCAGGCGCTTGAGTTGCAGGCCACGCAGTTCGTCGATGCTGGCCTTCTCGATGGGTTCGAGCGGAAAGTGGTTCATGTGCCCTCCTCTTCGGGAAAGATGCTGCCGGGAATCACCGCGCTCTTGCCGCGGAACATGGCCACCACTTCCCCCTTCTGGTTGCTGACCTTCATGTCGTAGATGCCGTGCCGGCCTTGCAGCACCTGCTCCTGGCCTTCGCAGGTCAGCACATCGCCTTCAAGGCCCGGCTTGAGAAATTCGATGTTGCAGCCAGCCGCCACCGCGTTCCTGTTGTAGCTGTTGCAGGCATAGGCGAAGGTGGTGTCCGCCAGCGTGAAAATGAAGCCACCGTGGCAGATTTTGTGGCCGTTGAGGTGCAGGGGTCTGACGGTCATGCGCAGCACGGCGCGCCCTGGCGCCACGCTCACGATCTCGATGCCCATGGTCTCGCGGGCCGCCACGTCGGCCGCAAACATGGCCTCTCCGACCCGGGTCGCGCGTTGCTCAGGAGTCACTTCATTCCCCCTTGAACTGCGCCGGGCGCTTCTGGCGAAAAGCCATCACACCCTCGATGTAGTCGTGCGTGCGGCCCAGGGCCGACTGGGTGTCGCGCTCGACATCCAGCTGCTCGTCCAGCGAGCGCCGGCCGGCATCGCGCAGCAGCGCCCGCGTGGCGACCAGCGCTTTGGTGGGCATCACGGCCAGCTTGTCGGCCATGGTCAGCGCGGCGGCGAGCGGGTCGTCGGCCACGTCCCAGATCATGCCCCAGTCCTTGGCCTGCTGGGCCGGCAGCTTGTCGCCGGTCATGGCCAGCGCCATGGCGCGCGCCAGGCCCAGACGCTCGACCAGGAACCAGCTGCCACCGGCGTCCGGAATCAGGCCGATCTTGCTGAAGGCCTGGATGAAACTGGCGCCCGGCGCGGCAATCGCGATGTCGCAGGTCATGGCCAACGAGGCACCCGCCCCGGCGGCCACCCCGTTGACGGCGGCGATCACCGGAAAGCGCAGCGACTGGATGCGGCGTGCCGTCGGGTTGAACGCCTGGTCGATGACCGGGCCCGGGTCGGCGCGCTGGACCAGGTCGGGGCCGGGCTCGAAGTCGAACTCGGCCAGGTCGGCACCGGCGCAGAAACCGCGGCCGGCACCGGTGATGACCAGGGCCCGGATCACCGGGTTGGCCTCGGCCCGATCCAGCGCGGCCCACAGGTCGCGGTGCATCTGGCGCGTGAAACTGTTGAGCGCGTCGGGGCGGTTCAGGGTGACCAGGGCAACGGCGCCGCGCTCTTCATAGAGCACGGAGGCGCCGGCGGTGGGGGCGTTCATGGGCAAATGTCTCCTCGGGCCATCGGAATGTGGCGCCTGTGTTCGGGCAACAGGCGTCAATTTACCATTAACCGACCGATGGGTCGGTTAATGTTTTCCCTCGGTGCCTGTCGTGGGCGGGCCGCACCACAGCGGCTATAGTTGACGCGTACGTCAATTCTTCCCCACCCCAGGACACACCATGAGCGAGACTACCACCCCCGAACTGATCCAGGTGCGCACCGAAGGCCGCGTCGGCATCATCACCCTCAACCGCCCCAAGGCGCTCAACGCCCTGAACGAGCAGCTGATGAACGAGCTGGGCGCCGCGCTCAAGGCCTTCGACGCCGACGAGGGCATCGGCTGCATGGTCATCACCGGCAGCGAAAAGGCCTTTGCCGCCGGCGCCGACATCGGCGCCATGGCCACCTACAGCTTCGCCGATGTCTACAAGAACGACTACATCACCCGCAACTGGGAAACCATCCGCACCGTCCGCAAGCCGGTGATCGCGGCCGTCAGCGGCTTTGCCCTGGGCGGCGGCTGCGAGCTGGCCATGATGTGCGACTTCATCATCGCCGCCGACAACGCCAGGTTCGGCCAGCCCGAGATCAAGCTGGGCATCATCCCGGGCGCCGGCGGCACCCAGCGTCTGCCGCGCGCGGTGGGCAAGGCCAAGGCCATGGACCTGGCGCTGACCGGCCGCATGATGGACGCCACCGAGGCCGAGCGTGCCGGGCTGGTCAGCCGGGTGGTGCCGCTGGACAAGCTGATGGACGAGACCCTGGGCGCTGCGCTGCAGATCTGCCAGTTCTCGCAGATCGCGGTCATGGCGGCGAAGGAATGCGTGAACCGCGCCTACGAAGGCACGCTGGCCGACGGGGTCATGTTCGAGCGCCGCCTGTTCCACGCGCTGTTCGCCACCGACGACCAGAAGGAAGGCATGGACGCCTTCGTGAACAAGCGGGCCGCGGTGTTCAAACACCAATGACCCGGCGCGGGTGCGCTGGCCGGCAGGGCCGCCACCTGGCGCCTTGAGCAAGCCCCGAAAAATTGGCTATAATGCGCGTCTTTCGGCGATATAGCTCAGTTGGTTAGAGCGCAGCATTCATAATGCTGATGTCGGTGGTTCAAGTCCACCTATCGCCACCAGACACAAAAAGCGGACCCCGGCGACGGAGTCCGCTTTTTATTTGTCCGCCCCCGTTCCGCCCCACGCCCGACATGGCTCTCAAGTCCACCATCTTCAAGGCGAACGTCGCCATCGCCGACATTGACCACGGCTACTACGCCGACCATGCGCTGACCCTGGCCCGCCATCCGAGCGAGACCGACGAACGCATGATGGTCCGCCTGGTGGCGCTGGCGCTGCAGGCCCACGAACTCAACGACACCTGCGGTGGCGACGGCACCCTGGCCTTCGGTGCCGGCCTGTCCGACCCGGACGATCCGGACGCGTCACTGACCGATTTCACCGGCCGCAAGCGTCTGTGGATCGAGGTCGGCCAGCCGGAGGACAAACCCCTGTCCAAGGCCTGCAGCCAGGCCGACGCGGTGGTGGTCTATCCTTTCGGCTCGGCCGCCGAGGTGTGGTGGAAGGGCATCGAAAGCAAGCTGACGCGCCTGGACCGGCTGCAGGTCTGGCGCCTGCCCCATGAGCAGACTCAGGCGCTGACCCAGCTGGCCGAGCGCAGCATGCAACTGCAGGCACTCATCCAGGACGGCGCCATCACCCTGTCCAGCAACCTGGGCAGCGTACACCTGGAGCCGGTGCGCTGGAAGTGAGTATCTGCTGACCCAGGCCTCAGGCCCGGTGCTTGCCGGCGTCCCAGCCCTGACCACCCAGCGTCTGCTGGGCCAGTTCATCGGGCACCGCCTCCAGGGGTGTGGCCAGGGTGTCGTTCCAGCGGTTGAGGAAGGCAAACATCGCCACCACCCCCAGAATCTCCACGACCTCGCCCTCGCTCCAGTGCTGTTTCAGCTGCTCAAACTGCTGGTCGGTCACCGCGTTGGGCTGTGACGCGGCGGCCAGCGCAAAATCCAGCGCCAGGCGTTCCCGCTCGCTGTAGTGCGGGCTGCTGGCGTAGCTCCAGACATCGGCCAGCTTGGCCTCGCTGATGCCGAAGTTCCTGGCACCCAGCAGGGTGTGCGCCTGGCAGTACAGGCAACCCGACACCTTGCTCACGACATGGCCGATGAGGCGCCGGAAACCGAGGTCGACCTCGCCCTCCGGGTCCATCACAGCCGCATTGAGCACCGCCAGCGCCCGCGCCAGCTTGGGCTTGCGCTGCATGGTCAGCACGCTGTTGGGTGTGAATCCCAGCGTGCCCAGAAAAAAGTCGAAATGCTCCTTCAACTCGGGCGTGGTTTCGGGCGGCAGGGGTTGCAGGCGGGCCATGGGTGTCTCCTGTGTCGGGGCAGATGGTTTCGCCCCCACTGTAATCGCCGGTCCGCTCAGGCAGTCCAGCGGCGACGGTAGCTGCCGTCGGGGTCGTGGTCCTGGGTCTGCTTGTCCAGGTTGAAACGCCGCCCGCCGCGCGGGTCGGTGCCCACGCCGGCAATGTAGGCCCAGTTGCCCTGGTTGCTGTGCACGTCGAAATCGATCAGCCGTGCTTCGAACCAGGCCGCGCCGGCCCGCCAGTCGCCACCGAGCTCATGGATCAGCGCGCTGGCGACGATCTGTCGCAGACGGTTCGACAGGTAACCGGTGTGCCGGAGTTCGCGCATGGCGGCGTCGGCCAGCGGCTGGCCGGTGCGCCCCTCGCACCAGCGTGCAAACGCGCGCGGATCGTGCCGGCAAGCCTGAGGTGTCCGATCCCCGGACAGCCCGCGCGCCGCGAACAGACGAGCGCCGTGCTGGCGCATGACAAAGCGGAAGTGGTCGCGCCACAGCAGCTCGAACCACAGCCAGTAGCTGCCTTCGTTGGCGCCGCGTTCGTTCTCGAAGGCCCGCAAGGCCGCCATCGCCTGGCGGGCCGACAGCGCACCCACCGCGAGCCAGGGCGACCAATGGCTGGCGAAGTCACGGCCGCTCAGGGCGTTGCGGGTGGCCTTGTAGCGGTGCGGATGTCCGGCCGCCAGGTAGCGTTGCAGGTGGTCGAGCGCAGCCGCCTCATGCCCCTGCCAGGCGGAGCTGCCATAGGGAAAGGACGAGCGCTCGTCCGTGGCGCCGGCGGACAAGGGCGGCGCACACGGTGAAGGGGGACGCTCCAGGTGATCGGGCCACGGCGGCAGCTGCGTGGGGGCGGGCAGCGGCGCCGGCACTTGCACCTGGGCCCGCTCCACACCCTGGCGGAAGGCGGTGAAGACGTCGGGCACACGCCCCTGGAGCCAGGGCAGGTCGTCGGGTGCCAGCAGACTGGACTGCCAGACGGTGTCCACGTGCAGGCCGCCGTCCTGCAAGGTCCGAACCTCGGCCAGTTCCTCCGGCGCGTCGATGGCCTCGGCCACCACGTGGGTGGCACCTGCCCGCCGGGCCAGTTCAAGCAGGGGGCCGGCCGTGGCGTCGTCCAGCACCCACAGGTCGCTGCCCAGCCCACGCAAGCGCTTGGCCAGACCGGTCAGGGCCTGGTGACGAAACGCCCGCCGGTGCTCGCCCACACGGGCGAAGCCCCAGCGGGTGTCGACCGGCACCGACGGGCTGTGCCAGGCCACCGGCAGCAGCGACAGCCCCTCACGGCGGCAGCGCGCCACGGACCGCAGCAGCGCCGGGTGGTCGTGCAGGCGCAGGTCGGTGCGGAACCAGTGGATCAGGACAGCGGCCATCAGAACAAGGACTGTTGCGCGAGCTCGGCGGCGCTGCGCCGGCGCTGCCAACCCTCACGTTCGCGCAATCCGCTAACCACCCCAAACGGGAGCCATTCGCGCCAGGCCACGCCTTGGGCGCGGCAACAGGCCGCCACCGCCCGGTCGCGCGCAAAGGTCCAGCCGTTGCCGGTTTCCTCGTGTGCATGCACGGCGACAAAAGCCGCGCGGGCGCGCAGGCGGGCCAGGACGTCCACCACCTCGCCGACACAGACCACCAGGCGGCCACCCCGGACGCGCAGTTCGAGGTCCAGGTCCTGCAGGCTTTCGCGCGCGAAACCCCACTGCCGCGCAGATGCATCAGGTTGGGCCCACAGGCCGGGTTCGACCACATGCAGGCACAGCACCGGACCGGCCTGCGCCGGCGCGACCAGGGGGGCGTGGTCGTGCAGGCGCAGGTCGCGCTTGAACCAGACCACGCGGTAGCTCATGCTCAGCCGGGCAAGGGCGACTGATCGACCCAGATCAGGGCATCGGTGTCGATGCCCAGGCTGCGCGCACGGGCCAGCCAGTGCTCGCGCAGGGCCGGGGGCGCCTGCGTGTCGCGGGCCAGGATCCAGAAGTAACCGCGGGTCGGGCCCATCACCAGCGCCCAGCGGTACTCCGGGTCAAGGTCGACCACGTGGTAGCCGCCGAAAAAGGGGCCGAAGAAAGACACCTTCAGCGAGGCCGTGCCCGGATCGCCGATGAAACGCGCCCGCCCTTCGACCTGGCGCCACTGGCCTTTTTGGGCGTCGTAGCCCCGGTTGAGCACGTTCACACTGCCGTCGTCCCGGCGTGTGTAGGTGGCGGATACGCGACTGAGTCCGCGCTCGAAGCGGTGGTCCAGGCGCGCCATCGCGTACCACTGGCCCAGGTAGCGCTCCAGCTCGAAGCCGCTGACGGCCCGCACCCCGTCGGGGATACCGGTGGCGCAACCCGACAGGGCTGTCGGCAGCAACACACTGGCTGCGCCGACCAGCAGCAGGCGGCGGCGGATCGGATCGGGGTCAAACATGGTGAACTCCACAACATGGTTTTGTCCAGGACAACGGATTCTGCCCGGGTTTTCCTGACACCATGAACCTGTCGGCTTTCCCGGTGTCTGAACGACAAGGAGCGATGCCATGAACTGGTTCAAAAAGCTGCCCGGTTTCCAGAAAAGCCCACCGGGGCTGGAGCGGGTCATCCTGCGCCGCCTGCCCGGTCTGTTCCTGGGGGGCACCGCCGCGCTGGCTCTGGTGGCGATGTTGGCCCGTCTGTGGCCGTGGGCCGGTGAAGCCGCCGATGTGCACACCCGTCTCACCAGCCTGGACATCTGGCTGATTTCCCTGGGCATCCTGCACTGGACCGTGCTGCTCACGGTGGGCATCGGCGCCTTCATCGTGATGGTCATGAAAGGCCCGGCCTACGTGGCCGACGCCTACCCGCTGCCCACCCTGCCACCCGGGCAGCGCGGCCCCCGGGAGCCATGAGACAATAGAAAATGGTCGCCGGCCATCAGGGTTGGCGCACGCACCAGCCTCTGGATCTACACCATGAACCGCTGCAAGACCGCTTTCATTCGATATGCGCGGCCCGGCCTGGCCGGCGCCACCTGCCTGCTGGCCTTGGCCTTGCCCGCCCAGGCACAACCGGGCGTGCGCAACTTCCCCGAACAGGCCATCCGGGCCACCATGGTGGTGGTACAGCCGCCTGAAGTGCGCATGGACGGTCGGCCGATGCGCCTGTCGCCCGGCTCGCGCATCATGGGCACCAGCAACACCGTGGTGTTGTCGGCCAGCCTGGTCGGCCAGGAGCTGACCGTCAACTACATGACCGACAGCCTGGGGCAGGCGCATCAGGTCTGGATCCTGACGCCGGCCGAAGCCGCACAGAAGCGACCGCGCCTGTCCGACCAGCGCAATTACCGCACCGCCGCCGACTGAACCCGGCCCCCTGGCAGGTACCCTGATTCACCCGACTGAGCCGGATGGCCGCTTGCCTCCGGCGCGAGGAGCATTCCCATGACACGCAAGGTCTTCATCAAGACGTTCGGCTGCCAGATGAACGAGTACGACTCGGACAAGATGGCCGACGTGCTCGGCGCTGCCGAGGGCTTCGAGAAAACGCAGGATCCGGAAGAAGCGGACCTGATCCTGTTCAACACCTGCTCGGTGCGCGAGAAGGCCCAGGAAAAGGTGTTCTCCGACCTCGGCCGCGTCAAGCATCTGAAGAAGAAGGGTGTGCTGATCGGCGTGGGTGGCTGCGTGGCCAGCCAGGAAGGCGCCGAGATCATCAAGCGCGCGCCCTTCGTGGACGTGGTGTTCGGCCCGCAGACCCTGCACCGACTCCCCGCGATGCTCAAGGCACGCGAGCGCCTTGCCCAGCCGCAGGTGGACATCAGCTTCCCCGAAATCGAGAAGTTCGACCACCTGCCGCCCGCGCGCGTGGAAGGCGCCTCGGCCTTCGTGTCGATCATGGAAGGCTGCAGCAAGTACTGCAGCTACTGCGTGGTGCCCTACACCCGCGGCGAAGAAGTCAGCCGCCCGTTCGAGGACGTGCTGGTCGAGGTCGCCGGCCTGGCCGACCAGGGCGTCAAGGAAGTGACGCTGCTGGGCCAGAACGTCAACGCCTACCGCGGCCAGATGGGCGACACCGACGAGATCGCCGACTTTGCGATGCTGATCGAGTACGTGGCCGACATCCCGGGCATCGAGCGCATCCGCTACACCACCAGCCACCCGAACGAGTTCACCCAGCGCCTGATCGACACCTACGCCAAGGTGCCCAAGCTGGTGAGCCACCTGCACCTGCCGGTGCAGCACGGCTCGGACCGCATCCTCATGGCCATGAAGCGCGGCTACACCGCCATGGAATACAAGAGCACCATCCGCAAGCTGCGCGCGATCCGGCCCGACCTGTCCATGAGCAGCGACTTCATCGTCGGCTTCCCGGGCGAGACGGAAGAAGACTTCCAGAAGATGATGAAACTCATCACCGACGTCGGCTACGACAGCAGCTTCTCGTTCATCTTCAGCCCGCGCCCGGGCACGCCCGCGGCCAACCTGCCCGACGACACGCCGCACGAGGTGAAACTCAAGCGACTGCAGCACCTGCAGGCCACCATCGAGGAGAACGTGCGCCGCATCAGCGCCAGCCGCGAAGGCACGGTGCAGCGCATCCTGGTCGAGGGCCCGTCGCGCAAGAGCGCCGCCGAACTCATGGGCCGCACCGAGTGCAACCGCATCGTCAACTTCGACGGCGGCCCGAACAGCCCTCGCCTGGTCGGCCAGATGATCGACGTGAAGATCACCCAGGCGCTGCCGCACTCGCTGCGCGGCGAGGTGCTGGTGCGCGAAACCGCATGACAGGCTGGCCTGTCGCCTGAACCGGTCCACCCCGCACCGCCCGCCCCCGCCCACCGCGCCATGCGCTGGCTCCGGCCCTCGTTCCCGCAGCTGCTGCTGGCCGCCTTTCTGCTGATCGGCCTGCTGCTGGGCGCCACCGCCGTGCGGGCTCTGTTCTCGCTCGAATCGCTGATGGCCCAGAGCCAGGCCAGCGCGGCCCAGGCGGTGGAGCTGACCAGCGCGGCGCAATCCCTGTCCGAGCGCAGCCTGGCCATGGAACGGGCCGCACGCCAGTCGCTGGTCCTGCGCGATGCCCAGCTGCGGCAACAATTCGATGACGGCGCCCGTCAGGCGCAGGACATCCTGCAAAGGCTGGAGGACAACGATCTGCCCGCCGAAACCGCCCGCCGCTGGCGCGAGCAGCTGACCCGGATCGCAGCCCAACTGGACGACCCGAGGGAACCCGCGCTGGAGCAGGATCCGCTCGTTGCCCAGTCGTTCCGTGACATGGACCTGCTCAACCGGACCGTGGCCCAGCAGGTCCAGGCCATCATGGCCGAGCGCAACACCGCCCTGCAGGAACGGCTGGACCACAGTCGCCGGCAGCTGGCCATCCAGGTGACCGGCTCCATCCTGCTGTCGGCCGCCATGGCGATCGGATTCGGCGTCTGGTTGGCCAAACCGCTGCAGCGGCTGGAAAATGCCATCGTCGGCCTGGGCGAGAACCGGCTGTCGGAAGCCATCGACATTCCCGGCCCACCGGACATCCAGCGAGTCGGACAGCAGCTCGAATGGCTGAGGCTGCGCCTGACCGAGCTCGATGCGGACAAGGCCCGCTTCCTGCGCCACATTTCTCACGAACTCAAGACCCCGCTGGCCTCGATGCACGAAGGCGTGGCCGTGCTCGGCGACGGCGTGGCCGGCACCCTGAACCCGAACCAGGCCGAGGTGGTGCGCATCCTGCAGCACAACACCCACAGCCTGCAGGAGCAGATCGAGGCCCTGCTGCAATTCAACGCCGCGGCCTTTGAGGCCCGGCAGCTGCGGCGCCAGCCCACCGACCTGCGCGCCCTCGTCGACCACCAGATCGAGGCACTGCGGCTGCGCTGGCAGTCGCGGCAGATCTCGGTTCGGGTCACCGGCGAGGCACCACCGATGCTGCTGGACCCCGACAAGATGGGCTCGGCCGTCGGCAACCTGCTGATCAATGCCGTCCGATTCGCGCCGCCTGCGTCGCGGGTGGAGGTGGTTCTTGCCCGCGTGCCCGGCCTGGTGCAGATCGATGTGATCGACGAGGGTCCGGGGGTGGATGAGCAGGACCGTTCCCACATCTTCGAGCCTTTCTACCGGGGACGCCGCCAGCCCGACGACGCGGTGCGTGGCACGGGCGTCGGCCTGTCGATCGTCCAGGAGTACATTCAGGCCCACGGAGGCCGTGTCCAATTGCTGGCCACGGAACGCGGCGCCCATTTCCGCATCGAACTGCCCCATGCTGCCTGACCTGCTGCGCCTCTTCCTGGTTGCGATGACCGGTGCCCTGCTGTCGGCCTGCGCCAGCACACCGCCCGATCCATTGCCCGTGCTGACACCGTCGACTGCGGTGATCACCCCTCCCCAGCCTGTACCGGCCGAGCCTGGCCAGTGTGTGCCCGACGTCCCAGCTCGATCGGTGATGGCAACCCAGAGCGGCGTCCTGTCCTGCACCGAGCCCATCGACAGCCTCGACCAGGCCCTGGCCTACGCCGAGCGCGTCCGGCCCATGGCCCTTGCCGAGCTGCAGGCCGAGCTGAAGGCCCTGGGAGAGCCCGGCCAGCAGCCGGTGCGCCAGATGCAGCAGGCCCTGGTCCTGATGCAGATGCAGCAACCGGTGGAGACAGCCAGGGCCCTGGGCCTGCTGCAACGGCTCCAGGCCTCGGCCACCAGCGAAGCCGAGGCGCTGCGCCCGCTCGCCCGGTTGCTGGCCGACCTGTTGTCCAACCAGCGGCGCCTGGAAGAACAGGTGGATCGCCATGCCGCCCAGTTGCGCGACGCCCAGCGGCGCATCGACCGGCTGGGTGAACGCCTGGAGGCCATGCGCGCCATCGAACGCAGCCTGGGTCCCCGGGGCTCCCCCGTGCCTGCCGCTCCGCGCGGGGTGACGCCATGAGTCCGGACACCCCGACAGCGACCCGGCCCCGCCTGCTGGTGGTCGACGACGACCCCGACATGCTGCGCCTGCTGTCCATGCGCCTGAACGCCGCCGGCTACCAGGTCACGGCAGTCGGCTCGGCCGAAGCCGCACTGAGCCAGCTGGACATCGACCGTCCGCAATTGGTGCTGTCCGATGTGCGCCTGCCGGGCAAGGACGGCTTGACGCTGTTCGACGAGGTCCGCGCCCGACATCCTTCGGTGCCGGTCATCCTGCTCACGGCCCACGGCACCATCCCCGATGCGGTCGAGGCCACGGCCCGGGGCGTGTTTGGCTACCTGACCAAACCCTTCGACGCCAAAGCGCTGCTCGAGAAGATCGGACAGGCGCTATCCCTGTCGGCGCCTGCGGGTCCGGCACCCAGCGCCGACGAAAGCTGGCGCGCCGGCATCGTCAGCCGCTCCAACCGGATGGCCGACCTGCTGGCCGAGGCGCGCCTGATCGCCCAGGGCGACGCCAGTGTGCTGCTGCGTGGCGACAGCGGCACCGGCAAGGAGTTGCTGGCCCGGGCCATCCACCTGGCCAGCAAACGGGCGAAGCGACCCTTTGTGGCGGTCAACTGCGGCGCCATTCCCGAGGCCTTGCTGGAGTCCGAACTGTTCGGGCACGTGAAGGGCGCCTTCACCGACGCCGTGGCGAACCACAAGGGCCTGTTCCAGGCGGCCGACGGCGGCACACTGCTGCTCGACGAAATCGGCGACATGCCCCCGGCCCTGCAGGTCAAGCTCTTGCGTGTGCTGCAGGAGCGGGCGGTGCGCCCGCTCGGTTCCAGCCAGTCCATTCCGGTCGATGTGCGCATCATCTCGGCCACCCACCGCGACCTGGAAGCCGCCATGGCCCAGGGCCAGTTCCGCGAGGACCTGTACTACCGCCTCAACGTCGTCACCCTGCAACTGCCGACCCTGGCCGAGCGGCGGGAGGACATTGCGCTGCTGGCCAACCACTTCCTGACCCTGCTGGCGGCCAAATACGGAAAACGCAGCGCCGGCTTCGCCCCCGAAGCCCTCAAGGCCCTCACCCTGGCCAGCTGGCCCGGCAACGTCCGGCAGCTCTACAACGTGGTGGAGCAGACCTGCGCCCTGTCCACCACCCCGCTGGTGTCGCTGGCCATGGTGCAGCGCGCGCTGCGCACCCCTTCCGTCGAGGTGCTGAGTTTCGCCGAAGCCCGCCAGCGCTTCGAGCGCGACTACCTGGTGGGCCTGCTGAAGATGACCGACGGCAACGTCGCCGACGCCGCCCGCCTGGCCCAGCGCAACCGCACCGAGTTCTACCGCCTGCTGCAGAAGCACGATCTCACGCCCGGGCTCTTCAAGAGCGATACCGCAGGGACCGAGCCTGTCGCCGATTCGTGACCCTCGCAAGGCATTGATTCACAAACACTTTTTCTGAGTCAGCGAGCCACCCGTCGCCAATCGGCGACAGATTCGGCCCCTGGCAGGGTGTTTTTGCCGGAAAAAGCGTCCATTTCCCCAAGAGAGTCGTCCAAGCCTTTGATATAAAAAGGAAAAATCGACCTGGCACAGGGTTTGCCCTAGCTGGGCATGTCTGTCCGTTTTTTCCCCTCGGTCTCGGGCGCCGGCGCACGCGTGACCCTCGCGCTGCTGACCTGCCTGGCCTGTGTCAGCCCATGGGCACAGGCCATGGACTGGTCGGGCCTGAAGGACCTGGCCCGCAGCCGGTCGCTCGCTCCCTACACCCCCACGCCCGATCGGTTGCCCCCCGACCTGGCCGCGCTGGACTACGACGGGGTCCGGGACATCCGCTTTCGGCCCGAGCGAGCCCTCTGGCGCGATCGCCAGCTGCCCTTTGAGGCCCAGTTCTTCCACCTCGGCCTGTACCAGCGACAAGCCGTGCGCATCCACGAGGTGAGGCCCGAAGGCACCCGCCAGCTGCCGCACCAGTCGGCCGACTACGACTACGGCCGCAACCGCCTGGACACCGCCGCCTGGGACGAACTCGGTCATGCCGGGTTCCGCCTGCACCATCCGCTGAACCACCCCGCGTACAAGGACGAGCTGGTGGTCTTCCTGGGCGCCAGCTACTTCCGCGCCCTGGGCGCCGGCCAGCAGTACGGCCTGTCGGCCCGGGGACTGGCCATCGACACCGTCGGCGGACAAGGGGAGGAGTTTCCCCGCTTCACCGACTTCTGGCTGCTTCAACCCGAGGCGCAAGCCGACCGCGTGACCGTGCTCGCCCTGCTCGATTCGCCGCGCGCCACCGGCGCCTACCGCTTCGAGATCCGGCCGGGCACATCCACCGTGATGACCGTCGACGCCAGCGTCTACCTGCGCGAAGGCGGACAACCCATCGCCCGCCTGGCCCTGGCGCCCCTGACCAGCATGTTCCTGCACGGCGAGAACCAGCGCAGCGCCACCGATTTCCGCCCCGAGGTGCACGACTCCGACGGCCTGCTGATGCACAGCGGCAGCGGCGAATGGCTCTGGCGCCCCTTGCAGAACCCCCGGCAGATTTCGGTCAGCAGCTTCCAGATGACGGCACCGAAAGGCTTCGGGCTGATGCAGCGGGACCGGCGCCACACCAGCTACGAGGACCCGGAAGCCCGCTACGAGAAGCGCCCGAGCGCCTGGGTGGTTCCCCTGGGTGAGTGGGGGCCGGGTCAGGTCGAACTGGTGCAACTGCCCACACCCGACGAAACACACGACAACATCGTCGCCTACTGGGTACCGGCCACGCTGCCGGCGCCGGGCCAGCCGCTGGACTTCAGCTACGAGCTGCACTGGCAGGGCGACCGGCAGCAACGGCCGCCTGGATCCTGGGTGACCCAAACCCGGCGAGGGCACGGCTACACGCGCCTGACGCCGGACGAGCAGCGGCTGCAGCCGCATTTCGTTGTCGACTTCGAGGGCCCTGCCCTGCAAGCCCTGCCCGCGGACGCCACCGTCCGCGCGGTCGTCACGGCCGACGCCAACGGGCAGGTCGTGGAAGCCCTCGCCTATCCCTACGCGGCCGCCGGCACCTGGCGCCTGAGCCTGCGCGTGCAGCGCCTCGATCCGGCACGGCCGGTCGAGCTGCGCGCCTTCCTGCAAACAGACCCACACACCCTGAGCGAAACATGGACGCACGTCATCCTGCCCGACTGAAAGCGCCTGCCCGCGGCCTGCTGCGCGAAGAGCGCCACCCGAATTCGGTCACCGCCCCGCCGGTGCTGCGCGGCTCCATGCCACCCCGTCCCTGGGCGGGTTTCTGGAAGGGTCTGGGCTCGGCGGCGCTGTCCCTGGCCAACCGGCTGATCCCACCCCGCGAGCCCCGCGCCCCGCGCGCCACGCCAGCCCCCTGGGAATGCGCTGCGCTGCGGCGCCGCCGCACCTTCCTGGCCCTGACGGTCGGAACCAGCCTGCTGGCTGCCTTCCTATTTGCCCAGGTGCAACCCGATGCCGGGCCGGTCTGGGTCCAGGTGCTTCACGCCGTGCTGTTCGTGCTGCTGACCACCTGGGTGGCCACCGGCTTCGTGACCGCCCTGATGGGCGCCTGGGTGTTGCTGCGCGGCGACCCCCACAGCGTGTCCGCGGCCTCGGTCCGGGGTCGTGAGCTGTCGGGCCAAACCCGCACCGCCGTCATCATGCCGATCTGCAACGAGGACGTCGCCACCGTGTTTGCCGGCCTGCGGGCCACCTGCGAGTCCCTGGCCGGCACCGGGTACGCCCGGCAGTTCGACGTGTTCGTCCTGTCGGACAGCAAGGACCGCCAGACCATCGCCGCCGAGCGGCAGGCCTGGGAAGCCCTGCGCGCGGCACTGGCCACGCCGGCCGGCGACCCGGCCGTGCAGGTGTACTACCGCCTGCGCCAGCGCCGCACGCACCGCAAGGCCGGCAACGTGGCCGATTTCTGCCGCCGCTGGGGCCGGCACTACGACCACATGGTGGTGCTCGACGCCGACAGCGTGATGAGCGGTGCCTCGCTGGTCACCCTGGCCAAACTGATGGAAGCCCATCCCCAGGCCGGCATCATCCAGACCGCCACCCAGTCGATCGGCCACCAGACCCTGCACGCGCGCACCCAGCAGTTCGCCGCCCGGGTCACCGGCCGACTGTTCACCCTGGGCATGCAGTTCTGGCAACTCGGCGAATCCCATTACTGGGGTCACAACGCCATCATCCGCGTGGACGCGTTCATGCGCCACTGCGCGCTGGCCCCGATTGAGGGGCGCGGCGGGCTCAGCGGCGGCATCCTCTCGCACGACTTTGTCGAAGCGGCCCTGATGCGCCGGGCCGGTTACCACGTCTGGCTGGTGGCCGACGTGGGTGGCAGCTTCGAGCAGCAACCGCCCGACCTGCTGTCCGAACTGCAGCGCGACCGGCGCTGGTGCCAGGGCAACCTGCAGAACGCCCGCCTGATCGCCGAACCCGGTCTGCACCGCATGCACCGGGCCATGCTGGCCGTGGGTGCCATGTCCTACCTGTCGGCACCGCTGTGGCTGGGCTTCATGGTCCTGGGCCTGGTCATGCTGCTGTCGACCGGCCTGGGTGTGGCGGATGTGCGGCCCCTGTCGGGCGCCAGCCTGGGCCTCTGGGCTGTCACCCTGACCCTGCTGTTCCTGCCCCGGGTGCTTGGCGTGGCCGCCGTCCTGCTCAAGGGACAGCAGCGCGGCTTCGGCGGTACCTGGCGCCTGCTGGGCAGCGCCCTGCTGGAAAGTGTGCTGGCCCTCCTGCAGGCACCGGTGCGCATGGTCGCGCACTCGATCTTTGTCTGGGCCGCGCTGACCGGCATGAAGCTGGACTGGAAGTCCCCGCCGCGGGAGGCCACCGGCGTTGCCTGGCGCACCGCCACCGGCCAGCTGGGGGCCATGCAGATGGCGGCCCTGATCCTCATGGGCGCGCTGGCGATGACCCACCCCACCCTGCTGCCCTGGCTGCTGCCCGTCATCCTGCCTCTGGCCCTGGCCTCGATCACCACCGTGCTCACCGGCCATGTGCGCCTCGGCGCATGGTTCCGGTCGGTGGGCGCCCTCCTGGTACCGGAAGAGGCCTGGTCGCCCGCGGTGCTGCGCAAGGCCTGGCGACACGCCGCGCGCATGAGCGTGCACCGGGCCGCAGCCCCTGCGGGCTGAGGAAATCCGTCAGTCCCGGTGCAGGTAGCGCGTATCCGACCAGGTCGCCAGCCACCGGGGCACATAAGCCACAAACACGGCAGCGAACAGGCCGGTCAGGAACGCATCGCCCCAGGCCATGAGCCAACGGGCGACCAGGGCCTGCTCCAGCGCCACGCCGCCGGCCAGGCGGTACAGCAGCTCGCGCAGCACCCCGGCCACGAACACCGCCACCACCGTGCCCAGAAAGGCCCGGCCCAGGGTGTAGATGAACAGGTGGGGCGGCAACCAGCGCCGCAGCCCCGCACCGATGCCCAGCGCCAGCGTGGCCGGGGCCAGACCCACCCAGAGCAGCTGGGAGATGACGGTCTCGGGCGGCTGGGCACCCGCCAGCCACACCAACAGCGCCACCGCCACCAGCACCGGCACGGCCAGCGGCCAGCCCAGCATCAGCACCAGCAGGCAGGCGCCCGAGAGTTGCACCTGCAGGCCCTGCGGCATCTTCTGCGGCATCAGCCAGAGCCAGGGAAGCAGGGCCAGGGCCGCCAGCGCGGGCGTGAGCAAGGGGCCGGCCAGCATGCGCCACGGCCGCAGCAGGAGTGCCACCAGCAAGGCCAGTGCACAAAGGGCGGTTTCAATGCCGGTCAACATGGGGCTGCAGTATCGGTCCGCCGGGCCGGCGCCGGCTTGACTTCGCTCAACCCATGCCAGGGAGCTTGGGCATGCCCTTCATGCCGCCCATGCGCTTCATCATCTTCATCAGGCCGCCGCCCTTCATCTTCTTCATCATGCCCTGCATCTGCTCGAACTCCTTGAGCAGCCGGTTGACTTCCTGAACATGCACACCGGCACCGGCGGCAATGCGGCGCTTGCGCGTGGCCTTGATGAGTTCGGGCTTGCTGCGCTCCTTGGGCGTCATGCTGCAGATGATGCCCTCCTTGCGCTTGATGTCCTTCTCGGCGCGGGTCAGGTCGGCCTCGCTGGCCTTGGCCGCCAGGTTGCCGGGCAGCTTGTCCATCAGGCTGGACAGCCCGCCCATCTGCTTCATCTGGCGGATCTGGTCCAGGAAGTCATTGAGGTCGAAACCCTCGCCGCTCTTGACCTTGGCCGCCAGCTTCTGGGCCGCGGCCATGTCGACACCGGCCGTGACCTGCTCGACCAGGGCCACGATGTCACCCATGCCCAGCACACGTCCGGCGTGGCGCTCGGCGTCGAACACCTCCAGCCCGTCGATCTTCTCGGACACACCGGCGAACTTGATCGGCGCCCCGGTCACCTGGCGCACCGACAGGGCCGCGCCCCCGCGCGAGTCGCCGTCGGTCTTGGTCAGGATGATGCCGGTCAGCGGCAGCGCCTCCTTGAAGGCCTTGGCGGTGTTGATCGCATCCTGGCCCTGCATGGCATCGACCACGAACAGGGTTTCCACCGGGTGGATGGCCGCGTGCAGTTCCTGGATCTCGCGCATCAGGACTTCGTCGATCGCCAGACGACCGGCCGTGTCCACCAGCAGCACATCAAAAAAGTGCTTGCGCGCGTAATCCAGCGCTCCGCGGGCGATGTCCAGCGGCTTCTGGTCGGGCGTGCTCGGAAACCATTCGGCGCCGGCCTGGGCGGTCACCGTTTTCAGCTGTTCGATGGCCGCCGGCCGGTAGACGTCGCCCGAGACCGTCAGGACCTTTTTCTTGCGTTTCTCGATCAGGTGCTTGGCCAGCTTGGCGGTGGTGGTGGTCTTGCCGGCGCCCTGCAGGCCCGCCATCAGGATGACGGCCGGCGGCTGCGCCGCCAGGTTCAGGTCGGCCACCCCCTCGCCCATGGTGGCGGCCAACTCCCTGTTGACAATGCCCACCAGGGCCTGGCCCGGGGTCAGCGAGCCCACGACATCCTGCCCCAGGGCCTTTTCCTTGACCCGGGCGATGAAATCCCGCACGACCGGCAGGGCCACATCGGCCTCCAGCAGGGCCATGCGCACCTCGCGCAGCATCTCGCTGACGTTGTCCTCGGTGATGCGGGCCTGGCCGCGCATCGTCTTGACGATGCGTGACAGGCGTTCGGAGAGAGCGGATGCCATGGAAGTGCCTGAATCTGGATGGGCCGACGGCGCCTCGGGGCCGGTCGGTGGGCGACCGAAGCGGTCATGGCCGGGTGCGCCACCCTGATTGACAGACGGCGCTTGGCTTAAACTGTGCGGATGATGATTTTACTTGCGCCAGCCTCTGAACGCCGGCGCGTCGGTGGGGCCCGATGAATCTGCTGGCCGCCCTGGTCGCCAACCCGTCCGCCGCCGTGCTTTCATCGGTGGCGGCGCTGTGTTATGCCGCGCTGGCCTGGGCCCATCGCCGCATGAGCGCGACACAGGTGCGGATCGCGCTGGCTGCCGCCTGGCTGCTGCACCTGCTGACTCTGGCCCACGGCCTGCTGGCCGCGCCCGTTCGCTTCGGCTTTGCTCCCGCCCTGTCCATCACCGCCTGGCTCTTGCTGACCGTTTACCTGGTGGAGAGCCGGCTCTACCCGCAGCTTCAAGCCCGTTGGCCGTTGGCGGCGTTGGGGGCCCTGACGGTGCTGACGGCCCTGCTGTTTCCCGGTGCGTCCTACCCGACCCTCAAATCGCCCTGGTTGCCCCTGCACTGGGCACTGGGCATCGCGTCCTACGGCCTGATCGGGGCCGCCGTGGTTCATGCCTGGCTCATGCAACGGGCGGAGCGGGCCATGAGGTCCGGAACGGCCAGCGACACCAGCATGCCGCTGCTGACACTCGAACGGCTGACTTTTCGCTTCGTCGGCGCCGGTTTTGCCCTGCTGACCGCCACCCTGATCGCCGGTGGCCTGTTTGCCGAGGCCTTCCGCCATGCCTGGGTCTGGGACCACAAGACCATCTTCTCCGTCCTGTCCTGGGCCACCACAGGCATTCTGCTGTGGGGTCGCTGGCGCATGGGATGGCGCGGCCGCATCGCCGTGCGCATGCTGTACCTGGCTGCCGGGCTGCTGCTGTTGGGTTATGTCGGCTCGCGCTTCGTGATCGAGGTCGTGCTTCAGCGAACATGAACACACCCGTCATGAAATACCTGCTTGTCCTGCTGGTCGTTCTGGTCGCTTTCTGGATCTGGCGCAACAACCGGGTCGGACGCGACACGCCTGAACCTCCCGCGCGTGCGCCCCAACCCGGCCCGAAACCCCCGCTGGCGATGGTCGCATGCCGCCACTGCGGCATGCACCTGCCCGAAGGCGAGGCCCTGGTCGGGCGTCACGGCCACTACTGCAGCGACGAACACCGCCGACTGCAAGACGACTGAGCCGCTCCAGCAACGACCCCGGTCATGCCGCGCGAAAGCCCCTCCCAGTTCGCACCCTCCTGGTTCTCGGTCTTCGAAGGCCAGAGCGGCCACGGACAGGAACAGCGCCAGCGGGCGCTGGACCGGCTGTGGCGCACCTTCATGCAGGCGCGGGTCTTCATTGCCGTGGTGCTGCTGGCACTGCAGGTCTATCTGCTGGTGTCAGGCACCGGCGGACCCGACTGGCTGGTGCTGGTATGTGCCCTGCACGTCAGCGCGTCGCTGGCCGTGCTCCTGTGGCTGCGCCCGGCGCAGAGCAGCCGCCTGGTCCGGTTCCAGTGGCTGCTCACCATCGGGGTGGATGTGCTCGTCTTTGCGCTGCTGCAGCACTTCCAGAAAGGCGGCTTCAACTACCTGCCGCTGTTCGCCTTGCCGGTGCTGCTGGCATCCATCCTGGGCCCACTCACCCTCGGACTGGCCACCGCAGCGGCGGTCACCCTCTACCTGCTGGGAGAGGCCGCCCTCAGTGCGCCCCTGCTGTCGGAGGTCTCCACCGCCCGACTTCTGCAAGGAGGTCTGACCGCCACCGGCTTTTTCATCGTGGCGGTGCTGGCCAACCAGCTGGCCTTGCGCCTGGCCCGCGAAGAGGCGGTGGCGAAGAGCAGCCAGGACGCCGCCCGCGCCCAGGCCCAGGTGAACGAACTGATCATCGAGAGCCTGAGCGAAGGCGTGCTGGTGGTCGACCCGCACGGCGTGGTGCGCAACGCGAACCCGGCGGCACAGACCATGCTGATGGGCAGCACCTATCCCCAGAGCACGCGACTGCTGCTGTCGGCGCGCGACAACTGGGCGGGGCTGGCCCAGCTGGTTCAGGAGAGCTTTGCGCTGGGCCAGTCCCTGGAGTCCGAGGTCCACATCGATGTCGACGAACTGACCACGCATCGCCTGTTCGCGCGCACCCACCTGACCTCCAGAAGCGGGCGCAACGGCGGCCTGTGTGTGCTGTTCCTGGAAGACCTGCGCGAACTCGAAGCCCAGGTGCGCACCGAGAAGCTGGCCTCGATGGGCCGCATGTCGGCGGCGGTGGCGCACGAGATCCGCAACCCCCTGTCGGCCATCACCCAGGCGAACGCGCTGCTGGACGAAGAGGTGCAGCTGCCCGCCCAGAAGCGCCTGACCCAGATGATCGGCCAGAACGCCCTGCGGCTCTCGCGCATCGTCGATGACATCCTGAATGTGGCACGTGCCCAGCCGAGCCAGATCGAAGACAACCTGCCCCCGATTCCGCTCGATGATCATGTGCGGCTGATCACCCGGGAATGGGTGCGTCAGAACCAGGCCAAGGGCAAGCTGGGTGTGCACACCCACGCCTCTCAGGCACAGGTCCGGTTCGACCCCGAGCATCTGCGGCGCCTCATGATCAACCTGCTGGACAACGCCTTGAAACACGCCAGCGGCTCCCCATCGTCCATCCGCGTCATCACCCAGCCCAGCGGCCTCGAACGTATCCGTCTCTCGGTGTGGAGCGATGGCGCCCCGCTGGAGGCCAGCGTCCTGCGTCACCTGTTCGAACCCTTCTTCTCGTCCGAGAGCCGGTCCAGCGGACTGGGGCTATACATCTGCCGCGAGCTGTGCGAGCGCTATGGCGCCCAGATCGCCTACCAGAGGACCGTGCTCGACCAGCGCGAAGGCAACGAGTTCTACGTCCTCATGCCGGCCACCGGACTGTCCCCGCGGGCCAGTGGCCAGTCGGCCCGGTCGACGCCGCCCGGTGACTCAGTGCCGGCCCTCACGCGGCCGCCGGGCATCTCGCGGCCTGGCGCACCCCTGTCCACCCGTTGATCCGGCATGCCTGAGACAACCACCGCCTCGATCCTTGTCGTCGACGACGAACCCGACCTGCGCACACTCTACGAGCTGACCCTGCTGAGGGAAGGCCATGAAGTGGTATCGGCCCCGGACCTGACCCTGGCGCGCGAATGGCTGGCCCAGCGGCGCTTTGACGTGCTGATCACCGACATGCGCCTGCCCGACGGCCTCGGACTGGAGCTGTTGCACGAGCTGGCCGAAAACCAGCGCACCGAAAAAAGCATCGTCATCACGGCGTACGGCTCGGCCGAAAACGCGGTCGAAGCCCTCAAGAGCGGAGCATTCGACTATCTGACCAAGCCTGTCGACCTCAAGCAGCTGCGCGCCGCAGTGACCGCAGCCATGACCAGTCAGCGCCACCTCCCGGTGGCACGCCAGCCCGACCCGTCCCTGGCACAGGATCATCCCGCCGCTCCTTCGGCCGCCCCGCCGCCGCCTGCCGGGGTGCGCGCCCTGGCCCGCATCGTGGGCGCTTCGACCGTGATCCAGCAGATCAAGGGCCGCATCGAAAAGGTGGCCACCAGCATGGCACCGGTTCTGATTCTGGGCGAATCGGGCACGGGCAAGGAACTGGTGGCCAGGGCCGTGCACGAGTGCAGCCACCGATGCAACGGGCCGTTCGTGGCCGTCAACTGCGGCGCCATACCCGAGCACCTGATCGAGGCCGAGTTCTTCGGCGCCCGCAAAGGGGCCTACACCGGCGCCACCCAGGACAGGGAAGGCTTTTTCCAGGCCGCCCGTGGAGGCACCCTGTTCCTGGATGAAATCGGCGACCTGCCCCTGGCCATGCAGGCCAAGCTGCTGCGCGTGATCCAGGAGCGGCGCGTCCGGCCACTGGGCAGCGTGCAGGAAGATCCGGTCGACGTCCGGCTGGTCAGCGCCACCCACCGCAACCTGGCTGCCATGGTGCAGGCCGGCGAGTTCCGTCAGGACCTGTTCTACCGCCTTAACGTGATCGAGTTGCGCACGCCCTCGCTGCGGGAACGGCGCGAAGACCTGCCGCAGCTTGCCAACGCGCTGCTGCAGCGCATCTGCCAGGACAGCGGGCAGCACGCCCCCGAACTCTCATCCGCTGCCTTGGACTGGATACGTGCCCATCCGCTGGAAGGCAATGTGCGTGAGCTGGAGAACCTGCTGCAGAGGGCACTGGCGTTGAGCAACGGGGAGAGACTCGATCCGGACGACTTCGGCGCGGAACCCTCGTCCGGTCTGCTCGCTCCGTCTGCCTCGGTGGCCACCCCCGCCGCGGCACCCGGACCCGACACCCCGGCGAAGACTGCGATGATCCCCACCGACCTGCAGCGTTTTCTGGACGAGCAGGAGCGCGAGGTGCTGCTCCAGGCCCTCAAGGAGTGCGGCTACAACCGCACTGCGGCGGCCGCCCGCCTGGGCCTGAACCTCAGGCAGATGCGCTACCGGATCCAGCGCCTGGGCATTGCCATGCCGTCGGACGACGACGATGGCGCCTGACACCCCCCGGCAAGGCCTGGACCCGGCGTGGGAGGGTGGCTGGCTGAGTGGCGCGCGTCGCTGCCCTTCGCCCAACCACGGTGACCGCCCGGCGACGGCCAGCATCGATCTGATCGTGCTGCACTCGATCAGCCTGCCCCCCGGGGTATACGGCGGGCCGGAGATCGAACAGCTGTTCACCAACCGGCTCGACTGGGATGCGCACCCTTACTTCGACCGGATTCGAGGGCTGCAGGTCTCCAGCCACTTCCTGGTGCGTCGCGACGGCGAAGTGCTGCAATTCGTCGATGCCGATGCGAGGGCCTGGCACGCCGGCGCATCCTGGTGGCGCGGGCGCGGGCAGTGCAACGACGACTCCATCGGCATCGAGCTCGAGGGTCTGGAAGGCAACCCCTTCGAACCCATCCAGTACACGCAACTGGCACGACTGTGTGAGGCCATTCGCCAGCGTTATCCGATTCGTCACATTGCCGGGCATGAACACATCGCCCCGGGCCGCAAGCACGATCCGGGTACCGGTTTCGACTGGACGGCGCTGCGGCGCTCGCTGCGCTGGGACATGGCCTGTTTCCCGCCCACAACAACAGCAGGGACATCGCCCTGCGACCCTGGCTCTGACGCGTGAACCGCCTCGATCGCCTGACTGCAGGAACGACGCGCCCTGCAAGGGAAAATGCCCCCGAAAACCGCGCCGCTGCAAGCAAGAAAGCGGCCCAAGCGCATGTTTTCTGGCCTGACGCCACGCCCCCGTGCGGGCCGGCCACCGCAGTGGCCCGCATGGCATTTTGTCTGGCGAAAAGAGCGGATGCCAAAATCCGGGTGTTTTCCCGAACACACTACCGGTAGTGGCTTGAACCCCACCCGCACACCATATATAGTGTGCGCCGGCGTGAACGAAAACTTCAACGCCTTCACCCGAGCCCATGTTGCACCAGGCCCCCCAGCGTGTCTGGCCACCGATCTGAGCGCTTGCGGTGCGCGCACAGCCCGCATCCGGTCCCGCCGCCGGACCGGAAACCCAGAACAAATGAAAGAGGAACCATGCAGACCGCCGAATCCACCGACCTGTCATCCCGCCATGCCATGCCTTTTCCGGCTTCCGAAGCTGCTCACGCATCGCCCGGCACCTCGGTTTATGCCCACTATCAGATCATCCGCCGCAACGGCGCCGTGGTGTCCTTTGAACCGAGCAAGATCGCCGTCGCCATGATGAAGGCCTTCCTGGCGGTGCACGGCACCCAGGGGGCGGCTTCGGCCAGCGTGCGGGAAACGGTGGACGAGCTGACGCAGAGCGTGATCCGCGCCCTGATGCGCTCGCGTCCGGGTGGCGGCACCTTCCACATTGAAGACGTGCAGGACCAGGTCGAACTCGGCCTCATGCGCAGCGGTTACCACGAAGTGGCCCGCGCCTATGTGCTCTACCGCGAACGCCGCGCCCAGGAACGCGCCCAGCAGGCACAGGCCAGCCAGCAGGCCGCCGAGCCCACCCTGCATGTCTCCGACCGCGGCCAGCGCGTGCCGCTGGACATCGCTTCGCTGCAAGGCCTGATCGAATCGGCCTGTGCCGGCCTCGGCACCGAGGTCCGCCCGGAGCCGATCCTGGCCGAGACCAAGCGCAACCTGTACGACGGCGTCCCCATGGAAGAGGTCTACAAGGCCTCCATCCTGGCCGCGCGCACGCTGATCGAGAAAGACCCGGACTACACCTACGCCACCGCCCGCCTGCTGCTGCACACCATCCGCAAGGAGATCCTGGGCGAAGAGGTGCCCCAATCGGCCATGGGCGAGCGTTACGCCGAGTATTTCCCCGGCTTCATCAAGCGCGGCGTCGAGGCCGAGCTGCTCAATCCCGAGCTGCTCAACTACGACCTGCGCAAGCTGGGTGCCGCGCTCAAGCCCGAGCGCGACCTGCAGTTCGACTACCTGGGCCTGCAGACCCTGTACGACCGTTATTTCCTGCATGTGCGAAAGACCCGCATCGAGATGCCACAGGCCTTCTTCATGCGCGTCGCCATGGGGCTGGCCCTCAACGAAATCGACCGCGAAGCGCGCGCCATCGAGTTCTACGAAGTGCTGTCCTCGTTCGACTTCATGAGCAGCACGCCCACGCTTTTCAACAGCGGCACGCTGCGCTCGCAGCTGTCCAGCTGTTACCTCACCACCGTGCCTGACGACCTCGACGGCATCTACGAGTCCATCAAGGAAAACGCCCTGCTGTCGAAGTTCGCCGGAGGCCTGGGCAACGACTGGACCCGCGTGCGTGCCCTGGGCGCCCACATCAAGGGCACCAACGGCGAGTCGCAGGGCGTGGTGCCTTTCCTGAAGGTGGTCAACGACACCGCCGTGGCGGTCAACCAGGGCGGCAAGCGCAAGGGCGCGGTCTGCACCTACCTGGAAACCTGGCACCTGGACATCGAGGAATTCCTGGAGCTGCGCAAGAACACCGGCGACGACCGCCGCCGCACCCACGACATGAACACGGCGAACTGGATCCCCGATCTGTTCATGAGGCGCGTGATGGAAAAAGCCGACTGGAGCCTGTTCTCGCCGAACGACGTGCCGGACCTGCACGACCGCTTCGGCGCCGACTTCGAGCGCGCCTACGTCGCCTACGAAGAGAAGGCCGCCCGGGGCGAGATCAAGCCTTACCGCAAGGTGCCGGCGGTCGACCTGTGGCGCAAGATGCTCTCGATGCTGTTCGAGACCGGCCATCCCTGGATCACCTTCAAGGACGCCTGCAACGTGCGCAGCCCGCAGCAGCACGCCGGCGTGGTGCACAGCTCCAACCTGTGCACCGAGATCACGCTCAACACCAGCGACACGGAAACTGCGGTCTGCAACCTGGGCTCGGTGAACCTGCTCAAGCACATCAAGGACGGCCAGCTCGACCACACCAAGCTGCAGCAGACGATCAACACCGCGATGCGCATGCTCGACAACGTGATCGACATCAACTACTACGCGGTGAAGAAAGCGCGCGACTCCAACCTGCGCCACCGTCCGGTCGGCCTGGGCATCATGGGCTTCCAGGACGCGCTGTACGAGATGCGCATCCCTTACGCCTCGGACGCGGCGGTCGAATTCGCCGACCGCTCCATGGAAGCGGTCTGCTACCACGCCTACTGGGCCTCCACCGAGCTGGCGCGAGAGCGCGGCCGTTACAGCAGCTACAAGGGCTCGCTGTGGGACCAGGGCATCCTGCCACCGGACACCCTGGAACTGCTGAGCCGGGAGCGCGGCGGTTATGTGGATGTCGATCGCTCGAGCACGCTCGACTGGGACGCCTTGCGCCAGAAGATCGCGCGCGACGGCATGCGCAACTCCAACTGCGTGGCCATCGCCCCGACCGCCACCATCTCCAACATCATCGGTGTCGATGCGTCCATCGAACCCTGCTTCGGCAACCTGTCGGTCAAGTCCAACCTGTCGGGTGAGTTCACGGTCATCAACAGCTACCTGGTCAAGGACCTCAAGCGTCTGGGCCTGTGGGACGACGTGATGGTCATGGACCTCAAGCACTTCGACGGCTCGCTGCGCCAGATCGACCGAGTGCCACAGGACATCAAGGCCCTGTACGCCACCGCCTTCGAGGTCGAGCCGGTCTGGCTGGTCGAAGCCGCCTCGCGTCGGCAGAAGTGGATCGACCAGGCCCAGAGCCTGAACATCTACATGGCCGGCGCTTCGGGCAAGAAGCTGGACGAGACCTACAAGCTGGCCTGGCTGCGCGGCCTCAAGACCACCTATTACCTGCGTACCACGTCGGCCACGCAGGCCGAGAAATCCACCGGTCGCACCGGACAACTCAATGCGGTGGCCGTGCACGCTCCGGCGTCTGCTTCGGCAGCACAGCAGGAGCCCGCCACCGACGTGAAGTTCTGTGCCATCGACGATCCAGGCTGCGAGGCCTGCCAGTGATTCATCGCTGTCGTGCGTGATCCCGACGTGTTGTGACGCCCCATCCGATGCGGCGTCACAACACAATCTCACAGACGCGCGCTCGAGCCCTTTGCTTTTCAAGCCGACACTTCGATAATCCGCTGAATTGGACACCAATATGTTGACCTGGGACGAACCCGTCACTCCCTCTCTGAAGCCTCACACCTCTTCACAGCCAGCCTCCGTGCCGGCCGCGTCAGGCTCACTGTCCAAGTCCCCCGCCCCCGCTGCAGAAGCCACGCAAGCGCGCCGCGTCAATGCCGCCGACAAGCGCATCATCAACGGCCAGACCGACGTCAACCAGCTGGTGCCGTTCAAGTACAAGTGGGCGTGGGAGAAGTACCTCGCCACCTGCGCCAACCACTGGATGCCGCAGGAAGTGAACATGAGCCGCGACATCGCGCTCTGGAAAGACCCGAACGGCCTGACCGAAGACGAGCGCCGCATCGTCAAGCGCAACCTCGGCTTCTTCGTCACCGCCGACTCGCTGGCCGCCAACAACATCACGCTGGGCACCTACCGCCACATCACGGCGCCCGAGTGCCGCCAGTTCCTGCTGCGCCAGGCCTTTGAAGAAGCCATCCACACCCACGCCTACCAGTACATCGTCGAGTCCCTGGGTCTGGACGAGGGCGAGATCTTCAACGCCTACCACGAGGTCCAGTCGATCCGCGACAAGGATGAGTTCCTGATCCCGTTCATCGACGCGATCATGGATCCGAACTTCAAGACCGGCACTCCCGAAGCCGACCAGACACTGCTCAAGTCGCTGATCGTGTTTGCCTGCCTGATGGAAGGCCTGTTCTTCTATGTCGGCTTCACGCAGATCCTCGCCCTGGGCCGCCAGAACAAGATGACCGGTGCTGCCGAGCAGTACCAGTACATCCTGCGCGACGAGTCCATGCACTGCAACTTCGGCATCGACCTGATCAACGCGATCAAGCTCGAGAACCCGATGCTCTGGACGCCCGAATTCAAGGCCGAGATCAAGGCCCTGTTCCTGAAGGCGGTCGATCTGGAGTACCGCTACGCCGAAGACACCATGCCCCGCGGCGTGCTGGGCCTCAATGCGTCGATGTTCAAGGGTTACCTGCGCTACATCGCCAACCGCCGTGCCACCCAGATCGGTCTGGAGCCCCTGTTCCCCAACGAAGAAAACCCGTTCCCCTGGATGAGCGAAATGATCGACCTGAAGAAGGAACGCAACTTCTTCGAGACCCGCGTCATCGAGTACCAGTCCGGTGGTGCGCTGTCCTGGGACTGACCCCTTCGACGGGACCGGCCACACCTTCCTGCACCATGCGCTCCCTCACCAAGACCCTGTATCCGGTGCCTCGGCATCTGGTGCAGGGTTTTGTCACAGCGTTCAACCTTCTGCGGTCACCGGTGGATGCATCCACCCGACCGCAGGGGGCTGAATCACTTCGTCGGACACGTTCGACCGAAGTGCTCTTTGCAACTTGATCAAGGAGAAAACAATGGCAACTGCGAAAAAAGCCCCGGCCAAGAAGGCCGCTCCGGCGAAGAAGGCCGCTCCGGCGAAGAAGGCCGC
>CALMYH010000080.1 GCA_937873395.1 uncultured Burkholderiales bacterium
CGAACACCCAGTCCATCTCGGCCGTGGTCAGCGGAATCGGCGGCGGGTTGATCCACACATCGCGCGCGGTCGTGCCTTCGCCGTGCGCCTGCACCAGCGCGCGGGCGTTGCCCGGGTTGGCCTCCACGTGCAGCACCCGGTTCGCATGGGCGTAAAGCACCGGGTCGCTCCTGACCTGCTCATAACTGGGCAGGCGGATGACGGTTCGCTCGCGGGGCAGCTTGGCCACGCCGCCGGCCCCCTGCGGGCGGTGGATGGTGATGGGTCTGACCTGCGGGTCGGCAGGCGCTGCGCCGCCCTCCTCCTTGGAACAGCTCTGCCCTTGCACCTGGGCCTGTTCGCTGGTGGTCAGATAGGGGTTGATGTGGTCCTCGACGTGACCGGGCGTATCGACCTCGGTCGAATCCAGCTCGATCCAGCCCTCGGCCGTGGGATCGCCCGGGCGACGGATGAAGGCGGTGCCGCGCACGTCGGTGATGCTCTCCACCGGCTCGCGCCGCGCCAGCCGGTGCGCGACCTCCACCAGCGCCCGCTCCGCATTGCCGTACAGCAACAGGTCGCACTTGGCATCCACCACGATGCTGCGGCGCACCTTGTCGCTCCAGTAATCGTAGTGGGCGATGCGGCGCAGGCTGCCCTCAATGCCGCCCAGAACGATGGGCACATCCTTGAAAGCCTCACGGCAGCGCTGGCTGTAGACAATCGCGGCCCGGTCCGGACGCTTGCCGCCCACGTCGCCGGGGGTGTAGGCGTCGTCGCTGCGGATCTTGCGGTCGGCCGTGTACCGGTTGATCATCGAATCCATGTTGCCCGCGGTCACGCCCCAGAACAGGTTGGGCCTGCCCAGCACCTGGAAGGGCTCGGCACTCTGCCAGTCGGGCTGGGCGATGATGCCGACACGAAAACCCTGTGCCTCCAGCACACGGCCGATCACCGCCATGCCGAAACTGGGGTGGTCCACATAGGCGTCGCCCGTCACCAGGATGATGTCGCAGGAATCCCAGCCCAGGCGCTCCATCTCCTCCCGGCTCATGGGCAGGAAGGGCGCGGTGCCGAAACGCTTGGCCCAGTACGGACGGTAGCTGGTCAGCGGCTTGGCGTTGCGCGCAAAAAAGGAGACGTCGATGGGCGCGTTCATGGGATGGAGCCAGCTTTGTAGACGGCCGAGTTTACGGGTTCACCGAGGCAACGGTCGACCATGGACAGGCCATCCCCGGAACGCGGGGGGTTGTTACAGCGCGATGCATATGACACACAAGACTCACCCACCAAGTGGGCTCCTGGCACACCACCGGCACATTGAGCTCGCATCATGATGGGCAGGCCTTGCAAGATGGTATGCCGCCACTGCGAAATGCCTGCAACCCTCAACCATCAAGGAAACATCATGCCCGTCATCAAACCTCATTGGGTTTTGGCCCTGGGACTCGCTGCGGCTGCAGCGGCACAAGCCCAGACAACACTTCCTGTTCAACTGCAGAATGCCGACCAGACCCAGCTCCAGACCCAGTCGCGGGAACAGATCTACCGCGGTGAGCTGCTCAGCGAACAGGAGCGCCTGGCCTATCTGGAACGCATGCGGCAAGCCAGGACCGAGCAGGAGCGCGAACAGATCCGCCAGGAGCATCGGGAAAGGATGGACGCACGCCAAAGCGGCGTTCATCAGAAAACCCCTGACCCACAGGGCAGCGGCATGGGCAGAAACCAAGGCGGTCAGGCTCCCGTCATTCTGCCCAAGCAAGGGGGAGGCCGGAACTGAGAGACCGCTCGGCCTGAGCCAAAGCCAGGTGCATCTCGTTACCCCTCTTACGGCCCAGCCCGGAATGTAAGCCTTGTGGGCCTTAGCATGAGCGCTTCACTTTTTGAAGGAGATGGCATGGCACTGCACTTTGGCAAACGCGACAGCGAGACCCACAAATCCAACCTGGGCAGCCCCACCCCACCCCGCTTTGGCCAGGCGACGGCCGGCACGGCACCTCAGGGTGCGCCGGTCCAGGCGGCAGGGCCGGAGCAACCGGTCCCCTCCCCGGCCGTGTCCCCATCCGTGGCGGTGCCCGAGAGCGGCAGCAAGCTGACGGTGGGGCCCAACATCAAGCTCAAGGGGGTCGAGATCACCGACTGCGACACGCTGGTGGTGGAGGGCATGGTGGAGGCCACCATGGACTCCCGTGTGATCCAGATCGCTCAGCAAGGCGAGTTCAAGGGTTCGGCCGAGATCGACATCGCCGAGATCCGGGGCGTATTTGACGGCAACCTCACGGTGCGCCAGCGAATGGTCATCTACGCCACCGGCAAGGTCACGGGCAAGATCCGCTACGGCAAGGTGGTGATCGAGGAAGGCGGCCAGCTCGCCGGGGATATCGAGTGTGTGGTGGCTGCCGGCAAGGCGTCCCCCAGTCAGTCGGCCATGGCGCTGGCGGCCTGAGGATGGCTCCAGGGACAAACACGCGGCTTGCCCCTTGAAGGAACAGGCGTTGCCCGGCCATCCCGGCCGGGCTATGCTTGAGTGATGTACGTCGAATTCTTCGGTCTCAAGCAGGATCCCTTCTCGATCGCGCCGGACCCGCATTATCTTTTCATGAGCGAGCGCCACCGGGAGGCGCTCGCCCACCTGCTCTACGGCATCCGCGGTGGCGGCGGCTTCGTGGTCCTCAGCGGTGAAATCGGTGCCGGCAAGACCACCATCTGCCGCTGCTTTCTGCAGCAAATCCCGGACAACTGCCGCGTCGCCTACATCTTCAATCCAAAGCTGACGGTCGGGGATCTGCTCAAGACCATCTGCCACGAGTTCCATGTCGAAGTCCGCCACGAAGGCCCCCTGCCGGCCACGATCAAGGACTACCTCGACCCGCTCAACGAATACCTGCTCAGGAGCCACGCGGCCGGCGAACACAACCTGCTGATCGTCGATGAGGCACAGAACCTCACGCCCCACGTGCTGGAACAGCTGCGTCTGCTGACCAACCTGGAGACCAGCGAGCGAAAGCTGCTCCAGATCGTCCTGATCGGCCAACCCGAACTGCGGCAGATGCTGGCTCGCCCGGACCTGGAGCAGCTGGCACAGCGGGTGATCGCGCGCTTCCACCTCGGCGCCCTGTCCGAGGAGGAAACCGGACAGTACATCCAGCACCGGCTGGAAGTGTCCGGATTGCGGGGTCCCAGCCCCTTCGGCGCCGATGTGGTGCGCAGGATACACAGCCTGTCCCGGGGCGTGCCCAGGCGCATCAACCTCCTGTGTGACCGCGCCTTGCTGGGCGCCTATGCCGGCGGCCGCCATCAGGTCGACCGCGCCATCGTCGACAAGGCGGCCCGGGAGGTGTTCGCGGAAGCGGCCGAGGATGCGCCCGCCGACCGGTCAGGTTCCAGGCGCAGCCGTTGGTGGCCGCTGTTCACCCTTGGTCTGGGTGCCGTGGCCGGCGCGCTGCTGGCCAGCCTGCTGTACCTGTGGTGGCCGCGTTCGGCCGCCGAGGGCGGCTCCACCCCTGCGGCCGCACCCCCCCCCGCGGCGCCCGAAGCATCCCCCGCAACCAGCGACGGCCCGGCATCGGTCCGCCAGGAGCCCGCCACCGACACAGCCGCCCCGGTGCAGGCCAGCCTCCCGCCGCCGGAGCCAGGCCTCCCCGCGGCCAGCGCCCTATGGACCGACGAAGAGACAGCATGGCGCAGTCTGGCAACCTTGTGGGATAGCGAGCTGGGCCCGGGCAATGCCTGCGATCGGGGACTCGCCGAAGGCCTGCAGTGCTTCACCATCTCCCGGATGACCATCCACGGACTGCGCCAGATGAACCGGCCGGCCTTGCTGCGCCTGCATCTGCCGGGCCAGCCGGTGGGCTGGGCCCTGCTCAGTGCCATGGACAACGAAACCGCCACGCTGCGCGCCGGCCAACGCGCCTGGGTGGTGCCGCTGACCGCCTTGCCCGACCTCTGGCGGGGAGACTATGCCACCCTGTGGCGTCAGCCACCGGGTCAGCGCGGCCGCATTGTCAACGCCCAGGGCACGCCGGCCCGCGACTGGCTCGATGAACGGCTGAGGCAACTCCATGCGCAGGGCAGACTGCACGCCAGCCAGCCGACTGCCGAAGGCTTGCTGCTGGCCTTCCAGGCTGCACACGGCATCGAAACTCACGGGCGAGCGTCGCCCATGACCTACATGATGCTGAACCTGGTCACCGGTGTTGACGAACCCCGACTGAGCGCCCCCCAGTCCTGATCCGCCATGTCCTATATTCTTGATGCACTGCAGCGGGCCGATGCCGAGCGCGAACGGGGCCAGGTGCCCGGGCTGCACTCCCGGGCCCAACCGCTGAACGTGACCCCGCCGGAGCGAAACGGTATCCGTCGCTGGTTTCCCGCGCTGGTGGTGGCCCTGGCCGGACTGGGGCTGTTGCTGCTTTGGTCGTTCTGGTCCCGGTCGGTGGGCGTTCCACCGGCCGATTCGACCGTGGCGGCACCCGCTCCGAGGCCCGAAATGGCTTCATCCCCGGAGCCCCCGGAAGTGGCGGCCGTGCCCCCGGATCCGGCCTTGCCCATCCTGGCGCCCCGCATTCCGCCCGCGCCGCCCAACGCATCGGCCAGAGCCACGGGTGAGCCGGGCCCTGCCGGCGCCACCGGCACGGCTGGAAGCGCACCCGCCAGCGAAGCCGCACGCGCCGTGCCTCCCGCTGCCAACGGGACACCGGCGCCCGCAACGGCCCGCGTCCCCAGTTTCGGAGAACTCGCGCCCGATGTCAGGAGCCGCCTGCCCCAGCTGAGCGTCAGCGGCGCCACCTACTCCGCCAACCCCGAACACCGCATGCTGATCATCAACGGACAGGTGCTGCAGGAGGGTCAGGAGGTCCAGCCCGGCCTCCGCCTGGAGAGCATCGGACCCCGAAGCGCGGTCCTTGACCACCAGGGCCTGCGCTACAGCATCGGTTACTGAGGGGGCCCATGACGATCAAGCTGGTCCGCCGCATGGCATCGGTCCCCGCCTTGACGGTGCAAGGCCTTCGCTCACCCGGCCCCGCGGCTCGCTGGCTTTCGGTGCCGCAAGCTGGGCTGCCGCCAGGTCTGACCGTGCTCACCGGCGACGAGGGCTGCGGAAAAAGCACCCTGCTTCGCCTGCTGGCAGCAGAACTGCAGCCGCGCCAGGGCACGGTGCGTCTCGATGGTCTGTGCCCGGTCCATGATCGCGAAGCCTACCGCCAGAAGGTATTCTGGATCGACCCGCACACGGATGCGTACGATGGCACGAGCCCGGGCGACCTCTATGCCCGCCTGACCGACCTCAGGCCCGGTTTCGACCCCAATCTGGCCCGGACAATGGCCAACGCCTTCGGGCTCGGCGAACACATGGACAAGCCCCTGTACATGCTGTCAACCGGCAGCCGCCGCAAGACCTGGCTGGCGGCAGCGTTCGCCAGTGGGGCCCGCCTGACCTTGCTGGATCAACCCATGGCGGCACTGGATCCCCCATCCATCCGGTATCTGGTGTCTCTGCTGCAGGCGCAGGCGGGCCAAACCGAGCGGCTCTGGATCGTGGCCGATCACGAGACACCGGCAGGCCTGTCGCCGGACGCCACATGGGCCCTGCCGCCCGCACCGCCCATTGCGTGAGCGGCGCAGGGTCGCTGCGAAGACACTCCACCCCGTCGAGCGCAGCAAAGGGTTCGAATCTCCCGCATGCGGTCAAGCGGTGTTCGCCAGCCGCCGGGCGCGATCGAGCAGGCGCAGCGCGTGCCGGTAGGTGGGCACCTCCACCCAGTGATCTGCCACACGCGCGCGGTCTTCTCCCCGGGCTCGAGCGGCTTCGAATGCCAGAACAACCGCCTTCGCACGCGCAATCTGATCCTGGGCGGGTGACAGCACGTCACGAATGACCGACCCGTGTTCGGGCCGGACCGCCGACTTCGACCGGTAACCCAGCCGCCGGGATCGGGTCGTCTCCTGGCGCACGCCCTCTCCGTCACCGAAGGTGTAGGGGGCATCGACCGGCTCGATACCGGCCGCACGGCACAGCAACAGAAACTGTCGCCGGGCCTGTTCGAGTTCCAATCCGTCGGGCTGACGCTCGGCGCACAGGTCGGTCGCCAGATCTTCGGCCCCCAGCAGGGCTGCCCTCACACGTGCACTGGCCCTGGCCAGCTCCCTCACGTCCAGCACGCCACGCGCGGTCTCGCACACGGGCAGGATCTCCACGCTGCCCATCGGTCTGCCAGTGGCCTGTTCCCGGTGGCCGATGGCCTGGTCGAGCGCAGCCATCTGCGACGCCTGCTCGGCCTTCGGGTAGGCAATGATGTCGGCACCGGCCTGCATGGCGGCGGCCAGGTCCTGCGGGCCGTCGGACCCGAGGTCATTGATGCGCACAGCCGCCAGCTTTCCTGCACTCTTCGTGCGTGCCAGCAGCGCCGGCATAAGCTCTCGCGCCTGGGCACGAAGGTGCTCCGGCGTGAAATCCTCCAGATCGAAGATCAGCACGTCGGCCCCACTGGCCAGCATGGCTTCGTGAGCGCCCGCATCGGCGCCCGGACCGAACAGCCAGCAGCGCCGCAGGTCGGGATCGATGGCGGGCATTCAGCGCCCCCCCAGACCCATGCCGCGCGAGATGACTTCTTTCATGATCTCGTTGGTGCCGCCGTAGATGCGCTGCACCCGTGCGTCGGCATAGGCGCGGGTGATGGGGTACTCCCACATGTAGCCGTAGCCGCCGTGCAGCTGCACACATTCGTCCATCACCTTGCACTGCAGGTCGGAACACCAGTACTTGGCCATGCTGGCGGTGGCCGTGTCCAGCTTGTCCTGGCAGACCAGCTCGCAGCACTTGTCGACAAACACGCGCGCCACCTGCACCTCGGTCTGCAGCTCGGCCAGCGTGTAACGGGTGTTCTGGTAGCTGGCCACCGGCTGACCAAAGACCTTGCGGTCCTTCACGTACTGCACCGTCCAGTCGATGGCCGCCTGCGCCGCGGCCACGGCGCCGATGGCGATCTGCAGGCGCTCCCAGGGCAGCTGCTCCATCAGACAGATGAAGCCGCGGCCTTCGAAAGCCTGACCACCCAGCAGGTTCTCTGCCGGCACCTTCACGTTGTCGAAGAACAGCTCCGAGGTGTCCTGCGCCTTCATGCCCAGCTTTTTCAGGCGCTTGCCCTTGGAGAAGCCCGCCATGCCCTGTTCCACCAGCATCAGGCTGGTGCCCTTGGCGCCGGCCGCCGGATCGGTCTTGGCCACCACGATCACCAGGTCGGCGTGCCAGCCATTGGTGATGAAGGTCTTGCTGCCATTGAGCAGGTAGCTGCC
Organism: uncultured Burkholderiales bacterium; assembly: GCA_937873395.1. Classification (GTDB taxonomy): domain Bacteria; phylum Pseudomonadota; class Gammaproteobacteria; order Burkholderiales; family Burkholderiaceae_C; genus Hydrogenophaga. The sequence goes on from CALMYH010000080.1 coordinate 7,276, forward strand.
ATCGGCCTGACGGATGGCCGTGGTCTTGACCCCTTGAAGATCGCTGCCGGCCGCCGGCTCGCTCATCGCGATGGCGCCGACCATGTCGCCACTGGCCAGCCTGGGCAGGTATTTCTGCTTCTGCTCCTCGGTTCCGTAATGCAGGATGTACGGAGCCACGATCTCGCTGTGAAGACCGTATCCGATGCCGCTGACGCCCGCACGGGCCAGTTCCTCCATCTGGGCCACCGAATACAGCCGGTCAGCCCCCGCACCGCCATAGCCCTCGGGCATGGTCATGCACAGGAAGCCGTTTTCGCCCGCCTTGCGCCACACCTCACGGTCCACATAGCCCTGATCCTCCCAGGCGTCGTGGAAAGGGGTGATTTCCTTTTCGACAAAGCGGCGAAAACTGTCCCGGAAGGCCTCGTGGTCGGCGTTGAACAGGCTGCGTTCGATCATGGTTGTCACCTTTTGGACTGGTTGGTCTGATTTTTACAAAGCAATTGCTTGGCAAAAGTCTATACTGATCCGGTTGACATGGCCAATCGGGCCCATCCCCAAGGAGACAGCATGAGCGAAGCTTTCATCTACGACGCCATCCGCACCCCGCGGGGCAAGGGCAAGAAGGACGGCAGCCTGCACGAGGTCAAGCCGATCAACCTGCTGTCGGGTTTGCTGGCGGAACTGCAACGCCGCAACGACCTGGACACCGCCGCCGTCGACGACGTGGTCATGGGCGTGGTCGCGCCCATCGGCGAGCAGGGGTCGGTGATCGCCAAGGTGGCGGCGCTCAAGGCCGGCTGGGACTGGCGGTGTGCGGGAGTGCAGCTCAACCGCTTCTGCGCTTCGGGCCTGGAGGCGGTGAACATGGCGGCCATGAAGGTGCGCAGCGGCTGGGAGGACCTGGTGGTGGCGGGCGGCGTGGAGAGCATGAGCCGCGTGCCCATCGGTTCCGACGGCGGCGCCTGGGCCCAGGACCCGGAGACCAACAGCGCCACCCTGTTCGTTCCGCAAGGCATTGGCGCTGACCTGATTGCCACGCTCAACGGCTTTTCCCGGCAGGACGTGGACGCCTTCGCGCTCGAGTCGCAGAAACGCGCGGCCGCGGCCCGCGCCGCCGGCCGTTTCGACCGGTCGGTGGTCGCCGTCCGGGACGCCATGGGTCTGCCCATCCTGGAGCAGGACGAGTTCATCAAACCCGGCACCACCATGGAGGGCCTGGCGGGGCTCAAGCCGGCTTTCGAGCAGCTGGGCGCCATGGGTTTCGATGCGGTCGCCCTGCAGCGCTACCCGCAGGTCGAGCGCATCCACCACGTGCACCACGCCGGCAACTCCTCGGGCATCGTGGACGGCGCCGCCGCCATCCTGATCGGCAGCGAGGCCGCGGGCAAGACCCACGGCTTCACCCCGCGCGCGCGCATCGTGGCCGCAGCCCTGTCCGGCGCCGACCCGACCATCATGCTCACCGGCCCCATGCCGGCGGCGCGCAAGGCGCTGGCCAAGGCGGGCATGAGCATCGACCAGATCGATCTGTTCGAGGTCAACGAGGCCTTTGCCGTGGTGCCCATGAAATTCATGCAGGAAATGGGGGTACCGCATGAAAAGGTCAACGTGAACGGCGGCGCCATCGCCCTGGGCCACCCGCTGGGCGCCACCGGCGCCATGATCCTGAACACCCTGGTCGACGAGTTGCACCGCACGGGCCAGCGCTACGGCCTCGCCACCCTGTGCGTGGGCGGCGGTATGGGCATTGCGACGATTGTTGAACGCATCTGAAAGCGGAGACCACGAACATGATCACGAAAACCATCCGCTACGAACTGACCAACGGCATCGCCACCATCACCTTCGACGAGCAAGGCTCGCCGGTCAACACCATGTGCCTGCAGTGGCAGGAGGATCTGGACGCCATCGCGGCACAGGTCGTCAAGGACAAGGCACAGATCAAGGGCATTGTGCTGGCCTCGGCCAAGAGCACCTTCTTTGCGGGCGCCGACCTCAAGGGCGTGATGCGCTCGACCGAGGCCGACGGCCCGCGCGTGTTCAAGGAAATCGAGCGCATCAAGAGGAACTTCCGCACCCTCGAGACGCAGGGCGTGCCCGTCGTGTCCTGCCTGAATGGCGCGGCGCTGGGCGGTGGCTGGGAGGTCGCACTGGTCGGTCACCACCGCATTGCCGTCAACAACCCGAAGATCCAGTTCGGCCTGCCCGAGATCACGCTGGGGCTGATTCCCGGTGGCGGTGGCATCACCAAGATGACGCGCGTGCTGGGCCTGATGGCCGCGCAGCCCTACATCCTGGAGAGCAAGCTGTTCGGTCCCGAGGAGGCTCTCAAGATTGGCGTGGTGCACGAACTGGTCGCCACGGCCGAAGAACTGATGCCGCGCGCCCTCGCCTTCATCGAAGCCGCGCAAGGCAAGCCCGAAGCCGCCCAGCACGTCTGGGACCGCAAGGATTACAAGATGCCCGGCGGCACGCCGAGCAACCCCAAGATCGCCGGCATGCTCAGCGTGGCGCCGGCCGTGCTCAAGCAGAAGACACGTGGTCTCTACCCCGCGCCCGAAGCGGCGCTGGCTGCCATGGTCGAAGGCGCGATGGTCGACTTCGACACTGCCATGCGCGTCGAAAGCCGCTACCTAGCCGGGCTGATGACCGGTGGCGTGGCGCGCAACATGATCAACACCTTCTTCTTCAACATGAACGCCATCAAGGGCGGTCAGTCGCGTCCCAAGGACGTGCCGCGCTACCAGCCGAAGAAGGTGGGCATCCTGGGCGCCGGCATGATGGGCTCGGGCATCGCCTACGCGCAGGCCTCGAAAGGCATCGCCACGGTGCTCAAGGACGTGAGCGTCGAAGCGGCCGAGAAGGGCAAGGGCTACACCACGAAGCTCACGCAGAAGCGGGTGGACAAGGGCCAGATGAGCGCCGAGAAGCAGCAAGGCATCCTCGGTCTTATCACCCCGACCGCCAGTGCACAGGACCTCAAGGGCTGCGACCTGATCATCGAGGCCGTGTTCGAGCAGCGCGAACTCAAGGCCATGGTCACGAAGGAGGCCGAGCCCATGCTCGCCGAGGGCGGCTTCTTCGCGAGCAACACCTCCACCCTGCCCATCAGCGGCCTGGCCCAGGCCAGCGCCAAGCCCCAGAAGTTCGTCGGCATCCACTTCTTCAGCCCCGTGGACAAGATGAAGCTGGTGGAAATCATCCGCGGCAAGGACACCGACGACGAGACCATCGCCCGCGCCTACGACTATGTGCAGGCGCTGGGCAAGCTGCCCATCGTGGTGAACGACTCGCGCGGCTTCTACACCAGCCGCACCTTCGGCACCTTCGTGATGGAGGGCGCGGCCATGCTGGGCGAAGGCATACCGGCGCCGGTGATCGAAAACGCCGCCATGCAGGCGGGCATGCCGGTCGGGCCACTGGCGGTGCTGGACGAAACCGCGCTGTCGCTGTCGGTGCACGTGCTGGAGCAGACCCGCGTCGACTTCCAGAAGGAGGGCCGGCAGTATGTGGCGACGCCAGGCGAGACGCTGGTCGAGCGCATGGTCAAGCAGCACCACCGGGCCGGACGTGCCGCCGGCGGCGGCTTCTACGACTACCCCGCGGGAGGCAAGAAACACCTCTGGCCGGAACTGAAGGCCTTGTTCGAGAAGCCCGGTGTCGAGTGGAACCTTCAGGACGTGAAGGACCGGCTGCTGTACCGCCAGGCGGTCGAGACCGCGCGTTGCCTGGCCGAAGGTGTGCTCACCAGTGTGCACGACGGCAACATCGGCTCTATCTTCGGCATCGGCTTCCCTGCCTGGACCGGCGGTGCGCTGCAGTTCATCTACGGCCAGGGCATCGAAAGCTTCGAAGCGCGCTGCGCCGAACTGGCGGCCCGCCACGGCAGCGGCTTTGCACTCGGCGAAGCGGTCAAGTCATCGCTCCGTCAGCATCAACCGGCATACTGAAGCCATGAAACGTCTCGAAGGCAAAGTCAGCATCATCACCGGCGCGGCCCAGGGCATTGGCCTGGCCACCGCCCTGAAGTTCGCGCGCGAAGGCGCCACCGTTGTGGTCTGCGATGTCAGGCAGGCATCGGTGGACGAGGCAGTGGCCCAGTGCCAGGCCGAAGGCGCCACCGCGGTCGGGTTTGTCATGGACGTCACCCAGCGCGAGATGGTCGACGCCGTGGTCGCCCAGGTCAAGGAACGCTTCGGCCGCATCGACGTGCTGGTCAACAACGCGGGTATCACCCAGGACGCGCGCCTGCAGAAGATGACGCTGGAGCAGTTCGACAAGGTGATCGATGTCAACCTGCGCGGGGTTTTCCATTGCGCCCAGGCCGTGGCCGACACCATGGTGGCCCAGGGCGGTGGTGTGATCCTCAATGCCTCCAGCGTGGTCGGCATCTACGGCAACTTCGGCCAGACCAACTACGCCGCCACCAAGTTCGGCGTGATCGGCTTCACCAAGACCTGGAGCCGCGAACTTGGTCCCAAGGGCGTGCGGGTCAACGCGGTGGCGCCGGGTTTCATCCAGACCCCCATTCTGAGCACCATCCCCGAGAAGGTGATCCAGGAAATGGAGCACCGTGTGCCCCTGCGACGCCTGGGCCGGCCGGAAGAAATTGCCAACGCCTACGCCTTCCTGGCCAGCGACGAAGCCAGCTATGTCAACGGCGCGGTGCTGGAGGTGTCGGGCGGCATGTCGGTCTGAACGGCCTTCAGAGGTTCGCACCGTCCTTCAGTGATTGCGCAGATTCGGGTAGCGCACGAACTCCACCATCTCCTGCACCCGCCTGCTCGGAGGTGGGGTGACCAGGCTGACCAGGACAATGACGGCAAAACCCAGCGGTACGCCGAAAACGCCGGCCGAGATGGGCTGTATGCCCCACCAGAGGCTGACCGGAGCGGTGATGCCGAAGACTTCCCGCAGCCAGGGCTGGTTCATCAGCATGTAGTAGAAGGTGATGCCCAGGCCCGACAGCATCCCCAACGCCGCGGCGGGCCCGGTGGCCCGCTTCCAGAATATGCCGAGCACCAGGGCCGGGAAGAATGCGGCAGCCGCAAACGAAAACGCGGCCGAGACCAGAAACAGGATGTCCGCCGGCTTCTGCGCGGCCACGTAGGCAGCCATCAGGGCCACCACCAGCAGGATCACCTTGGAGATGGTGACGCGCCGCGCCGTCGAGGCGTTCGGGTCCAGCATCTTGTAGTACATGTCGTGCGACAGCGCGTTGGCAATGGTCAGCAACAGTCCGTCGGCCGTGGACAGGGCGGCGGCCAGCCCCCCGGCCGCCACCAGACCGGAGATCACATAAGGCAGACCCGCGATCTCCGCCGTGGCGAGCACGATGATGTCGCCACCGATGCTCATTTCGTTGAGTTGCAGGATACCGTCGCCGTTGATGTCGGTGATGGACATGAGCGAGGCATCGACCCGGTTCCACGACGCGACCCATTGAGGCAGCTGGTCGATGGGGGTGCCGATCAGCACGTGAAACACCTCGTACTTCACCAGCACCGCCAGCGCCGGCGCGGTGAAGTAGAGCAGGAAAATGAAGAACAGTGACCAAGTCACCGACTCCCGCGCTTCGCGCACGCTGGGCACGGTGTAGTAACGCATCAGGATGTGTGGCAGCGCCGCAGTCCCGATCATCAGGCAGAACATCAGCGCAATGAAATTCAGGCGCGAGGTGTGGAAGTCGGCCTGCTCTTTGGCGCTGCCATGCGGGTCACCGGCAAACTGCTGGGCATGGGGTGGCATGCCGTTGAGTGGCCGCGACTTGACCTCGGCCTCTGCCTTGGCCGCCGTCCATGCCTTGCGGGCCGAGGCCTCGTCGCGCGGCAGGGCGGAAATCGCCTTTTCGGCGGCTGCTATGGCCGCAGGCGCCCCCCCGCTTGCCCGCAGCTCGGCCAGCCGCTCCTCGGCTGCCTGCTTGTCGGCAACCAGCGCCGACGCCGGATCGGCCAGCTTGGCCGCCAGGGCATCGGCCCGGTCCCGGTAAATGGCCCTGACCTCCAGCTCTCTGGGGTCGTGGGTCAGCAAGCGCTCCTTGGCCGACACTTTCTCGAGCTGGTAGCCATAGACCGCCTGCGGCACTGGCACGCCCGTCTGTTTGACCGAGAGCCAGACGACCGGAATCAGGTAGGCAATGATGAGCACGATGTACTGGGCCACCTGTGTCCAGGTCACGGCTCGCATGCCGCCCAGGAAGGAACAGACCAGAATGCCCCCCAGCCCCAGGAACACACCCAGCTCGAACGCCACGCCGGTCAGGCGCGAGGTGATCAGGCCCACACCGTAAATCTGCGCCACCACGTAGGTGAAGGAGCACAGGATGGCGGCAAAGATGCCGATCAACCGGGGCAGATTGCCCCCGTAGCGCTCACCCAGGAAATCCGGGATGGTGAACTGGCCGAACTTGCGCAGATAAGGCGCCAGCAACAGGGCCACCAGGCAGTAGCCACCGGTCCAGCCCATGATGAAGGCCAGGCCGTTGTAGCCCTGCAGGTACAGCGTGCCGGCCATGCCGATGAAGGAAGCCGCCGACATCCAGTCGGCCCCGGTGGCCATGCCGTTGTACACCGCGGGCACGCGCCGGCCCGCCACGTAGTACTCGGTGGCATCTGTGGTGCGGCTCATGATGCCGATGCCGGCGTAGAGCGCGATGGTGGCCAGCAGAAAGATGAAGCCGATCCAGTCGCGCGGCAGGCCTGCCTGTTCGAGCAGCGCCAGGGCCACCACGAACAGGAAGAAACCCCCGGTGTACCAGAGGTAGACCTTGTTGAGCTGGCGCTTGAAGGCGCGCCGGGCTTCGCCCTGCCCGCTTGCCGCCGGGTGATTGGGTGCGGTCATGAATCAGTCCCTGGGCTCATCGACCCCGTGCTCGATGTCCAGCCGGTTCATGTACCAGGCGTAGTACCCGATCAGCAGACAGTAGACCACCAGCGCACCCTGGGCCCCGACCCAGAAGCTGAAGGGCCAGCCGAAAAAGCTGAAACTCAATTCACGTGCGAAGAAAGTGACCACAAAGCTGACCAGGAACCAGATGGTGGCCAGACCGGCCGTCAGGCGCAGGGTTCGGCGCCAGTAGCGGTGGTGTCTGTCTTCAAGCTTCATCGAAAGTCTCCTGGCATGGTCGATTCCGCGGCTTTGGATCAGCCCTGACCGGCCACCGCTGCGAGCTCCTGTTCGAGCTGACGCGCCACGCGCGGCTCAAAACCCCAAAGGTGCTCGACGATGCGCCGCGCTTCCTGGGTCTGGTGCAGGCGCGCTTGCACATGGGCCAGGTGGTACCAGCCCAAGGGACTCATGGGCTGCAGTTCGGTGGTCCGCTGCAGGGCATGGCGGGCCTGTTCATCGCGGCCGCAGCGCATCTGGGTCAGGGCGAGCCCGTACCAAGCGCGGTCCAGGCGCTCGTCAAGCTCGATCGCGCGGGCAAAGGCTTGTTCTGCGCGCTCCAGTTCGCCCGATGCCTCGGCCAGATAACCCAGATTGAACCAGGCAGCGGCATCTCGGGGAGCGAGCGAGACCACCCTTGCCTGCCGCTGCAGCGCTTCGGGCAGGCATTGCAGCGCGGCCAGCACATGGGCCTGCGTGGCCAGCGCATGCACGTCGTCAGGGAAATCTCGGGTGATGCACTCGGCACAGGCCAGGGCCTTGCGTTGGGCGCCTGCCAACAGCCAGAACCGCAGCCGCAGGCGCCGCAGGCCAAGAACGAGCCGATCCCTCAACGACACAGATCAACCCCGACCCGCAGACAGGCGTCGACTTTGGCCGCCAGCGCAAAAACCCAGGCAAAACCGAGCAACAGAAAAGCCACCAGCGGGACGTGACGGTCGAGCACCACACGGGGACTGAGCAGCCGGGCCAGCCCGAGAACGGGTCGCACGAGCACGGACAAGACCTGGTAGATCAGGTTGCTCTCTCGCCGCTCGCCGGCCAGCCAGCCCAGGATGAAACGGCCCAGCAGCGCCATCAAGGCAATTTCGACAACGGCCTTGACGATGGTGATGATCAGAAGCATGGATGGATGGGCAGTCGTCGGCACTGGCCCCGTAGCTTACCGTCTTATGTGCGCCCATCGATGCAGGAACTGACGCAGATCAAGCAGGACAAGGGTTTACCCGGGCCGTCATGGCTGCCGGGGTGTAGCATCCATGCTGTGTGATACCGGATCTGGAACATGAACGCAACTTCCCTCCTGCCCGACAACCTGCCCCTCAGGGATCTCATCCGCCAGCACCACTGGCTAGGCCGGCTGTCCCCAGCCCTGCAGGAGCGCCTGCTGCAGACCCTGTCGCTGCACCATGCCCCGGCAGGCGCCTCCATCGATGCAGGTGAGCTGGTCCAGAGTCTTTGCTGGCTCGTCCAGGGCCAGATCGAGTTGCTGGACTCCCAGTCCGAGGTTCTGCTGACACTGAACGCGGGTGACTGGCTCGGCCAGTCGCATGCGCGGGCCCTGGGAGCAACGGCAGCGCGGGCATCGCACGACAGCACCTGGACCGACATCGGTGACCCTGAGTTCACCGATATCCGCAGCGAACTGCCCATGCTCAGGCACCTGTTCCCCACAGAGGCCACGGCCGAAGCTCCGGCCGCGCGCCCCGGCAGCCCTTCCGACCCGGCGCTCAACCTGATGACCACCCAGGTTCGCACGCTCATCAAGCGCCCGCCCATCACGCTGCCCCCGCAGACCTCCATTCGCGAGGCGGCCGAGGTGATGCGGGAAAAGCGCGTGTCTTCCGTCCTGATCGTCGAGCAGGACCACCTGTTCGGCCTGATCACCGACCGCGATCTGCGCAACCGCGTGATCGCCGCCGGACTGGACACCAGCCGGTCCATCACGGACATTGCCACCCTGGCGCCGATGACGGTCGATGTCCAGAACCCGGCCTTCGACGCATTGATGCTGATGGCGCGCCACAACATCCACCACGTGCCAGTGCTCGACGGACAGCGCATTGCCGGCATGATCACGGCCACCGACCTGACCGAGCAGCACAGCACCTCGGCGGTCTACCTGGCCGGAGAGATCTACAAGCAGACCGACGTCGCGGGACTGCAGACATCGGCAGGCAAGATCAAGCGCCTGCAGCAGAGCCTGGCCGGCGCCCAGGCTTCCGCCTACAGCACCGGTCACATCATCACGGCCATCACCGACGCCATCACCTGCCGACTGCTGCAACTCGCCGAGCTGCGCCTGGGCCCCCCACCGGTTGACTACGTCTGGGTGGCCGCCGGCTCACAGGCGCGCAGCGAACAGACCGCCAAGTCCGACCAGGACAACTGCATCGTGCTGGACGACAGCTACGACGAGAAGGCCCACGGCACCTACTTCCGTGAACTGGCCCAGTTCGTCTGCGACGGACTCGACGCCTGCGGCTACATCTATTGTCCGGGTGAGATGATGGCCATGACCGACACCTGGCGGCAGCCGCGCCAGCGCTGGGCCGAATATTTCGCGCGCTGGACCGGCCAGCCCGACCCCAAATCGCTCATGCTCACCTGCGTCTTCTTCGACCTGCGAGCTGTCTACGGCCGGAGCGAGTTGCTGGACACCTTGCGCGCCGAAGTGCTGCAGCGGACCCGGGGCAACAGCATCTTTCTTGCCTACATGGTGGGCAATGCCCTCACGCACACACCGCCGCTGGGCATGTTCAAGGGCATCAGCACCATCCGCAGCGGTGAAAACAAGGGCAAGATCGACCTCAAGCACACGGGCATCGTCCCCATCGTCGATCTCGCCCGGGTGTATGCCCTGGCCGGCGGCGACACGGCCGTCAACACCTACGACCGCCTCGACAGCGCGGCCGCCGGCGGCGCGATCAGCGAGCAAAGCTCACGCGACCTGCGCGACGCCATGGAGTTTCTGGCCTACACCCGCATCCAGCACCAGGCCCGGCAGATCCGGGCGGGACAGGCGCCGGACAACTTCATGAACCCGGACGACATCTCCAATTTCGAACGCACCCAGCTCAAGGACGCCTTCCAGGTGGTCCAGTCCCTGCAGTCCGTTCTGGGCCAGCGCTACAAGGTGTGAACCCGCGCCGCTGCGCGCTGTGCCCAGGGTCGAGCGCAGCGCGCGGGGGGGTCAATACTTCAATCGCGCGTAATAGGTCTTCTGGGCTGCCTCGCGTGCCTGGCCCAGCGTGTGGATGCCCTTTTCCGCCAGCAGCGGAATCAGCTTGATCAGAACCTCGGCCGTGACCATGGCATCCCCCATGGCCGTATGGCGCCCGATGATGGTGATGTTGAAGCGCTCCGCAATCGCTTCCAGCCGGTGCGAGTCCTGGTTCGGATGCACCACGGCCGACAGCAGCAGGGTGTCGAGCACCGGGTGGTCGAACACCAGGCCGGTCGTGCGCTCCTTCAGCTGCAGGAAGCGCATGTCGAACGCCGCGTTGTGGGCCACCAGAACCGTGTCCTGGGCAAACGCGTGGAATGCCGGCAGCACCGCCTCGATCGTCGGCTGGCCCACCACCATCTCGGGCTGGATGCCGTGGATCGGGATGGACGCCGCCGGTATCGGCCGACGCGGGTCCACCAGCTGCTCGAAGCACTCCTGCCGCAGGTGCTTGCCGTTGACGATGCGCGTCGCACCGATCTGGATGATCTCGTCGCCCTGGGCCGGGTTCAGGCCGGTGGTTTCGGTGTCGAACACGGTGTAGACCAGATCGCTCAGCTTGCGGTCATCCAGGCTCCGGCTCTGCTCGGTGGTCTTGAACAGGTCGAAGTCGTAATACTCGGGACGGCTGTCGCTGCGCACGAAGGTCGCCGCCTCGGCCTGCTCCTGGGGCGAGGCCAGCGGCAGCAGGAACCGGAAAAAGGCCTGATGGCGGGAACGGTCGCGCTCGAACCAGAAGGCACCGCCATGCCGGTCGATCACGTCGCGCACGGTCAGGCGCAGCGTGTCGCTGCCCACCTTCATCGCGTCCATTTCCCAGCTCATCACGGTTTCCGTGCTCATGGCCTGTCCGGACCAGACCAGGTCCAGCTGGGCCTTGCCCGCACTGCCTGCGGCCGGCGACAGACGCAACTGCACGAAGCGGACCTCGAACTCGTCGGCCAGGCGGCCGGACAGGTAGACCAGGGCCTGCATCAGGGTGAAGCTCTCCACCTTCAGCCACAGCGAGCCATCCACCTCCACCGCCGAGGCTGGCAGGCTGGTGACGGTCTCGATGCGGCGCGCCGCGGCCGCCACCAGATCGGCACCCAGCATCTCCTCCAGCGGCCAGCGGGTCTTGAGGCTGTCGGCCGCTCCGCTTTCCACCTGCTGGATGCGCTCGCCCAGAACCCGGGCCTCGTCGCGCAGCACGGCCAGGAAGCGATCGCGCATGGCCGGGTCCAGGTCCGGATACTCCAGCATGTCCAGGGCCGCCTGCATGCTGGCCAGGGCGGCCCGGCTGCGCTCGGTCAGGGTGTGCAGCACCTGGTCGCGGGCCGATTCCTGCTCGAAATCGCGCGTGATGTTGTCCAGCATGAGCACAAACCCGCTGAGCTCGGCGTGATCAGCCGCAGAGTCCCCATCCTGGGCCGGCGCCAACCGCACGGGCGCCATCTGCACGCGCAGCAGCTGGCCCGCCGGCGTGCTGGTGACAAACTGCGCCGATGGCTGGGCGGCACCACGCAGCATGCGCTGCTGGATGTTGTCCAGTGCATGGGCCACCAGCTTGCGGTCGAACACGGCGTAAATGGAACGCCCCAGGCCGATCAGTTCCGCGCCTCCGGCCACGCCGGGCGCCTGCGACAGGGCACGGAACTGCATGCGGGCCCGGTTGTTGTAGAGCAGGATGCGGCCATCGAGGTTGCACACCACCACACTCTGGGTCAGCTCCGACATCAGCGCCGCCAGCCGGCTCTTCTCCTGCTCGATGCCCTGCGCCGCTTCCCGGACCTTGTCGTCCATCTGCCGGCGCAGATCCTCACGCTGCTCCACCAGCTGGTTGAACAGGCCAGCCAGCACCCTGGTCTCGACATTGCCCTTCGGCTTGAGTTCGCGCACGACGTCGGTGCGCAGCAGCACCTGCGCCTCTTCCGCCAGTTGCACCGACGGTGTCACCCAGTGGTCGAACCAGCGTTTGAGGGCCCAGGCAATGGCCGCCATGCCACCGCCCCAGGTCAGCGAAATCAGCAGCCAGCGATCGCCGAGGTGTTCGGACACACCCGCCCGGGCTGAGGGTTCCAGGGTGGATCCCACCAGGGCAAAGGTCAGCAACAGCCAGACGATGGACAGGACGGCGGCCGCCGCCAGCAGCCACCAGAGACGGCGGTCGGTTTTCTGCTGGGCACTCATGCCGGCTCACCCAGCATCTCGCGCACCTTCTGCACCAGTTCCTTGGTCGAGAAGGGCTTGGTCATGTAGGCGTCCGCGCCCAGGGCCAGCCCCTTGGCCACGTCGGTGTCCCGTCCCTTGGCGGTGAGCATCAGGATTCGCGTGCCGCGCAGGGCCTCGTTCGCCCGCACCTCGTGGCAGACATCGAAGCCGGTCTTGACCGGCATCATCACATCCAGCAGCACCAGGGCCGGACGGTCCCTGCCGATGACATCCAGCGCCTCCTGCCCGTCCCGGGCAAGCAGCACCTCGTACCCCTCCCGCTTCATCAGGAACTCCAGCGAAATCAGGATGTTGGGCTCGTCATCGGCAATCAGTATCTTGTGGCTCATCTTCTGGTGCTCCTCTCGGTTTGTGTGTCTGTTTCCGTGTCGGTTCGGGTCGGCATCAGGCCTCGGCCGGCTGCCAGGGCAGCGAGAAGCCGAAACAGGCACCGGCACCCGGGGACGACCTCAACCACATGTCGCCGCCGAAATGGTTGATGATCTGCCGGCTGATCGGCAGACCCAGGCCGGTACCGCCCGGCCGGTAATGGTCCTCGCCCGAAACCTGGCGAAACTTCTCGAACACCATCGCGTGCTGGTCCTCGGGGATGCCCGGTCCGTTGTCCCTCACCTCCACCGTCACGCCCCGATCGTCATGACGCAAGCCCAGGGTCACCCGTCCGCTGCCGCGAGGCGCGTACTTGGCCGCGTTCGAGAGCAGGTTCAGCACCACCTGGGTGATGCGGTCGCTGTCGGCACGCACCGGACGCCCCGGATCGGACAACTCCAGCGCCAGGCCCACGCCCCGTTCGCGAAAGGTCTCGGCCATGGTTCCGGCCGCCTGTTCCAGCAACTCCTTCATGTCGATGTCCTCGGTGTGCCACTCGGCATGTCCGGCCTCGATCTTCGCCATGTCCAGCACCTGGTTGACCAGGCGCGTCAGGCGCTCGGTTTCGGTCACGATGATGTCCAGAAACTGCTGGCGCTGCTCTGGCGCCATGTCGGCATCATCGCGCATCAGTTCCGACAAAGCCCTGATCGACGTCAAGGGCGTGCGCAGTTCATGCGTCACGGACGACATGAAGTCGTCCTTGAGGCGGTCCAGGCTCTGCAGCTTTTCGTTGGCTTCCCGCAGCTCCGCTGTGGCCTGTTCCAGGGAATGGGACTTTTCCTCCAGCGCGTGCGAATAGGCCCGCAACTGGGAGGCTTCGTCCAGGATCCGCATCACGTCGTCCAGGTCCAGCGCCTCCTCCTCCACCACCGAGGCCACCATCACCCGCGCCGACGCACTGCCGATGGCACCGGCCAGCTGGGTCTCGACGAACTGCACCAGCCGTGCATCGGCCGGTATCTGGTCCACCGACCGCACACCGACGCGCCGGGCATAAGCGGCAAACAGGCGCTGCGCCTGCTCGACCCCCAGAAAGCGGCCCGCCAGCGGCAGCAGGGCCGACACCTGCGCCTTGCCCTGCCAGAACACCGGACGGGACGTGGCCGACCGGTTGAACACATCGACGAACAACAGGGCCTGGCTGGTTTCGCTGGCCGTGGGTGAACGCCACAGGGACACCCCGACATAGGCCCCGATGTTGCCCAGCAGGCTCCAGACCAGGGAGTGGGTCAGGTTGTCCAGCCCCGACAGGCCGAGGAAGGCCTCGGGCCTGAGCAGCGACCAGCCGAACAGGCCGTGCACAAGAAAGCCGTCGTCCAGCCAGCCCGATTTCGCCAGCGAGGGCAGCATCAGCGTGTAGACCCAGAAACCGAATCCGACCACCAGGCCCGCCAGCGCCCCCCGTTGCGTGCCGCCTTTCCAGTACATCCCCCCCAGCAGCGCCGGCGCGAACTGGGCCACCGCAGCAAAGCTGATCAGGCCGATGCTCACCAGCGCATAGGCCTCACCGGCCAGATGGAAGTACAGATACCCCAGCAGCAAAATGCCGACGATCGCGATGCGCCGGATCGCCAGCAGCAGACCGGTCAGGTCGCCACCGGCACGGGCGCCGAAGCGGCGCATGCGCAGCAGCCAGGGCATGACCAGGTCGTTGCAGACCATGGTCGAGACCGCGATCGCCTCCACGATCACCATGCCGGTGGCCGCCGACAGCCCCCCGACGAAGGCAAACAGCGCCAACATCGCGTAGCCCTCGGACAGGGGCAGGGACAGCACGAAGGTCTCGGGGTTCATGTTGCCGGGACCGAAATGGAGGAGGCCACCCAGGGCAATCGGCAACACGAACAGATTGATCAGGAACAGGTAGAGCGGAAACACCCAGACCGCGCGGCGCAGGTGCTGTTCGTCCACGTTTTCCACCACCATGACCTGGAACTGCCGGGGCAGGAAGATCACCGAGAGCATGGCGAGCAGGATCAGGCCGAACCACTGGGCATAGGCAAACGGCAGACCCTGCCCGAACTGCATCAGGCGCCGCAACTCATCCACCTCCCAGGCCCGGTCGAAGATGTCGACCGGGCTGGCGAACAGCACGAAACTCACGAACACGCCCACCGCCAGAAATGCCACCAGCTTGACCACCGATTCAAAGGCGATGGCAGCCACCATGCCCTCGTGGCGCTCCGTGTTGTCCAGGTGGCGTGCACCGAAAACGATGGTGAAGCCGGCCAGTGCCAGGGCGACGTAGAAAGTCCCGTCCTGCCACCAGACCTGTTCGCTGGCAACGGCCTGCCCCAGCGGCGTGGTCAGCAGCGCGTAGCCGCTGGAGATGGCCTTGAGCTGCAGGGCGATGTAGGGCACGATGCCGACCACCGTGATCAGCGTCACCAGCCCCGCCAGGGTCGGGCTCTTGCCGTAGCGGCTGGCAATGAAGTCGGCAATCGTGGTGATGCGGTAGGTCTTGGCGATGCGGATCATCTTGCGCACCACCATCCAGGCCAGAATCATGGCCAGCATAGGCCCCAGGTAGATGGGCAGGAACCACACGCCGGAACTGGCCGCCCGGCCCACGCTGCCGAAATAGGTCCAGGCCGTGCAGTACACCGCCATGGACAGGGCATAGACCCAGGCGTTGCCGATCACCGAGCGGCCCTGCGCGGCCCGCCGGTCTGCCCAGTAGGCAACCGCAAACAGCAGCAGCAGGTAGGCGAAGGAAACAGCGAGGACCAGGCCAGGGGACAGCATGCGCCGCTCCTCAGCTCTCGGTCTCACCCGGGCGCGGCGCGCGCTCCTGGCTGCGCTCCACCACCCAGGCCAGCGCGGCAATCAGCGCGGCCCAGAGCACGAACAGCGCCAACGGAAACAGGGGCAGGCCCAGCACACGCACGTCCGCATCCCACAGGGCCAGCAAAGGAAAATTGAACAGGAACCAGCCGGCCACAAACAGGGCCACAAGCCGTTGGGCGCCCAAGCCTTGGAACATGCGTGTCTCCTCAAGGGTGGTGTGTGCGCAGGCCGCCTACCCTCCCCCTATTGTGCCCCCTGCTCTGACCATGCCCTTACGCGACAGGACGGGGCGGCAGGGCCCGTGCCGTGCCGCCCCGTCCTGCGCCGACACCGGTCAGTCGCCGGCCAGCAGCTGCCAGGTATCGACCACCGAGTCCGGATTCAGCGAAATCGAGCTGATGCCTTCGTCCTTGAGCCACTGCGCAAAGTCCGGATGGTCGCTGGGGCCCTGGCCGCAGATGCCGACGTACTTGCCCTGCGCCTTGCAGGCACCGATGGCCAGCCTGAGCAGGGCCTTGACCGCCGGGTCGCGCTCGTCGAAGTCGTGCGCCAGCAGCTCCAGGCCCGAATCGCGGTCCAGGCCGAGGGTCAGCTGGGTCAGGTCGTTGGAGCCGATCGAGAAGCCGTCGAAGTACTGCAGGAAGTCGTTGGCCAGCACCGCGTTGCTCGGGATCTCGCACATCATGATCAGCTTCAGATCGTTCTCGCCGCGTTTCAGGCCCTTGGCCGCCAGCAGCTCGGTCACCTTGCGCGCCTGCTCCAGCGTGCGCACAAAAGGCACCATGACCTGGACGTTGGTCAGGCCCATGTGCTCGCGCACCCGCTTGAGGGCCTCGCATTCCATGGCAAAGGCCTCGGCAAAGTCTTCGCTGATGTAGCGTGCCGCGCCACGGAAGCCCAGCATCGGGTTCTCTTCGTCGGGCTCGTAGCGGCTGCCGCCGACCAGCTTGCGGTACTCGTTCGACTTGAAGTCCGACAGGCGCACGATGACCGGCTTGGGCCAGAAAGCGGCGGCAATCGTTGCCACGCCCTCGGCCACCTTGTCGACGTAGAAGGCGCGCGGGCTGGCGTGCCCGCGGGCCACCGACTCCACCGCCTTCTTCAGGTCGGCATCGACCGCCGGATAGTCCAGGATCGCCTTGGGATGGACCCCGATATTGTTGTTGATGATGAACTCCAGCCGCGCCAGACCCACGCCGCCGTTGGGAATCTGGGCGAAGTCGAAGGCCAGCTGGGGATTGCCGACGTTCATCATGATCTTGACGTCGACCTCGGGCATCTCGCCGCGCCTGACCTCGGTCACCTCGGTTTCCAGCAGGCCGTCGTAGATGTGGCCGGTGTCACCCTCGGCGCAGCTGACGGTCACCAGGGTGCCGTCCTTGAGCGTCTCGGTGGCGTTGCCGCAACCGACCACCGCCGGGATGCCCAGCTCGCGCGCAATGATGGCCGCGTGGCAGGTGCGGCCGCCCCGGTTGGTGACAATGGCGCTGGCACGCTTCATCACCGGCTCCCAGTTCGGGTCGGTCATGTCGGTCACCAGCACGTCGCCCGGTTGCACCCGATCCATCTCGCTGGTGCTGTGCACCAGGCGCACCGGACCGGTCCCCACCTTCTGGCCGATGGCGCGGCCGCTGGCCAGCACCGCCCCCTTGCCCTTGAGTTTGTAGCGCATCTCCACCTTGCCGGCGGCCTGGCTCTTGACCGTCTCGGGCCGCGCCTGCAGGATGTAGAGTTGCCCGTCTTCACCGTCCTTGCCCCACTCGATGTCCATGGGCCGGCCGTAGTGTTGCTCGATGACCACCGCGTAGCGCGCCAGCTGCTCCACCTCGGCTTCGGTCAGGCTGTAGCGGTTGCGCAGCTCGACCGGCACGTCCACGGTCTTGACCAGCTTCTTCGTCGCCGCCTTCTCCTCGGGCGAGGTGAACACCATCTCGATCAGCTTGCTGCCCAGGTTGCGGCGGATCACCGCGCGCTTGCCGGCCTTGAGCATGGGCTTGTGCACATAGAACTCGTCCGGGTTCACGGCACCCTGCACCACGGTCTCGCCGAGCCCGTAGCTGCTGGTGATGAAGACCACGTCCTCGAAGCCCGACTCGGTGTCGATGGTGAACATCACGCCCGATGCGCCCAGGTCGGAACGCACCATGCGCTGCACGCCCGCCGACAGCGCCACGTCGGCGTGGGCAAAACCCTTGTGCACCCGGTAGCTGATGGCGCGGTCGTTGTAAAGCGAGGCAAAGACCTCCTTGGTCTTGTGCAGGACGTCTTCGATGCCGTGCACGTTCAGGAACGTCTCCTGCTGGCCGGCGAACGAGGCGTCCGGCAGGTCTTCAGCCGTGGCCGAGGAGCGCACGGCAAACGACGCATCCGGGTTGCCGGCCGAAAGGCGGGCGAACTCGTCGCGGATGGCCTGCTCCAGGTCGGCCGGAAAAGGCTGGTTCTCCACCATGGCGCGGATTTCGGCGCCGGCCTCGGCCAGGGCGCGCACGTCCTCGATGTCGAGCGCGTCCAGGCGGGCGTTGATCCGGTCCCCCAGCCCTCCGGCCTGCAGGAATGCCCGGTAGGCGTGGGCGGTGGTGGCGAAGCCTGTGGGCACCTTGACGCCCTCGGGCAGGTGCGAAATCATTTCGCCGAGACTGGCGTTCTTGCCGCCGACCGCCTCGACATCGGTCATGCGCAGTTTTTCAAATGGCACGACCAGGGCGGTCGGCTCAAACAGCTTGGACATGGAAGACTCCTAAGGTTGAAAAACCGGGCACTCCGTGCATCAGCCGATGACCTGTTGTTCTGTTGTGGGTCCGGGGGTGGCGCGGGGCGATCAAATGCGGTTACGCTATGCGGGCAGACTTGGCTGCCCGGGTCGCCTGCCATTGTAGGCGCTGGGGTGTGGCCTTTGGAAATGCATTCGCCCGGCCTCCGTGAAAGCTCGTGCAGGCGGGCCTGAAAATTCCTCGACCGAACATCCCATCCGACACCCGCCCATGCCCAGCAGAACCGTATTCTTTCTTTCCGACGGCACCGGCATCACGGCAGAGACCTTCGGCAATGCCATCCTGAACCAGTTCGAGACCGACGTGCGGCGGGTCCGCCTGCCTTTTCTGGACGACGTCGACAAGGCCCACCAGGCGGTGCGCCAGATCAACCACACCGCCGACATCGAGGGCCGCCGGCCGCTGGTGTTTGCCACCATCGTGAACCTGGATGTGCTCCATGTCGTCAAGGAGCAGTGCAAGGGCATGCTGCTGGACATGTTCGGCACCTTCGTCGAACCGCTGGAGGTGGAACTGGGCATCAAGTCCAACCACCGGGTCGGCCGCTTCTCCGACGCTTCCAAGAGCAAGGAGTACAACGAGCGCATCGAGGCCATCAATTTCTCGCTCATGCACGACGACGGTCAGAGCCATCTGGACCTGGAGTCCTCGGACGTGATCCTGGTGGGCGTCAGCCGCAGCGGCAAGACCCCCACCTCGCTCTACCTGGCGCTGCAGCACGGTCTCAAGGCCTCCAACTATCCCCTGATTCCGGAAGATTTCGAACGCCGCAAGCTGCCCCCGGCGCTGGTGCCGCACCGCAAGAAGCTGTTCGGCCTCACCATCGCTCCCGAGCGCCTGGCCGAAATCCGCAACGAGCGGCGCCCCCATTCGCGTTATGCCAGCCTGGAGAACTGCCGGGCCGAGGTCAGCGAAGCCGAGGCCATGATGCGGCGCGAGGGCATCCGCTGGCTGTCGACCACCACCAAGTCGATCGAAGAGATCGCCACCACCATCCTGCAGGAGATCCGGCCGGAACGGCTGGCTTACTGAACACCAGATCTCCCCATGAAAGAGGCCGCCCGTGGGCGGCCTCTTTGTTCTTTGGCGATCCACCGGTTCAGGAGCCGGGCGCCGATTCGTCCTTGGGCTTCTTCTTGTGGGCCGGCCCCAGGCCATGGGCATGGCGGCTCAGGGCAAATGACGCAAACAGCTTCATCCACAGGGTGACACCGGCAATGGCTACCCAGTCATCACGCTCCAGTGCCTGGAAGCCCAGCACCGCCACCAGCACGCCCACCATCACGATACCACCGAGCAGGTTGATGATCATTTCGTAAGGGGCGTAACGCTCTGCATTGGGCGGGGGCAGCCCTTTCTTGAGTGCCACTTCCGAAAAATCCCGCTTGAAGAGAATGCGCCAGGCCCGGCGCAGCCAGAAGAAGGCCACGGGGAACAGCGCCAGCAGGAAGAGCCAGTTGAAGATGTAGATACTCATGGACGTCCAGGTTGGATCGCAAGCTCGAATATTGCATTGTCGCAAGAAAAAACCCCGTCGGTCACCCGACGGGGTCGATCGAAGGGCGGTACATCGACCGCCCCGGGCCTAGGTCAGGCTCTCGACGCAGACGCTCAGTGACCGGTGGCGGCGCCGGCACCCTTGGGGGTACGGACCGCATCAACCATGGCGGCAATGTGCGACGGGACAGGCGAACCCATCTTGCTGACCGCGAAAGCCACAACGAAGTTCACGATCGCGCCCACGGTGCCGAAGGCCTCGGGGGTGATGGTGAAGAAGCTGTTGGCGCCGCCGATCAGGTCGAGGTACTCGGTGCCCTTCACGAAGAAGATGCCCTTGTGCGCGAACACGTAGAAGCAGGTCACAGCCAGACCCGCCAGCATGCCGGCGCTGGCGCCCTTGTCGGTGATGGTCTTGCTGAAGATACCCATCATCAGGGCCGGGAAGATCGTCGACGCAGCAATACCGAAAGCCAGGGCCACGGTACCGGCCGCGAAGCCTGGTGGGTTCAATCCCAGGTAACCGGCCACGAAGATGGCGGCAGCCATGGAGATCTTGCCTGCCAGCAGCTCACTCTTCTCGCTGATGTCGGGCTTGATGGCACCCTTGATCAGGTCGTGCGAGATGGCCGAAGAGATGGCCAGCAGCAGACCGGCAGCGGTCGAGAGGGCGGCGGCCAGGCCACCGGCAGCGACGAGCGCGATCACCCAGTTGGGCAGCTGCGCGATTTCCGGGTTGGCCAGCACGATGATGTCGGCGTTCACCGTCAGTTCGTTGCCCTTCCAGCCAGCGGCTTCAGCCCTGGCCAGCACGGCTTCGTTCTTGGTGCCGCTGTTGTAGAACTGGATGCGACCGTCGCCGTTCTTGTCTTCCCACTTGAGCAGGCCGGTCTGTTCCCAGCGCTTCATCCAGTCAGGACGCTGCTCGTAAAGCAGGCTGGCCTCAGGCGCGAACATGTCGGGCTTGGCGTTCACCACATCGGCGTTCACGACCAGCTGGCCGGCGGCGTTCTGGGTGATGCCCACGGCGGTGTTGGTGGTGCCGAACAGGTTCAGGCGGGCCATGGCACCCACGGCGGGAGCGGTGGTGTACAGCAGGGCAATGAAGACCAGCGCCCAGCCGGCGGACGAACGTGCATCGGCCACTTTCGGCACGGTGAAGAAGCGCACGATCACGTGGGGCAGACCGGCGGTACCGATCATCAGCGAGATCGTGTAGAAGACCATGTTGATGGTCGTTCCGGCCGTCGTCGTGGTGTACTGGCCGAAGCCCAGATCGGTCACCACCTGGTCCAGCTTGGCCAGGAGCGACACGTCGGTGCCTGCCAGGGTGGAGCCCAGGCCCAGCTGCGGCAGGAAGTTGCCGGTCAGGTTCAGCGAGATGAAGAAGGCCGGCACCAGGTAAGCCAGGATCAGCACGATGTACTGTGCCACCTGGGTGTAGGTGATGCCCTTCATGCCACCGAACACGGCGTAGGCGAACACGATGGCCATGCCGATGTAGATGCCCATCTCGCGCGAGACGCCCAGGAAGCGGGCGAAGGTCACGCCCACACCGGTCATCTGGCCGATGATGTACACGATGGAAGCCACCAGCAGGCAGACCACGGCCACGTTGCGGGCGAACTGCGAGTAGTAGCGATCACCGATGAACTCGGGCACGGTGAACTTGCCGAACTTGCGCAGGTACGGGGCCAGCAGGCAGGCCAGCAGCACGTAGCCGCCGGTCCAGCCCATCAGGAACACGGCGCCGCCGTAGCCCATGTTGGAGATCAGGCCGGCCATCGAGATGAAGGACGCGGCCGACATCCAGTCGGCGGCGGTCGCCATGCCGTTGGTCACGGGGTGCACACCACCGCCGGCCACGTAGAAGTCCTTGGTGCTGCCGGCACGCGCCCAGATGGCGATGCCGATGTAGATCGCGAAGCTGAGCCCCACGACCAGATAGGTCATTGTTTGAAGTCCCATTTGTCAGGTCCTTTTCTGAATCAGTCTTCCTGCATGCCGAACTTGCGGTCGATGTCTTTCATCTTTTTCGCGTACCAGAAGATCAGCGCGATGAAGATGTAGATCGAACCTTGCTGGGCAAACCAGAACCCCAGCGGGTAGCCGCCGAGCTGGATGCTGTTGAGAGCAGGGGCAAACAGGATGCCCGCGCCGTACGACACAACAGCCCAGATGACCAAAACCTTGGTCAACAGGCTGAGCGTCGCAGACCAATAGGCCTTTGCGTTGTTGTCACTCGACATGAACGTCATCTCCTCGTAGTGATGCGCTGGATGTTTTGGCGGCTTTCGCCGCCACGCTTTGCATGCCATTGACCGTGCGGTTTTTGGCATTACGGTCGCGACTGTCGTGCCGCTTTCTTACAGCAAAATTGCTGCGACGAGGCTGCGACAGCAAACCTAGGGTAAGCACCTAGCAAACGTTTCGACGTCTGACGCCGGCCTTGCAAAGAACCTGCCACGAGCCCTCGGGCCAAGCCCGGTCAACCGAGGTGCTCGGGCAACAAGCCATGAAAAAGGCCCCGGATGACCGGGGCCTGGAAGGGGCGAATCAGGGGGCGGCAGCGCCCCGCGCCATCAGGCGGCCACAGCGGCCACCGGGCGCTCGGCGGGGACCGGCGTGCGAATCAGGTGATCGAAGGCACTCAGGGCCGCCTTGGCGCCCTCGCCGGCGGCAATCACAATCTGCTTGTAGGGCACCGTGGTGCAGTCGCCGGCGGCGAACACGCCTTCCACACTGGTGTGCCCCTTGGCGTCCACCACGATCTCGCCGAAGCGGCTGAGCTCGACCGTGCCCTTGAGGAACTCGGTGTTGGGCACCAGGCCGATCTGAACGAACACGCCTTCCAGCGGCACCAGGTGCTCCTGACCACTCAAGCGATCCTTGTACTTCAGGCCCGTGACCTTGCCCGTGTCGTTGCCGTTCGCATCCACACCGGTGATCTCGGTGGTCTGGGCGTTGACGTGGATGCTCACGTTGGGCAGGCTCTTGAGCTTGCTCACCAGCACGGCGTCGGCCTTGAGCTGGTCGGCAAACTCGATCAGCGTCACGTGCTGGACGATGCCGGCCAGGTCAATGGCGGCCTCGACGCCCGAGTTGCCGCCACCGATGACCGCCGTGCGCTTGCCCTTGAACAGCGGGCCGTCGCAGTGCGGGCAGTAGGCCACGCCCTTGTTCTTGTACGCCTGTTCGCCCGGCACATTGACGTTGCGCCAGCGCGCGCCGGTGGACAGGATGACGCTGCGCGCCTTGAGCACACCGCCATTGGCCATCTGCACCTGCACCAGGCCGCCCGGCTCGCTGGCCGGAACCAGCTTTTCGGCGCGCTGCAGGTTCATCAGGTCCACTTCGTAGTGGCGCACCTGGGCTTCCAGCGCCGCAGCAAACTTGGGGCCGTCGGTTTCCAGCACCGAGATGTAGTTCTCGATGGCCAGGGTGTCGTTGACCTGACCGCCGAAGCGCTCCGCCGCCACACCCACGCGGATACCCTTGCGGGCCGCGTAGACGGCCGCCGCCGCACCGGCCGGGCCACCACCGACGATCAGCACGTCGTAGGGGTCCTTGGCATTGAGTTTGGCCGCTTCGCGCTCGCCGGCATTCGTGTCGAGCTTGGCCACGATTTCCTCGACCGTCATGCGGCCCGAGCCGAACACCTGGCCGTTGAGGAAGACCATGGGAACCGCCATGATCTCGCGCTCGGTCACTTCCTGCTGGAAGGTGCCGCCCTCGATCACCACGGTGCGCACCTTGGGGTTGACGATGGCCATGAGCGACAGGGCCTGCACCACGTCCGGGCAGTTGTGGCAGGAGAGGGACATGTAGACCTCGAAGCCGAAATCACCGTCCAGCGCCTTGATGGCGTCGATCACCTCCTGCTCCACCTTGGGCGGGTGGCCGCCGGTCCACAGCAGGGCCAGCACGAGCGAGGTGAACTCATGGCCCAGCGGCAGGCCGGCAAAGCGAACGCCCGTGGTCTCACCGTCACGGGCAATCACGAACGAGGGCTTGCGGGCATCGCTGCCGGAGACATCCAGGCCGATCTTGTCCGACACACCGGCGATGTCGTCCAGCAGGCCGCGCATCTCCTGGCTGGCGGCGCTGTCGTCCAGCGAAGCGATCAGGCGGATGGGCTGGCGCAGCATGCCCATGTACTGCTGCAACTGGGCTTTGAGGGTGGCGTCAAGCATGGCGGACTCCTTGAATGCGTGAAAGATGGAAATGCGGAACCAATGCCGCTGGTGGCTGGGCCTGCAAACAGGCCCAGCGGGCAGCGGAACTGCCAGAAGAAACAGAAGCGCGAAGTGGCTCAGTCCAGAACGCGGCGGAACCGGCTCCGCCGGGCCGCTCGCGTTGTCCCCCTGGGGGGAAGACGCGCCGCAGGCGCGGCGCAGGGGGGTGTCAAATTTTCCCGACGAGGTCCAGAGAAGGAGCCAGGGTTTTGGCGCCTTCGTTCCACTTGGCCGGGCAGACCTGGCCAGGGTTGGCGGCCACAAACTGGGCGGCCTTGAGCTTGCGCACGGTTTCCTTGACATCGCGGGCGATGGCGTTGTCGTGCACTTCGGCGGTCTTGATCACGCCTTCGGGGTTGATCACGAAGGTGCCGCGCAGGGCCAGGCCTTCTTCGGGGATGTGCACGCCGAAAGCGTTGGTCAGCTGGTGGGTCGGGTCGCCGACCAGCGGGAAACGGGCCTTGCCCACGGCCGGGCTGGTCTCGTGCCACACCTTGTGCGAGAAGTGGGTGTCGGTGGTCACGATGTAGACCTCGGCACCGGCCTTGGCGAACTCGGCGTAGTTGTCGGCGGCGTCTTCGATTTCGGTCGGGCAGTTGAAGGTGAAGGCGGCCGGCATGAAGATCAGGACCGACCACTTGCCGTGCAGGTTCTTCTCGGTGATTTCGATGAACTCGCCCTTGCCGCCATCGCGGTTGACGAAAGCGGTGGTCTTGAACGGCTGGACTTGGGTGTTGATCAGGGACATGGTGTTTCCTTGGTTGAGGTTGCGAGAAAGGGCTTGCAGTGCTTGTTGCACCGCAATAGACTGAATCATAGCGGAGATCTATCGGATCATCATATTGATAGTTGCTATTTGATCGATAGTATTTGCTGCACCGCACACATCGATCGCTTGCCCGCAGTCGGGTCGCATGGGCGCAAACAAAAAACCGGCTTCAACACGTTACTTTATCGGAATCATTCGCATTTGCGTTAAAATACAGACGCTTACATCCCCAGCCAGCCACAGCGTCCCGTGCGTTGCAGCCAGCCAAAAACCCTTTGTGCTCTGCAACCATGCCATCCAGAAAACCCAGCCGGCGCCTGCGCGCCACCCGTCGCCCCATCGGGGCTGCTCCTGTCGTTGCCCTGCCACTTGGCGCCATGCTCCTGGCCGGCTCGCTCGGCGCCCTGGCCCAGGACAACAGCTCCACGGGCGTGACCCTGCCCACGGTGGTGGTCAAAGAGTCGGCCTTCGCCCCGGAAGGCAAGGACGCGCTGCGCGCCACCGAAACCACCATCGGCAAGGGCAACCAGGCCCTGCGGGACATTCCCCAGTCGGTGACCGTGGTGACCGAAAAGCTCATCGACGACCGCAACCTGGACACCGTCAAGGAAGCGCTGAAGAACACCGCCGGCGTCACGTTTCTCGCGGCCGAAGGGGGTGAGGAGGACATTCGCCTGCGTGGGTTCTCGCTGCAGGCCACCGGCGATCTGTTCATCGACGGGATGCGCGACCCGGCCATCTACGACCGGGACACCTTCAACCTGGACCGCATGGAGGTGCTGCGCGGATCGGCCTCCATGCTGTTCGGGCGCGGCTCGACCGGCGGAGCGGTCAACCAGGTGTCCAAAATGCCCCGCCTCATCGACGAGCACCAGGTCGACCTGACCCTGGGCAGCCGCCAGTACGTGCGGGCCGTGGGTGACTTCAACCTCAAGACCGGTGAGAACGCGGCCCTGCGCATCAACGCCATGGTGACCAAGGCCGACAACGACGGCACCGGCGCCAGCCTCGACAAGCGCGGTCTGGCCGCGGCCTACCGCTGGGGCATCGGCGAGAAGAACGAGCTGATGGCCAGCCTCTACCACCTGGACAACAACAACGGCATCAACTACGGACTGCCCTTCATTGCGCCCTACGCCGGTGCGCCTGCGAACGAGCGGGTGCTGCTGCCGCTGGATCCGGACGCCTACTATGGCCTGGCCAGCGACTACAACGAGAGCGGCGGCACCATCGCCACGCTGGGGCACACCCACCGGTTCAGCCGGGACAGCGAGCTGACCACCAGGCTGCGTGTGGGCGAGTTCAACCGCGATCAGCGCTCCGGCGCCATTCGCCTGGCCGGGGCGGCGCAGCAGCCGGGCGGCGTCGCGGCCCATCTGGGCAACTTCGGCCCCGACACACGCTTCACGCGCGGCACGCACCTGAAGATCCAGGACATGGACATCGTGCAGGCCCAGACCGACTACACGACCAGGTTCGAGGCCCTGGGTGTCCGCCACCACCTGATGGCGGGCGCGGACTTCTCGCAGGAAAAGCGCACCGTCTTTGCCGCCCGCAACGCCGCGCAGGGAGGCGTCACCCTC
This sequence comes from uncultured Burkholderiales bacterium, assembly GCA_937873395.1. Classification (GTDB taxonomy): domain Bacteria; phylum Pseudomonadota; class Gammaproteobacteria; order Burkholderiales; family Burkholderiaceae_C; genus Hydrogenophaga. The sequence goes on from CALMYH010000080.1 coordinate 33,597, forward strand.
ACCAAGCCTCCGACCACGGTCGGCACGCCCAACGACGGCGCCTTCGTCGACGAAGCCTCGCGCGTGCTGCGCGTCGGCAACGACTACAAGGCCAGCGGCTGGGGCGCCTATGTCCAGGACGTGGTGCAGGTAACGCCCCAGATCAAGCTGGTCGGCGGCCTGCGCTACGACAACCTGGTGGGCGACTACAACCTGCGCAGCATCCCCAACAACGCCGCCGGTCCCGAAACCGTCACCGCCTACCGGATGAAGATTTCGGAGCTGAGCCAGCGTGTCGGCGCCCTGTACCAGCCGACCGACCGGCACTCCTTCCACGTCTCGGCCGGCACCTCCTTCAACACCTCGGGCGATGCCTACTCGCTGAGCGCCGGCAACGTCGACACGCCGCCGGAGAAAAGCATCAACCTGGAGGTGGGCGCCAGGCTCGATTCGGCCAACAAGCAGTGGACCACCCGCCTGGCCGTGTTCCGATCCACCAAGCTCAATGAGCGCAACACCGACCCGGACCGCACCGTCATCAACCCCCAGACCGGTTTGCCCACGGCGGTCATCTCGACCTCGGGCCGACGCCATGTCGCCGGCTTCGAGATCGACGTCACCGGCCGGCTCAACCCCAGGTGGGAGGTGTACGGCTCCTACATGTGGATGCCCGTGGCCCGGGTGACCAAGGCGGCTCCCTGCCCCGCTTCGGGCGGCTGCGCCCAGAACACCCCGGGCGAGCGGGTGGGCGATCGCCCGGCCCTGACCCCGGAACACAGCGGCTCGGTGTGGACCACCTACCAGCTCACCCCCAAGTTCCGGGTGGGCGGCGGCCTGAACTTCCGCAGCAAGCAGACTCCGACGCGCGTCGAGTTCAATGTGCCCGGCTACGTCACCGCAGACCTCATGGCCGAGTACCGCTTCGACTTCGACCGGCTGGCCATCAAGGCCAACCTGAGCAACGTCACCAACAAGCTCTATGCCGACCAGCTCTACCCGGCCCACTATGTGCCGGGCGCCGGGCGCACGCTGCAGGTGACCGCCAGCCTGAAGTTCTGACCCGGCACCCGGTCATGATGATCAGGTACGGGCCGGCCGGGTGGACATAAAGACCCATAATCGGGGACATTTCCCAGCCATTTATCAGGAGCATTCCATGAAAGGCGACGCTCAGGTCATTGCCCACCTGCAGGCCCAGCTCAAGAACGAGCTGACGGCCATCAACCAGTACTTCCTGCACTACCGCATGCTCAAGCACTGGGGCTTCGACAAGCTGGCCAGGAAGGAATACGCCGAGTCCATCGGCGAGATGAAGCATGCCGACGTGCTGATGGACCGCATCTTCATGCTCGACGGCCTGCCCAACCTGCAGGACCTGGGCAAACTCAAGGTCGGCGAATCGGTGCCCGAGATCCTGGCGTGTGACCTGGCCATGGAACAGGGTGCCCAGCAAACCATCAAGGACGGCATGGCCCATTGCGAGACGGTGCGTGACTACGTCTCGCGCGATCTGCTGCAGGGCATCCTGGACGACACCGAGGAACACATCGACTTCCTGGAAACCCAGCTCGATCTCATCGAGAAAGTGGGCCTTCAGAACTACCTGCAGAGCCAGATGGGCGAACTGGAGTGAGACGGGGGACAACACAGGCGCTTGTGTGCGCAAATGAAATCGATTATCATTTGCGCACACCAACCGTGAGAGGCTCCCATGATCGTCTGTGTCTGCCACCGGGTTAGCGACCAGCACATCGCCCGTGCTGCGCGCAACGGCATGGCCTTTGACGACATCCAGCTCGAACTCGGTGTGGCCACCCAGTGCGGCAAGTGCGAATCCTGCGCGCGCGCGGTCTGGTCCGAATGCAGCCCGGGTCTCAACACCGCACACATCTTTCAGGCATCTGCGGCAGCGTCCGCCCAGGGCCCGGCCAGCCGCAGCTGAGCCCGGGGCCGCCACCCTGCTTCGGTTTGCCTGGGGCGAGCCTGAAAAACCCGCTTTTAATCGTAATACGACTCATTATTGTTCGTCTTAGATGTTATACTGACTTCCTGTTCCGTCCTCACCGCCAAACTCGTCCATGCTCACCGCCCTCGGCCTCGTCGGAGGCACGCTTGCCCTGACCCTGGTGGCCCTCTGCTGGGTGTTCGGCCGCTGACTCCCGATACCGCCTCGCCCGACCTGCCACCGGCAGCCCCGTCCTACACTATGAGTGCCAGTCTGGCCCCTGTTTACCCTGGCTTTTCTCCCTGCGACGAGCCATCACCCTTCATGTCTGCCCGCCTTCTCATCGTCGTGGCCGTCATCGGTGCCCACATCCTGGGGCTCTGGGCCCTTCAGAGCGGGCTGCTGCGCCGCGTGGTCGAAACCATCGTGCCGGTGCAGGTGCTGGCCGACTTCGTCCAGCTGCCCCAGCCCCAGGTGGAGCCAGCCCCACCGCCGCCCGCCGCCCGGCCGGAACCACCCCGCCCCCGACCAGCGACCCCACGCGCCCCGGCACCCGCACCCGCACCCGAACCGCTGCCGGTCGCCGAAGCGGCGCCGACGGCGGCCCTCGAAGTGGCAGCCCCGGACAAGCTGGAGCCCGCACCCACAGCGGCCACCGCCACCGCGCCCAACAGCAACGGTGTGCCTGGCGCGGCGCCTGCGGCCCCCGCTCCGGTGGTGCTGCCCTCCAGCAGCGCCGCCTACCTCAACAACCCGCCGCCCGCCTACCCGCCCCTGTCCCGCCGGCTGGGCGAGCAAGGTCGTGTGGTCGTCCGCGCCTACATCGACGTTGACGGCACCGCCACCCGCGCCGAGATCCGCAGCTCCAGCGGCTATGACCGCCTCGATCAGGCGGCTCTTCAAACCGTGCTGCGCTGGCGCTACGTGCCGGGCAAACGCGGTGGTGTGCCCGAAGCCATGTGGTTCAACATTCCGATCAGTTTTGTGCTGGAGTGAGCCTGCTGACCGACAGGTTGTCTCATTCCCTTCTCATTTCCTACCATCAACACCATGGACGCTTCTTTTGCCAACAACGGCCTTGCCCTGATCTGGACCGAAGGTGACGCCGTCATCAGGACGGTCGCCGTCGTGCTCTTCCTCATGTCGCTGGCCACCTGGGTCATCTTTCTGTGGAAGTTGCTCGACCAGCGCGCCCACCGGCGCCAGGCCAAAGGCTGCGAAGGCTTCTGGCACAGCGCCGACTTCGCCGAGGGCATGGACAAACTGGGGGATGCCCAGAACAACCCGTTTCGCAACCTGGCGATGGAGGGTCGCGAAGCCCAGAGGCACATCCTGCACAAGGACGGCCGCACCGGGCCGCAGTTGCACGACAGCCTGGACGTGAGCGACTGGGTCGAGCGCTGCCTGCGCCGCAGCCTGGACGACCACACGGCCAGGTCACAAAGCGGCCTGACGGTGCTGGCCTCCATCGCCTCCACCGCGCCCTTCATCGGCCTGTTCGGGACCGTCTGGGGCATCTACCACGCGCTGCTGGGCATCGGCGCCGCCGGCCAGGTCAGCATCGACCAGGTGGCCGGCCCCATCGGCGAGGCGCTGGTCATGACCGCGCTGGGCCTGCTGGTGGCGATTCCGGCGGTGCTGGCCTACAACGCGCTGGTGCGCGGCAACAAGCGCATCGCCCACCAGCTCAACCGCTTTGCCCACGACCTGCACGCCTACTTCGTCACCGGTGCCCGCGTCAGTGCCGGCAGCGAGGGCAAGGTGCTGCCCATGAAAAGGGGCTGATCCATGGCCATCGGAACCCAGGACGACAGCGACGAGATGCTCAGCGAGATCAACATGATCCCGTTCATCGACGTCATGCTGGTGCTGCTCATCATCTTCATCATCACCGTGCCGGTCATCAAGCACGCGGTCAGTGTCGACCTGCCCAAGGCCAGCAGCGAACGCCTGCTGGACAAGCCGGAGAACATCCGCCTGGTGGTCGATGCCAACGGCCAGTACCACTGGAACGATGCCCGCATCGAAGACGAACAGTTGCCCGACCGCCTGAGCGCCGCGGCCGCGATGGAGCCCCAGCCGGAGCTGCACATCCGGGGCGATCGCGCGGTGCGCTACGAACGTGTGGCCGAACTGCTCTCCGCCGCCCAGCGCGCCGGCCTGCGCAAGATCGGCTTTGTCACCGAGCCGGCCACCCAGTGAAGGGAGTCAGACCATGAGCTCGACCCGACATGAGCAAACCGCATCCCTGGCACCCGTCGCACGGAAGACCGGTGACGACATGCCGACGACTCTGACGGCAGCCGCCGTGCTGGACAGCCAGCAGGTCCTCCAAGGCCATCAGGCGGTCACGATTGCCCACAACGGCAACCTCTACCGGCTTCAGGCCACGCGCCAGGGCAAGCTCATCCTGACGAAGTGATCAAGGTTCATCGTGGGGCGACACAGGGGAACCCGATCCCCGTCTGTCGCATTTGGGCCAGCCAGGGATGCTTTCCAAAGTCATCCGGTAGCCAGGCCGCTTTTTTCCACGAGTCTGTCACAGACCGATGGCCGCCAGTGCGGCGCGCGCGACCTGAGCGTCTTCATTGGACTTGACGCCACTGACGCCCACACCACCGATGCACTGCCCGTCCTTGACGATGGGCACACCGCCTTCAAGCATGCCCGAGAGCACCGGGGCGCTCAGGAAGGACACCCGCCCCTGGTTGATCATGTCCTCGTAGATCTTGCTTTCGCGCCGCCCGAGGGCGGCGGTCTGGGCCTTGGACAGCGCGATGTGGGCAGAAATGGCCGCCGCGCCGTCCAGCCTTTGCAACCACAGCGCATGGCCCCCGTCATCGACGATGGCAATGGTCACCGCCCACTGGTTCTTCTGGGCCTCGGCCTCGGCCGCAGCGGCCATGAGCTTGAGGTCGGCGAGTTCGAGCACGGATTTGGTTTTCATGAACTTTTCCTGGGGTTGAAAGTCTGAACCGGCAAGGCTGGAGCGGTCACGCCCCGACGATAACGCATCCATTGGCCCCGTGGCGGTCACAACTGCCTTGACGCCGGGGCCATCCCAACCCGTACCGGACTGCGTTGCCACAAGGGCACTAGAATCCCCAGTCAGCGTCGCCGGCTTGCCGGCTCCACCGAAACCGATCCAAGGAGCATCGAACCATGACCGAACAAGTCCAACGCAGCGGCCATCTGGGTGGCCTTGCATCGTCCGAGCTGCAGCGCAACCGCGTGCTGCGCAACACCTACTGGCTGCTGGCCCTGTCCATGCTGCCCACCGTGCTGGGCGCCTGGATCGGTGTACAGACCGGCATCACCGCCAGCCTGACCGGGGGCCTGGGTCTGATCGTGTTCCTGGGCGGTGCCTTCGGCTTCATGTTCGCCATCGAAAAGACCAAGAATTCGGCCGCCGGTGTGCCGGTGTTGCTGGCCTTCACGTTCTTCATGGGCCTGATGCTCTCGCGTCTGCTGGCCGCGGTGATGGGTTTCAGCAACGGATCCAGCCTGGTGATGACCGCCTTCGGTGGTACGGCCGTGGTTTTCTTCGTCATGGCCAACCTGTCCACCGTCATCAAGCGCGACCTCTCAGGCATGGGCAAATGGCTGTTCGTCGGTGCGCTGGCCATCATGATCGGTGCCATCATCAACGTGTTTGTCGGCAGCACCGCGGGCATGGCGGCCATTGCGACCATGGCCATCATCGTGTTCAGCCTGTTCATCCTCCACGACCTCAAGCGCATCGTCGATGGCGGCGAGACCAACTACATCACTGCCACCCTGGGCCTGTACCTGAGCGTCTTCAACGTGTTCCAGAGCCTGCTGGCCCTGCTGGGCCTGTTCGGCGGCGAGCGCGACTGAGAGCGCGCCCGCGCTCCAGTCGATCGGGGGCCCTGCGGGGCCCCTTCGTTTTGCGGGCAGGGCTGACCGGGTGGTGCGGCACAGAGGCTCAAGTTGAGCGTCGGGTTGCCGAAAACCTGTCAACCACCGCTTCTGTCCCGCCATGAAACGCCTGTCCCTCACCCTCGCCCTGCTCCTGTCCGGCGGCCTGATGGCTGGCTGCGAGGCCTTGGGCATCGAGACCGCGACCCAGATCAACGCCAAGAAAGAGGCCGAAGCCCGCGCCATCGGCAGCGCCTGCCGGCACGCGGTGCGCAGCATCGAGGACTGCTTCAACAGCAACCCGCGGGCCGGCAAGGCCGCCGTGTTCGCGGGCTGGAAGGACATGGACCAGTACATGCGAGAAAATGAAATCGTCGGCATGCCCAGCGAGCGCGGCCCTTCGCGCACCGATCCGGCCCTCAGCGACGATTCCGAGCGCAGCCCCGAGCGCGCCAGCGAGCGGTCCAGCCGTTCCTGAGCGGCTGGACCGAGGCCCTGGCGTTCAGTTCCCTGTGGCCCGCTCGAACACCGCCATGCTTTCGACGTGGGCGGTGTGGGGGAACATGTTGACCACCCCGGCCGCCACGCAGCGGTAACCGGCCTGATGCACCAGCAGCCCGGCGTCCCGGGCGAGCGTGGCCGGGTTGCAGCTGACATAGACGATGCGCTGCGGCGGCCGCCAGCCGCCCTCCCTCAACTCCGGTTGCTGGTGCAGGTCGGCCAGCGCCTTGGACAGGGCAAAGGCTCCTTCGCGGGGCGGGTCAACCAGCCATTTGTCGGCGACACCGTCGGCCACCAGCTGGGCCGGATCCATCTCGAACAGGTTGCGCGCCACAAAGCGGGTCTGAGCCAGCGGGCGGGCACGTCCGGCCTGGTTGTGCGCCAGGTTCTGGCGTGAGCGGGCCACCAGCGCCTCACTGCCCTCGATGCCCAACACCTCGCCGGCCTGGGTGGCCAGCGGCAGGGTGAAGTTGCCCAGGCCACAGAACCAGTCGATCACCCGCTCGTGCGGCTGGGCGTCCAGCAGGCGCAGGGCGCGCGAGACCAGCACCCGGTTGATGTGGGGATTGACCTGGGTGAAGTCGGTCGGCCGGAACGGCATGTCGATGCCGAACTCCGGCAGCGCGTAGGACAGCGCCGCTCCCCCTTCATCGAGCCGCTTGACCGTGTCCGGTCCCTTGGGCTGCAGCCACCACTGCACGCCATGCCGGTGACCGAAGTCCCGCAGGTGGGCCAGATCATGGTCGGACAGGGGCTCCAGGTGACGCAGCACCAGGGCCGTCACCGTGTCGCCACAGGCCAGCTCGATCTGGGGACAGGTCTCGCGCGCGTCCATGCGGTGAATCAGCTCGCGCAGCGGCAGCAGCAGGGCGCTGACATGGGGCGGCAGCACATGGCACACCTGCATGTCGGCCACGTAGCGGCTCTTTCGCTCGTGAAAGCCGATCAGCACCACGCCCTTCTTGTGCACGTGGCGCACCGACAGGCGGGCCCGGTAGCGGTAGCCCCAGGCCGGGCCCTGGATGGGCCGCAGCACGGTCCCGGCACGGACCTTGCCCAGATGCCAGAGGTTGTCCTCCAGCACCCGCTGCTTGATGGCCACCTGGGCCGACTCGTGCAGGTGCTGCATCTTGCAGCCACCACAGGCGCCGGCGTGCAACCCGAAATGCGGACAACCCGGCCGCACCCGCTGCGACGATTCGCGGTGGATTTCGGTCGCGGTGGCGGCTTCCCAGTTGTTCTTGCGCCGGTGCACGCTGACGCTGACCTGCTCGAACGGCAGCGCGCCTTCGACGAAGACCACCTTGCCATCGGGCCGGTGGGCGATGCCCTGGGCCTCGATGTCCAGCGACTCGATGGCCAGCCAGCCTTCAGGCAGCGTCTGGGCGGGGGACGGGTTTTCGGGTGACGGGGAACTGGATGAACTCATGCCCCGATTGTCTCAGGAGCAGCGCAGCCGCCGCAGGGCTGCCACGCCGGCCATCAGACCCACGCGTCCAGGTACTCGCGCCAGTGGGTCTCGGTGGGCGCCAGCTGCTCCAGGCTGCCTTTGACCAGTTCGATCTCCTGCGTGTACTCGGCTTCCGTCAGACCGCCGCGCATTTTCTGGAAGCGGCAGTACATCAGGTAGGTGTTCATGACGTCGGTCTCGCAGTAGCGGCGCACGTCTTCCGTCTGCCCGGCCAGGTACTGGGCATACACCTGCGAGCCGTCCATGCCGAGCTTGCCGGGGAACCCGCACAGCTTGGCCAGCGCGTCCAGCGGCGCATTGTTCTTGGGCGTGTACATGGCCAGCAGGTCCATCAGGTCCAGGTGGCGCATGTGGTAGCGACCGATGTAGTTGTTCCACTTGTACTCGCGGTCGTCCTCGCCCATGTCCCAGTACTTGCTGGCCTCGACGCCGTGGCGCAACCCGCGGTAGTGCAGCACCGGCAGATCGAAGCCGCCCCCGTTCCAGCTCACGAGCTGGGGCTGGTGCTTTTCGATGCTGTGGAAGAAGGTCTGGACCACCTTGGCCTCGCTGTGGCCGTCGCGGTCGACGAACGAATGCACGCGCATCCCCTCGGCGTTGCGGAACACCACGCTGATGCACAGCACGCGCTGCAGGTACAGCGGGGCAAAGTCGCTCTGCCCCTTTTCCTTGCGCTCGTCCAGCCAGGCCTGGTAGACCTCGGCCTCGGACCAGGAGGACGGGTGACCGCGCAGCGCCCGCAGCCCGTCGACATCGGGAATGGTCTCGATGTCGAAGACGAGCACCGGCCAGGCCATGGATATCCGCAGGTCAGGGCAGAAAAGACCGTTGCACCGGCTCAGCGCCTGGGCAGGTGCTGCATGGGGTCCACCGGCTTGCCCAGGCGGCGCACCTCGAAGTGCAGCTTGACCCGGTCGGTGTCGCTGCTGCCCATCTCGGCAATGCGCTGCCCCTGGCGGACCGCCTGGTCCTCGCGCACCAGCAGCGCCTGGTTGTGGGCGTAGGCGGTGAGGTAGGTGTTGTTGTGCTTGAGGATCACCAGGTTGCCGTAACCGCGCAGGCCGGCACCCGCGTACACCACACGGCCGTCGGCCGCCGCCAGCACCGGGTCACCGATGCGGCCACCGATGCTCACGCCCTTGCTGTTGCGGGCTTCGTCGAAGGTGGCAATGACCGGACCCTGGGCCGGCCAGATGAAGGCAATCTCGTCACCACCGGCGGCCGGTGCGGGAGCGGGAGCCGGCGCTGCAGCGGGCGCCGGGGCCGGTGTGGCCGCGGGTGCGGCGGCCGTGACCGGCGCAGCAGGTGCAGCGGCCGGTGGCGCCGCCGGCGCTGGCGCGTCGATTGAACCCAGCGGGCGGGCCACCACACCCGGCGTCGCCACGGCGCTCACCGAAGCGGTTCCGGAAGCGCCATTGACGGGGGGCTGCACGCGCAGCACCTGCCCCACTTCGATGACGTTCGGGTTGGCCAGGTTGTTCCAGGCCTGGACATCTCGCCAGGCCTGCCCGTTGTCCAGGGCAATCCGGAACAGCGTGTCCCCGGGCCTGACGGTGTAATAGCCCGGCTTGCCGGCGTTCTCGGCCCCCGGCAGGGCCACGGCCGACGGCGTCACCGGGGCAATGGCGCCCCGCTCGCCGACCCGGTCTTCCACCGGTGCAGGCACCGACACACGACGGGTCGAGCAGCCAGCCGACACGGCCACCACCACCGCCAGACCCAGCCAGGCGCCCGAGCGCCAGAACGTTCCGACCGGATTCCCGAAGGGCGACTCCCCCTGGAGAACTCGAGTTTTCATGAGCATTCCCACCTGTATTGAATGATCCGGTTCCGGGCCTGGCCCTCGACTGGATCGGTGCACCCTCTTCCGCAGAAGAGAAGGTTTCAGACCGTGCCCGATTTTAGAGGCACGAAGTTGACGACATCGAGCGTCTTGCTCACCCAGCCCTGGGCGGTCCTGTCGACCACCATCAGGTGCTGCTGCCCGGTGGCGGTGCGCGCCGGAGCGACCAGGCGCCCACCGACCGCCAGCTGGTCCAGCCACGCCTGCGGCAGCGCTTCGCCACCCGCCGCGGCAATGATGCCGGCGTAAGGGGCTCCGCGGTCGAAACCCAGCATGCCGTCACCGAACAGCAGATGGACATTGGAGAGCCGGAACCAGCGAAGGTTCTCACGGGCTTTCTCGTGCAGGCCACGCAAACGCTCGATACTGTAGACCTCGCGTGACAGATGACTCAACACCGCGGCCTGATAGCCACAGCCGGTTCCGATCTCCAGCACCCGGCCCATGGGCAGCTCCCTGCCCTCGCACAGCAGCTCGGCCATGCGGGCCACCACGCTGGGCTTGGAGATGGTCTGGCCCAGCCCGATGGGCAGGCTGGTGTCCTCATAGGCCTGGCTGACCAGGGCCGAATCGACAAAGCGGTGCCGCTCAACCGCCTGCATGGCCGCCACCACACCCTCATGGGCCAGGCCCTGCAACTGCAGCCGGCGCACCATGGCGGCCCGGAAGGCCGATGAATCGAGCCCGGCGCCCTGCGGCCTTGGCGCTGGACGGGCGACAGGGGACAAGGCCGGCCCGAGTGGCCCCGCCGCTGGACGGGCGACCACTCTGGGCACCGGCGCAGGCGCCATTCCGGGCAGCCGGGCCGGAAACGCCGGCCGCTCCCGCGGCGTGCCCGCCTGTGCACGGGCGTCGGGCGGCAAGGCGGCCCGGGCAGGCGGGACGGTCCGCTTCATGCACCCGCTCCGGGCGTGTCTGCGGTGTCCGGCGGCGCCGACATCTGGGCCGCCATCGGCGCCCAGTAGGGCAGCCGTTCGTGGTCGGTCAGGTCCACCTGCAGCGGCGTGATGGTGGCATACCCCCCCGCAGTGGCATGAAAGTCGGTGCCGTCGGCGTCGTCTCGCGCCGGGCCTGCACTGCCGATCCAGTACATGGTCTCGCCGCGCGGGCTGACCTGCGTGATCACCGCCTCGGCCGCGTGGCGCCGGCCCAGCCGCGCCACCTTGAAGCCGCGCAGCTCGTGCAGCGGGCGATTGGGAATGTTCACATTCAGCAGCCAGGGCTGTTGCCGCTGGGCGGCCTCGGGCAGGGACGGCAGCAGGCGGCTCACCAGCTGGCGGGCCTTGGCCGCGGCGGCATCCAGATGCGCCCAGCCCTTTTCGGTCTGCGAAAAGGCGATGGCCGGAATGCCGAACAGGTAACCCTCCATGGCCGCGCCCACGGTGCCGGAATAGATGGTGTCGTCGCCCATGTTGGCGCCGTTGTTGATGCCCGAAACCACCAGGTCGGGCCGGTAACCCAGCAGGCCGGTCAGCGCGATGTGCACGCAGTCGGCCGGGGTTCCGTTCACATAGCGAAAACCGTTGGCCGCCCGGTGCACGTACAGCGGCGAGTGCAGGGTCAGGGCGTTGGACTTGGCGCTGTTGTTGTGCTCGGGCGCCACCACCTCCACATCGGCCAGATCTTTCAGCGCGTCGTACAGCGCCACGATGCCGGGCGCCTGGTACCCGTCGTCGTTGGAGATGAGGATTTTCATTGGGCAGATTCTATGCCGGCGGCGTGTCCACCGGCCTCGGTGCCGAGCGTGTCCGACCGGTCCCATGGGCGACAAGCACGGGGGAGAACCCGCTGGGCCGGCAGCGGCCGCCTCCCTATCATCGCGACCATTGCGTTTTCTCAAGGAGACCGACCATGCACGCCTGGCTGTGCGAGAACCCCGTGGGCGTCGAGGCCCTGAGCTGGAAAGAACTGCCCACCCCCACGCCCGGCCCGGGCCAGGTGCTGATCCGCATCGAGGCGGCCAGCCTGAACTTTCCGGACCTGCTGATCGTGCAGAACAAGTACCAGATGAAGCCGCCGCTGCCCTTCGTGCCGGGCTCGGAATACGCGGGCGTGGTCGAGGCGGTGGGCGAAGGGGTGACCCACGTGCAGCTCGGCCAGTCGGTGGCCTGCCTCAGTGGCACCGGCGGTTTCGGCACCCACACCCTGGCGCCGGCGGCCTTGTGCATGCCGCTGCCGCCCGGCTTTCCGCCGGTCGATGCCGCGGCCTTCATCATGATCTACGCCACCTCGTGGCACGCGCTGATGGACCGTGCCGCCCTGCAGCCAGGCGAGACCGTGCTGGTGCTGGGCGCGGCCGGCGGCGTGGGCACCGCGGCCATCCAGCTGGCCAAGGCCGCCGGCGCCCGCGTGATTGCCGCGGCCTCCAGCGACGAGAAGTGCGAGCTGTGCCGCCAGCAGGGGGCCGACGCCACCATCAACTACAGCGTGCACACGCCCGAGCAGGGCCTGCGCGACGAGATCAAGCGCCTGACCGACGGCAAGGGCCCGGACGTCATCTACGACCCGGTTGGCGGCGCCTTTGCCGAACCGGCCTTCCGCTCCATCGGCTGGCGCGGGCGCTACCTGGTGGTGGGTTTTGCCAGCGGCCCCATTCCCAGCCTGCCGCTGAACCTGACCCTGCTCAAGGGCGCCAGCATCGTCGGCGTCTTCTGGGGCGATTTCGCCCGCCGCGAACCCAAGGCCAACGCCCAGATGATGCAGACCCTGGCCGGCCTGTACGCCAAAGGCCAGATCAAGCCCGTCATCGACCAGACCCTGCCCATGGCCGAGCTGAAACACGCCTACGCCATCATGGGCTCGCGCGCCGTCAAGGGCAAGCTGGTGATGGTGAACTGAAGCCGATCGCGCAACAAAAAAGCCCGGCTTGTGCCGGGCTTTTTTTTCATCTCTGGGGTGGCTGATGGGACTCGAACCCACGACAACAGGAATCACAATCCCACAAAATAAGTATTCGCCAGAGTTGAGCCAAGTTGATAGAATCAATGTAAATCAACAACTTACAGACAACACAGGCCCTAGCAAGCCCGTCTGAGTGTTGATTGAAATGCACCAAAATTGAGCAATTCAGTCTGTAAAAAGTCTGTAAAAGCTGAACGATTCTCAACATGGCACGACCGAGCAAGACCGCAGAGATTGACTACTCCCGAGCGCACGACCTGACGTATGGGCTTCTGGCCCGTGCTACCTGCCCGCCTGAACGTCCGTTCGTGCTGCTCAAGGACACCGACAAGAAGGGGCTGCGCCTGCGCATCACCCAGGCCGGGGGCAAGCACTGGCAATTCGAAACCCGGCTGAAGTCGGGCAAGCTGTTTACCCGTGCGCTGGGTGAGTGGCCGACCATATCGATTGAAGAGGCCCGCCGCAAGGCGCACGACCTGCGAGGGCTGACGGAACAGGGCCTAGACCCCCGCGACCTTGAGCGCCAGCAGGCCGAAGCCGAGCAGGCCGAACGCGACCGGCTGGCCGCCGAAGCCGAAGCCAGCAAGGCCCGCGAAGCCCTGGACGCCCTGACCGTGGGGCAGGTGTGGGCCGCCTACATCGAAGAGCGCCGGCCGCACTGGGGCGAGCTGCACTGTCGTGACCACATCATCAAGGCCGCCCCCGGTGGGCTGCCTTCCAAGCGCCGGGGAGCCGACAAGGATGCCAAGACCCGGCCCGGCCCGCTGGCCCCGTTGATGCCGCTCAAGCTGCGCGACCTGGACACCGCCACGATTGAACGGTGGGCCGCCACCGAGGGCAAGACCCGGCCATCATCGGCCCGGCTGGCGTGGCGACTGCTGACCGTGTTCCTGGGCTGGTGTGCCGAGCACCCGCAGTACCGCGCCATCCTGCCCGCTCAGAATCCAGCCAAGAGCCGCAAGGCGCGTGAAGCCCTGGGCAAGCCCGGCGTGAAGTCCGATGTGCTGACCCGCGAACAGTTGCCGGCATGGTTTGCCCAGGTGCGCCAGATTCAGAACCCCGTCATAGCCGCCGCTCTGCAAGTCATGCTGCTGACCGGAGCAAGGCCCGGTGAAGTCATGTCCCTGCGCTGGGATGACCTGAACACCCAGTGGAAGGGCATCACCATCCGCGACAAGGTGGAGGGCAGCCGGGAAATACCCCTGACCCCCTACGTGGCCGCCCTGCTGGCCGCCCTGCCCCGCCGTAATCAGTGGGTGTTCTCAAGCGCCTACGCCCTGGACATGAGCGCCGCGAACATCAAGCGCCGCGCCACCAAGGCCGCCAAGAAGGGCACCGACACGCCGCTGGGCGACGTGAAGAACCGCAGCGCCGAAGGCCGGTTGACCATACCGAACGCACCGCACACACGCGCCTGCAAGGCTGCCGGCCTTGAGGGCCTGACGCTGCACGGGCTGCGCCGTTCGTTCGCCAGCCTGACCGAGTGGCTGGAAATACCGGCCGGCGTGGTGGCGCAGATTCAAGGCCACAAGCCCAGCGCGACAGCAGAGAAACACTACAAACGCCGCCCCCTGGACCTGCTGCGCCTGCACCATGAGCGCATCGAAGCCTGGGTGCTGGAACAGGCCGGGGTGAAGTTCGACGCGAAGGCAGAGCCGGCCCGGCTGTCCGTGGTGATGTAATCGAGTTCGCCCCAGCTAGGCCCGCTTCGAAACCGGGCCGAAGAGGCAGGCCCCCGACTGCCCTGCTGGTGGCCCTTCATCGGGGTTGCATCGGGGGATGCATGGAAATGGGATTGATTGAGGCCGCCCGCTTGGCTGGCTTCAGGCCAGAGGATGGCTGGCCCACGACACTGACGCCTGAGCAGGTGTTGAGGCTGCAACATGCCCGGCTGGGGATGCCGGTTAAGGACTTCAACGGGAGCCCGGCCGTCCGTGAGCTGCACACCCGCATGGGGCTTGCGATTCAGGCCGGGGTGCTCAAGCACACCACCACCGAACGAGAAGAGCAGGTAGAGCCCAGCCGCCGCATCATCTCCAAGGGGATAGACGGGGGCCGCAGTTTCTTAGGTGGCACGCTGGGCAGTTTGCCCGTGGGGTACATGCAGCCGCCGAAGTTCAAGACGGTGAAAGTGCGCCACATCGCCGCCGCCGACTTCGCCGCCTGGCTGGCCGCGAACGTGATAGAGCCGAGCCCGTACACCAGCGCATGGTTCAAGGCTCTGGCCGTGAACACCGACCCGCGACGCATTGAACCGCCCGCACAGTGGAAGGCACAGACCGCGCAAGGTTTGCAGCGCTGCGACGACACCGACGCTGGCCGGCTGGTGCGCGTGGCCGACCTGGTGCAGTGGCTGATGAAGGTCCGCGTGCTGCCCTGTCGGGCCGCTGTCGAACTGGTGTGCAAGGCCCTTGAGCAGAGCCCCAGCGCTGCCGCTGGCTGGCTGTATCTGCTGACCAAAGCCGACTATGCCCAGCCCCTGCCGGCTGCACATCCGTTCTTCGTGGACACGTTCGGAGAGATGGAGGAAGACGACAAGGGGTTGCCGGGAGCCATCAAGCACATGCGCCAGCTCTGGGGTAGCAGGCAAGCGCCTGATGTTTATGTGCTTGGCCCCGCAAAGCGGAAAGACACAAGCCTAGACCCCCTGGCAATGCGCCTGGACGTGGCCCACCTGCTGTTCGACTATGGCCGCCGCGTGGACCCAGCCGACCAGCAAGCCGCGCCGGCTGCGCCTGCCGAGAGTAAGGAACAGAGACAGGACAGACGATTGCAAGTGTGCATCGATGCCAACCTGCCAATGACGGAACGTGCCTTGCTTCGGCTGCCGGATGGTGTCGGAGCGCTTGCAGAGTTGGAGGGAGTGAAACGGCAAACCTTCACCGAGGATGTGAAGGCAGCGCTTCGACGGAAAGTCGAGAGAGAGCGCCCGAAGCCCAGGCTGGTGAAGCCGCCAAAGTGACCCGACAAGCGCCTGCAACTTGCAGGCGTTTTTCATAGATGGGCGACAACTTGCAGGCACCTGCATGGGTGACTACATCAACGTGAATCAGCGGCAATCCGTGGCAATGCACTACCGCAGAGCCTTGGAGAGCCGACATGACGTTGACCGTGATTCCTGCCCCCGCGCAGCACCGGGCACACGCCCACCACTTCCCACCCCTTGAGCTGGAAAGCCGGCCAGCCGTACCGACTGAGCAGGCCGCCCACTACCTGAACCGACGCCCGCAGACCCTGCGCTGGTGGGCCATGCGTGACGGTGCCGGCCCCATCCGGCCCTTGCGCGTGAATGGCCGCTTGGCCTGGCCGGTGTCCGAAATCCGCCGCGTGCTGGGGGTGGCCTGATGCTGGCCGCCGTGAATCGCTGGCTGCTGCGCCTCTGGTGCGCCAGCCCGAGCCGCTGGCGCTGGTTCAGGAGGGCAGCGAAATGACCCAGCACCCCGAGCAACTGGCGCTGTTCGACCTGCCGCCCCTGACACCGACCTGGCCGCGCCGGGGTACTCTGGCCGACCGTGCGCTGGGGCTGCTGTTGGATGGCCGCAGCCTGGACCACCCAACGTTCGAAGCCCAGGCCGGAAGCTGGCGACTGGCCGCCGTGGTGTTCGAACTGCGAGCGCTGGGCTGGCCGGTGCAGAGCACCGACCGACCTGCACCGACACCCGACTGCCCAGGCCGGTACATCGGCATCTACCGCTTGAGCGCCCGCGACCTGGCCGCCCTGGTGGCCGTGCGTGGAGGTGCCCAGGCATGAGCGCCCACCACCGCATCGAATGGGCAGCCCTGCCGCCTGGTTCGCACCGGCTGCGCTGCCCGGCCTGTGGCCGCGACCGCCGCGCCGACAAGACGCTGGGGGTGTCGGTTGACGCCACCGGGGCCGGCGTGGCGCACTGCTTCCGCTGCGCCTACGTGGAGACACACCGCCCTGGCCGTGAACCCCGAGCTGGCCGACCAGCCAGCCGGCCGCTGCCGCTGCCGACCGTTCAGGTTCAGCACCAGCACGACACCCTGAGCGCCCAGGGCCGCGCCCTGTGGCTGGCATCGCACCGCATCCTGCCGGGCACGCCGGCCGGGCACTACCTGACGACGCGCCGCTGCGTGCTGCCGCCCGCATCTGGACACCTTCGCTGGCTGCCGGCCCATCGGCATCCGACCGGCCATGTCGGGCCGTGCATGGTGGCGCTGCTGACCGACGCCCTGACGCGCCAGCCGCGCACCCTGCACTTCACCTGGGTGGCCGGTGGCCGCAAGGCCGACGTGCACCCGCCGCGCCTGCTGCTCAAGGGACACCGCAAGGCCGGGGCCGTGTGCCGCCTGTGGCCCGACGACTTCGTGTCGCATGGCCTGGGGGTGGCCGAAGGCATCGAAACCGCCTTGAGCCTGGCACACGCATACACGCCCTGCTGGGCCTGTATCGACGCCGGCAACCTGTCCGAGCTGCCGGTGCTGGCCGGTGTCGAGGTGCTGGTGATTGCCCAAGACCGCGATGCTGCCGGCGAGAAAGCCGCCAGCGCCTGCGCCGACCGCTGGGCTGGTGCTGGCCGTGAAGTGCTGGTGACGCGCCAGCAGGCCGGCGACCTGAACGATGTTGTTCAGGAGGTGGCCGCATGAGAGCCGAACGCGAAGCCATCGAACAGGCTCTGGCCGCTGCCGAACGCCGACGCCCACCGCCACCGGATGGCGTGCAACTGGCCCGAGGCGACACGCTCAGTCCTGAACCTGTTCGCTGGCTCTGGCCGGGATGGCTGGCGCTGGGCAAGCTGGCAATTCTGGCCGGTGCACCTGGCACCGGAAAGACCACCATTGCCTTGAGCATGGCCGCGACCGTGACGACCGGGGGCCTGTGGCCCGATGGCACACGCTGCCCAGCCGGCGACGTGCTCATATGGTCCGGCGAGGATGACCCAGCCGACACGCTGCTGCCGCGCCTGGTGGCTGCCGGTGCCGACCGAACCCGCGTGTTCTTCGTGGGCGACGTGGTGGAGGAAGGCCAGCGCCGGCCGTTCGACCCGGCCAGCGACACCGCCGCGCTACTGGCCGCCGCCCGCAAGCTGCCCGCGCTGCGCTACATCCTGGTTGACCCCGTGGTGTCGGCCGTGGCCGGCGACAGCCACAAGAACACCGAGGTTCGCCGGGGCTTGCAGCCGTTGGTGGACTTCGCCGCCGCCGCTGGCGCTGCCCTGGTGGGCATCACCCATTTTTCCAAGGGTGGGCAAGGGCAAGACCCAGCGCAACGTGTCACGGGCAGCATTGCCTTCACCGCCGTGGCCCGCGTGGTGCTGGTGGCCGCGAAGGTGAAAGACGACGAAGGCAACGAGCGCCGCATCCTGGCACGTTCGAAGTCCAACATCGGCCCCGATGAAGGCGGGTTCAGCTACTCGCTTGAACAGTGCGAAGCGCTGCCGGGCATCTGGACCAGTCGCACGGTGTGGGGTGACGCCCTGGCCGGCAGCGCCCGCGAGCTGCTGGCCGAACCGGAAGAGAGCCGGGAGGCTGCCGGCCCATCCAGCGAGGCCGCCGACTTCCTGCGCGAACGCCTGGCGCTGGGCATGTGCCCGAGCAAGACGATTCAGACCGAAGCCGAAGAGGCTGGCATCGCCTGGCGAACGGTGCGCCGCGCCGCCGACAAGCTGGGGGTGGTCAAGCGCAAGGGCGGGATGAACGCCGGCTGGTATTGGAGCTTGCCCAGTGCCGAAGGTGTCCACAAACCCGCCGAAGAATCCGAAGAAGTCCACAAAAAAACCGTGGACAAGTTCGGCACCTTCGGGCCTGACGTGGACACCTTCGGGGAGGGTTCGCAGCCATGAACCAGCACCAGCCGGACCCGTTCGACGACCGTGTGGTGTGCACCGGCTGCTGGTTCCTGGTGGCCGACCGCCGCTGCCGCAACTGGCAGGCCGCCCGCCTGTGCGGGCCTGAAGTCGGGGCCATCAAGACCTTGCCCCAGCGTTGCCCAGGCTTCGCCCCCCTGGCAACCGAACCCAAGACCGAGAGCAGACCGAGCCCGACCGAGAACAGACCGAGCCCGACCGAGAACAGACCGAGCCCGACCAACCCATCCATTGAACATGAGGAACCCGACATGATTGTTTCCGAGAACGCCGGAGGTTCGACCTTCACCCCCTGCCCCGCTGGTTCGTACCTGGCCCGCTGCGTGCGCCTGGTGGACCTGGGCACCCAGCAAACCGAGTACCAAGGCGAGAGCAAGAGCGCCCACAAGGTGCTGCTGGCCTTCGAAATCCTGGACGCCGACACCCGCCGCGACGATGGCGAACCGTTCCTGCTGTCCAAGCGCTACACCCTGAGCCTTCACGAAAAGGCCGCCCTGCGCAAAGAGCTGGCTTCCTGGCGTGGCCGCGACTTCACACCCGAAGAGCTGAAGGGGTTCGACCTGCGCAACGTGCTGGGCAAAGAGTGCTTCATCTCCGTGGTGGAGAGCACCAAGGGCGACCGCACCTATTCGAACATCGCCAGCATCATGAAGCCGCCCAAGGGGATGCAGGCACCGGCCGGAGCCGAGCCGCTGGTTTACTGGGACATGAGCGCCGACGCGCCCGACTGGGCCGGGCTGAACATGCTGCACCCCAAGCTGATAGAGCAGGTGGAAGCCAGCCCCGAGTTCAAGCGCCTGAAGCCGCCCAAGCGCGTGCAGGTGCCGGCCCGAGCACCAGCGCCAGCACCCGAGCCCGATGCATCCGGGTTCGACGACCTGCCCGACTTCGAAGAGCCTGCTTTCTGAGGTGGCCCCATGAACATCTACCTGGACACCGAAACCATACCGAGCCAGCACCCCGACGCCCTGGCCGAAGTCCGTTCAACGCTGAAGCCACCGGGCACGCTCAAAAAGCCCGAGAGCATCGCCGCCTGGTGGGCCACCGAGGCAGAGGCCGCCGCCGTGGAAGCCTGGCGACGGCAGGCCCTGGACGGTGGCACCGCTGGCGAGCTGGCATCGATTGCAGTGTGTGGCGACGACACACCCGGCTGGGTGCGCTGCCGGGCACCCGGTGAGAGCGAAGCCGACCTGCTGCACGCCTTCGGCCAGCAGGTGCAGCGCATGGTGGAGGATGCCGCCGTGACCGGGCCGGACGGCAGGGCCTGGTCGGTCGGTGAACCGTTCTTCATCGCCCACAATGCGCCGTTCGACCTGGGCTTTTTGTGGCGACGGTGCCGCGTGTTGGGTGTGCGCCTGCCCTTCGCCCTGCCGGGGCCGATGGCAAGGACTGGCCGTGACTACGCCGACACGATGCTGGCATGGGCCGGCTACGGTGGCCGGGTGAGCCTGGACACGCTGTGTCGCGCCCTGGGCATCACCAGCCCCAAGACCGAGGGCAT
Organism: uncultured Burkholderiales bacterium; assembly: GCA_937873395.1. Classification (GTDB taxonomy): domain Bacteria; phylum Pseudomonadota; class Gammaproteobacteria; order Burkholderiales; family Burkholderiaceae_C; genus Hydrogenophaga. The sequence goes on from CALMYH010000080.1 coordinate 53,445, forward strand.
GGACGGTGCCCAGGTGTTCGACCGCTGGCTGGCCGGCGACGTGGCCGCTATCGAGCGCTACAACCTGGCCGACGCCCTGGCCGTTCGTGAGGTGTGGCACCGCCTGCAAGGCATCACCGCCCCGAGCATGGAGGGCCAGCCATGAGCGCCATGCAACGCAACAAAGGCAAGGCCGGTGAACGCGAGCTGGCCGCGCTGCTGTACCGCCTGACCGGGCACCAAGTGCGCCGCCGTGTGCGCCAGCATGAGGCCGACGACGACCTGGTGGGGCTGCCGGGCTGGTCCGTGGAGTGCAAGCGCTACCGCAGCGCAGCGCCGGCCGATGTGGTGGACTGGTGGGCGCAGACCGTAAGCCAAGCCTGCCGCACTGGCTCCTGGCCGGTGCTGTTCTACCGCCTGGACCGCCAGCCCTGGCGCTGCGTGTGGCCTGCTGACCTGCACACCGGCCAGCGCCCGGTGTCGGGCAACTTCAGCGACACCTTGACCAGCGACCCCTTGACCTGGTGGCGCATGTGCAAGGGGCTGGGCGGTATTCAGTAAACCCCCCTAGGGCACACCGCTGAACAGTCCGACACCGCGCCGCGAATGACCCGCGACCGGCAGGGCCGGGAAGAACCTACCTGTGGGGGGTGGTAGGTGCTCCCGACACAAAGCTGGTGCGGGTGGTTCGGCCCCCGTTCGTGCGCCAGCCGCTGGCACCGGGAATTGTCAACGCCTGGTCGGCCACCCCCACCCCCCACAGGTAGGTTCTTCCGGGCATATCCGAATGCGGGTCATTCCCGGCCCGTGCGCCCTGTAGTCAGTGCCCTGCAAACATAGTGAATAGAACCGATGCCAAGAGCACCCAGCAAGAGCGCCCGCACAGAGAGAAACACCATGATGAAGGCAGACCGAGCCCGTGGCCTGACAGTGCGGGAGGTGGCCGCCAGATACGGTGTTTCCCTGGCCCTGGCCCATCGCGTGGTGTCTGACGTTCACATCATGCTGCCGAACCGCTGGCACCGGGCACGCCAGCGCGAAACACCCGCGCCCTACACGTTCAGGCTTCACGGGCTGATGCAGCCCCGAGCCAGCACCACCGCCTGAACCATGCCGCTGTGCTGGGTGGGGGGGTGTCAAAAGTCGGGCAGCCTTGCCACCAAGACCGCCCGCCTACCTTCGTGCGCAGCGCCGCAATATCCGACCGGGGGAGGGTTCGAAACCCTGCACCGCAGTCTGTAAAAAGTCTGTAAACGCCAGAAACGGGAAAAGCCCGCTACCGAATAGATAGCGGGCTTTCCTTGTATTTACTGGGGTGGCTGATGGGACTCGAACCCACGACAACAGGAATCACAATCCTGGACTCTACCAACTGAGCTACAGCCACCGCAAGCCCTGCATTATAGCCTGATCGGCCGGCTGGCTCGCGCGGCGCGCACCGGGCCAGGCGCGGGCCAGCGGGCCGCACAAGGGAGGGACTGACCGGCAAAAGCCGGCCTTTTTGGCCCACCGGCCCGGCAGCGACCTCTGACAATGCATGAAAACAACCACTTTCACGCATTGCCCGGAGCAAAGGAGCACACCGCATCATGCTGGACCAGTTCAAACTCACCCACAGGGTCTGGGGCGTCTTGGCCACTTTCTGGCTGGTGTTCGCGCTGGCGGTCGGCGCCGGCCTGTTCGGCATGGCCAAGGCCCGGGACAGCCTGAAGTATGTGCACGACGAACGCATGGCCGTGGCGTCGGCGCTGTCGGCCATCAACCGCAATTTCTACGAGAACCGGCTGCAGATCCTGCTGGCTTTCCAGCACGACCCGTCGGGCGCGCTCAATGCGATCCACGACCACCCCGTCGGCCAGCATTTCGAAGCCATTGCCGCCGGCCGCTCGGCCAACGAACAAGCCCTGAAGACGGTGCTGGAACGCACCGTGAGCGAGGAAGAGCAGGCCCTCATTGACGAACTGCAGGCCAGGCGCAACGCCTGGCAAGCCAAGCGCGACCAGGCCCTGCAAGCCATCCGGGCGGGGGATTTTTCACCGGCCACCATGAACTTCTTCCTGCTGGCCGGCCGCACCGAGGGCGCGGCCTTCGAGCGGGCCATTGTCGCCCTGCGGGACCACCAGAGCCGCATGGCCGATCTGGAGACGGAGCTGGCGCAGGATCGTTACCACACGAGCCAGATCGTGTTTGCAGCCATCGTGCTGCTGGGCGCGGTGCCCATGACGCTGCTCATGCTGCACACCTTGCGCCGCATGGCTTCGGGCTTTGCGCTGGCCGACCGCACGGCCACGGCCATTGCCAGCGGAGACCTCACGCAGTCCATTCCGGTCAGCCAGGGGAAGGACGAAATCAGTCACCTGCTCAGGCAGTTGCAGGCCATGCAGGAGAACCTGCGACAGCTGCTGGCCCAGGTCATGCGCGGGGCGGACTCCATTGCCAGCGCAGCCAACCAGGTGGCCAGCGGCACACTCGACCTGTCGCAGCGCACCGAGCAGCAGGCCAGTTCGCTGGAACAGACCGCCGCCGCCACCGAACAACTCAACAGCACCGTGAGCCACAACGCCGAGAACGCCCGGCAGGCCAACGACATGGCGGCCACCGCGTCCAGCGTGGCCTCGCGCGGGGGTCAGGTGGTGTCCGAGGTGGTTCACACCATGGACAACATCAACACCTCCTCGCGCAAGATCGTCGACATCATCTCGGTCATCGACGGCATTGCGTTCCAGACCAACATCCTGGCCCTGAATGCCGCGGTCGAGGCCGCGCGCGCCGGTGAACAGGGCCGCGGGTTTGCGGTGGTGGCCGGCGAGGTGCGCAGTCTGGCGCAACGCAGCTCGGAAGCGGCGCGCGAGATCAAGTCGCTGATCGACGACTCGGTGGCCAAGGTGACCAGCGGCACCGAACTGGTGGGGCGGGCCGGAGCGACCATGACCGACATCGTGGACAGCATCCAGCGCGTGACCCAGCTGATGAGGGACATTTCCGCGTCCAGCGGTGAGCAGGCCGAAGGCCTGACCCAGATCAACCAGGCGGTATCGCTGATGGACGGCGTCACGCAACAGAACGCGGCCCTGGTGGAACAGGCGTCGGCGGCGGCCGCCTCGCTGCAGGAACAGGCCCAGCAGCTGACGCACCACGTCGGCCGGTTCAAGCTGAGCTGACGGGCCGGGTCCGGGCGCTCAGGCGCGGCCAGCGCCCAAGACCGGCCGGCCCGGTGCTCAGCGCGCGGCGGCCGCGGCCGGGTCGGGCACCAGAATGCGCACCTTGAAGCGCGCCAGCAGGCTGTCGTAGTAGGCCTGTGCCTCGGCCGCGGACCAGAGCTGGCTGTATTGCGCCAGCTCCTGGGCGGCCAGGGCGGTTTCGGCACGCGGCTGCCGCGGCAGCACCTTTTCCACCTTGACCACCGCATACCCGGTATCGCCGAGCGAAACGCCCTGCCAGGCCGGCAGGGCCCCGGCCGGCGCGCTCAGGGCGGCGGTCAGGACCTCGGGCGGCAGGTCCTGCGGGGCCTCGCGCGAGACGGTCAGAACCGGCCCGACCTCCTGGTTGTCGGCGCCGCTGCGCCAGGCTTGCAGGCGTTGCTCGCCCTCGGCACGGGCCAGTTCGCCGGCACGCTGGACCAGCAGGCGCTCACGCACCTGATCGCGCACCTCGTCGAGCGGCAGGGTGCGGGCAGGCCGGTGGCTCACGACGCGCGCCGAGGTCAGCTGGCCCGATGCCGTCTCGATGGCTTCGGTGTTGCGCTTGCGCTCGATGGCGTCGTTGGTGAACAAGGCCTCGAGCAGGCGGGCGTTGGCCAGGGGACCGGTGGCTCCCGGTGCCGGCTGGCGCTGCACGCCATCGACGCGCCGGATCTCGAGCTTGAACTCCTGGGCCGCCGGCTGCAGGCTGTCGGACTGCTCGTACACGGTGTTGCTGAAGGCCTCGGCCCGCTCGGCAAACAGCCGCTGGGCCTGCTGCTGGCGCAGCGTGGTTTCCAGTTCGGCGCGCAGGGACTCGAACGTGCGCTGCGGCGGTCGGCGGATGTCGGTCAGGCGGATGATGTGCACGCCGAATTCGGTCTCGACCAGGTCGGAAATGGCGTCTTTCTCGAGCGCGAACACGGCGTCTTCGAAAGGCTTGACCATGGCTCCGCGCGAGAAATAGTCCAGGTCACCACCGGCCGGGCCGGAGCCCGGGTCCTGCGAGTGCTGACGGGCCAGGTCGGCAAAGCCGGCGGGGTTCTGGCGCGCCTGGGCCAGCAGCTCACGGGCGCGCTCGCGCACCGCGTCGCGCTCGCTGTCGCTGGCGGGCCAGGTCAGCAGGATGTGGCTGGCGCGGCGCTCTTCCGGACCGGAGAGTGCCGAGGCATTCTGCTCGTAGTAGGCACGCAGGTCGGCTTCGTTGAGCGTGATGCCTTTTGCGATCGCAGCCGCATCGAGCACCAGGTATTCGACATCGGCCTGTTCCGGCGCCTGGAACAGCACCCCGTTGGCGGCGTAGAAGGCCTGCATGTCGGCATCGGAGATGCTGACCCGGTCCCGGAAGCGGCTGGCGTCGAAGCGCTGCACGCGCACCTCGCGGCGCTCGAAAAAGGCGTTCAGCGCCACATCGGCCACGGCGGCCGCGGTGAGCCCGGTGGCCTCGATGCCCAGCAGCACCTGTTGCTGGGACAGCTCGGAGCGCACCTGGGCCTCGAACATCTCGGGCGACAGGCCCTGGCGGGCCAGGAGCTGGCGGTAGGCCTCGACGTCCAGGCTGCCGTCCGGACGGCGCAGCGTGGCAATCACCTCGTTGCCCTGGAGCTCGCGGGCCAGGCGCTGGTCGCTGGTGTAGAGGCCGCCCTTGTCGGCCGCCACGGCCAGCACGCGCTGGCGCACCAGACGCTCCAGCGTGGCGTAGCGGGCCTGGTCACTGTCGAGCAGGCGCGAGTCCAGGCCGGGCATCCTCTCGCGCAGGCGCTGCGACTCCTGCTGGTGGGCCTGGTCCCATTCGGCCTTGGTGATCTTCTGGCCGTCGACCATGGCGACCGCCTCGCTGGCCTCGTTGTAGCGCGTGTAGCCCTCGACGCCGAACAGCACGAAGGACGGAACGATGAGGATCATCAGGAAGCCCAGCAGGAACTTCTTGTGATTGCGAATGGACTCGAACATGCCTGGTTACCCTGCTACGAACAAACGGCTGGTGCAGACTCGGGCCGCACTGGCCGGCAATAAAAAAGGCGAACCCGGGTTCGCCTTTTCGATGGTGGTGGGTGCTGACGGGGTCGAACCGCCGACCTACGCCTTGTAAGGGCGCCGCTCTACCGACTGAGCTAAGCACCCGACCGAAACCGGACGGGATGCTCAGTTCAGCGCATCCTTGAGGGCCTTGCCCGGACGGAACTTCGGCACCTTGGCGGACTTGATTTTAATCTCAGCGCCGGTGCGCGGGTTGCGACCCTTGCGGGCGGGGCGTTTGGTGACGGCAAAAGAGCCAAAGCCCACCAGGGAAACGGTGCCGCCCTTCTTCAGGGTGGTGCGGATGGCGGCAATGGTCGAGTCGAGTGCGCGCGTGGCGGCCGCCTTGGAAATGTCGGCGTGCTTGGCGATGTGTTCGACGAGTTCGGTTTTGTTCACGAAAAGCCCCTCTTGAAATGATCAGTGATGTATCGCGCAAAGAAACGGCCCATGGCCCGCGCCGGGCCTGTGCCCGGGGGCTCATGGAGCCGGTCATGGTGCGCCGCCGGCCCCGCACAGGGTGGCGACACACGCCATGGCATTAGACCCACGCGAGCCGCCGGCTGTCAATAAGGCCGGCCGCACGGGGCGGCCGTTTCTTCGGCGAGAGCGTGGATTCTAGACGCAACTGTGGTGGCCGGGCCTCAGGCCGGCCTGCCGGGCCGGGGTTCAGCGCGGGGGACGCACCACCAGGCTGACCCCGAAGGCGGTCAGGGCAATGCCCAGCACGGTGGTCAGCGTGATGGGTTCTTCGAACAGCACCCAGGCGATGACCGCGGTGCACGGTGGCACCAGATACATCAGGCTGGTGACCGACGCGGCCGCGCCGCGCTGGATGAGCATGTAGAGCAGGGAACTGCCACCCAGCGTCAGGCCCAGCACCGACCAGGCCATGGCCCCGGCCAGCTCGGCATTCCAGCGCATGGCCTCGACTTCGAGCAGCGCCAGCGGCAGGGTCACGGCCAGGGCGGCCGTCAGCTGCACGGCGTTGGCGCTGCGCACATCGCAGGGCTGGACAAAGCGCTTCTGGTACAAGGTGCCGACGGTGATGGAGAGCAGCGCCAGCACGGCCAACGACAGGTTCAGCCAGGTGGCCGTGTCGCCCGGCCCACCACCACTGAACTTGTGCGAGACCACCAGTACCAGCCCGGCAAAACCCAGCAGCAGCCCCAGCCACTGGCGACGGCTGACCTCGCTGCCCTGCCCGCCCACGCTGCTGAGCCAGATGGCGGTGAGCACCGGCTGCAGGCCGACAATGAGCGCCGACAGGCCGGACCCCATGCCGGCCTTGACGGCGGCCCAGACCCCCCCCAGGTAGCCGGCGTGCATCAGGATGCCGGTGACGGACAGGTGCAGCCACTGGCGGCGCGAGGCCGGCCACTTGACCGCCGCCAGCCAGATCCAGGGCAGGAAACACAGGATGGACAGCGCGTAGCGCAGCGCCAGAAACTTCATGGGCGGCGCGTGCGGCATGCCGTAGCGTGCCACGATGAAGCCCGTGCTCCAGATGAGCACGAACACCCAAGGCATGGCGCGCAGCCAGGCGTTGTCTTGCGAAGCGGGCGACATGGGGTGTGGCCTCAGCGGGCCCGGGCGCGGATTTCGGGCAGGGCCTTCTGCAGGTAGTACACCATGGACCAGACCGTCAGCACGGCGGCCAGCCAGATCAGCCAGGTGCCCCAGACGCGGGTGTCGATGAGGCCCAGCACGCGCCCGTCGTAGAGCAGGAAGGGAATGGCCACCATCTGCACGGTGGTCTTGAGCTTGCCCAGCATGTGCACGGCGACGCTCTTGGTGGCTCCGATGATGGCCATCCACTCGCGCAGCGAAGAAATGGCGATCTCGCGGCCGATGATGATCAGGGCCACAAACACGTCGGCCCGGTCCAGGTGCACCAGCACCAGCAGGCTGGCACAGACCAGGAACTTGTCGGCCACCGGGTCCAGGAAGGCACCGAAGGCCGAGGTCTGGTTGAGCTTGCGCGCCAGGTAACCGTCGGCCCAGTCGGTCAGCGCAAAGGCCACGAACATGACGGTGGCGGCCAGGTTCTTCTGCGCCAGGCTCAGACCATCGACGTAGAACACGCCGATGATGAGCGGAATGGCCACGATGCGGGCCCAGGTCAGCAGGGTCGGCAGGTTGAAGAACATGGCGCCATTATGGGCCAGCCCTGCTCCATATCGGCGACACGCCACGATCCGGCGCCGGGCCGCCCCGAGCAAGGTCAGCCCCCCGGGGGGCAGCGACCCGCGCAGCGGCGGAGCGTGGGGGCAACAAGCGACC
>CALMYH010000081.1 GCA_937873395.1 uncultured Burkholderiales bacterium
AGGCCGCTCCGGCGAAGAAGGCCGCTCCGGCGAAGAAGGCCGCCCCGGCGAAGAAAGCCGCCCCAGCGAAGAAAGCCGCTCCGGCGAAGAAAGCCGCCCCGGCGAAGAAGGCCGCCCCGGCGACGAAAGCCGCTCCGGCGAAGAAAGCCGCTCCGGCGAAGAAGGCCGCCCCGGCGAAGAAAGCCGCCCCGGCGAAGAAGGCCACCCCGGCGAAGAAGGCCGCCCCGGCGAAGAAGGCCGCCCCGGCGAAGAAGGCCGCCCCGGCGAAGAAGGCTGCCCCCGCAAAAAAAGCTAAGCCGGCCACGAAGCCGGCAGCCCCTGCGGCACCTGCAGCCCAGACCAAGCTGAACCCTCAGGCTGCCTGGCCGTTTCCCACGTCCAGCAAGCCCTGAGATCAGTCCGGTTGCGGCTGAGAGAGCAAGCCCGACGCTCGCGCGTCGGGCTTTTTTGATTTCGGTTCACAGACTGAAACAGTAGTTCTGTCCGCCGCGGCTCGCGATCTTGCTCGCCCCGATTCGATTGCCCAGCTCGGCACCCTGCCGCAAGGACCAGCCCTGTGCCAGGCCATGGAGCAGGGCCGCCCTGAACGCGTCGCCACAGCCGGTGGGATCCACCACTTCACGGGCCGTGACACCCGGCAGACGCACCCGCTGTCCGTCCTCCCAGACATCACACCCCTGCTCGCCCAACGTCACCACAAGACCTCGGACGCGGGCCGCAATGAGGTCCAGCGAGAGACCGGTGCGGTCACAAAGCATCTGCCCCTCATAGTCGTTGACCGTGACCCAGCTCGCCAGGTCGATGAACTGCCGCAACTCGTCCCCGTTGAACATGGGCAGGCCCTGGCCGGGATCGAACACGAACGGGATGCCCGCGTCGTGCAACTGCCTGGCATGGGACAGCATGGCTTCACGCCCGTCCGGCGAAATGATGCCCAGAACAATATCCTGGCGCGCCGGCACCGGGTTCTCGTGCGCCAGCGACATGGCACCCGGGTGAAACGCGGTGATCTGGTTGTTGTCGCGGTCCGTCATGATCATGGCCTGGGCGGTGTAACCCTGGTCGGTGACGCCGATGTGGGTGGTGTCGACGCCCATTGCCTCCAGTCGTTCCAGGTAATCCCGCGCGTCGTTGCCAACCATCGCCAGCGGGGCCACCGCCGAACCCAGCTGCCTCAGGCCGTAGGCAATGTTGCCGGCACAGCCACCAAAATCCCTGCGCAATCCCGGCACCAGGAAGGACACATTGAGAATGTGCAGCTGGCTCGGCAGGATCTGCTCTGCGAAACGGCCTTCAAAGCCCATGATGGTGTCGAAGGCCAGCGAGCCGCATACAAGAATGGTCATGAAGCGTCTTCTTTCAGTTCAGGGGTAGAACACGAGGGCCCGGTAGCCGGTCATCGGAACGCGGTCACCGAGATCGATGGACAGGCGCAGGCTGACAGACACCTCGCCAAGGGCAGGCAACTGTTGTGGCGCGCCGGGCCATTCCTGCGGCAGAAACACGCGCCGGGCAATCGCCTGGTCTCGCATGTCCGTCAGCGTCAGTTCCACGGCCGGCACCGCAAGCGCCATCCCGGACCGGTTCTTGAGCACGATGTCAAACGCGTAAAGATCGTCCAGGCGACGCACCAGTGCCGTGCTGTCGATCACGATGTCTTCGATGCGCCTCGGTGGCTCGATGTCGCAGGCCGGTGGGGTGCACAGCAGGCGGACCACCGGCTCCAGCGCCGGCTGCCATGCGAGCAGCCGGTGACGTTCGTGACGGACCCCTTGTGCCAGCAGAACGGCGACCAGCCCCAGCATGACCAACGAGAGCACCAAGCGCACCTGGGGAAGGCGCCAGAAGGCACGGCGCCTGGCCTGTTGCACGAAGCCGGGAACCTCGTCTTCCGCGAGAACCCTGTCCTCGGCATCCGGGACCGGTGCATCTTCCGCGGGTCGATCATCCACCGGAGATTCCATCCGGGATTCGGGCGACCGAGCGGCAGGCACTTCAGCCGGTTCGGTCTGCGACGTGGTGGAAGACCCGCTCATGGTCGCGAACTGGAGGAGTTCCGCGTGGAAGTCGTCGCCGAAGCCACGCGCTGATTCGCCCGGCGAGTCTGCCGATCCGGACCTGTCGTCGGCGGAGGCCGGTTCAACCGGCCCCTGCGCCGGCAGCGACACCGGGTCGGTGGGCACCGGGTCGGAAAGGGCACGCGTCAGCGCATCGGAGATCCGGTCCGGCATGCCCGCCGGCTCGGTGGCATCGCGGCCAGCATCTTCCCCGGCAAGCCGAGAAGCTCGTACCGGCTCCGGTTCTGTCGGTGCATCGCCTGGGGACGAAGCCGCAGAGACCGCCTGCCCGACACGGCCTGGACCGTCGGCCCATTCTTCCAGGTAAAGCGTGGCGTCGAACACGTCGCTGCAGTGGCCACAGCGCACCCAGCCGTCCGAGATCTTGAGCTGGTCGGCCACGATCCTGAAGGTCGTGCCGCAAGCCGGACAGCGGGTGGTGTAACTCATGCGCGAATTATTGCAGCAGCCGCCTGCCCCACCCGGACGGGCGTTCCGTGACGGTGCGGCACCCGGGGCGGGCGAGCCGGCTCAGTCCGGCCGCCGGGACGTCATCAGCACCCAGCCGTCCTGTTCGTCGTGCACCTGAAGGGCCAGCCAGGGCGCGTAGGCTTCACGCAGCTCATCGACCTGCCGGGACAGAATGCCGGCCAGCACCAGATGACCCGATGGCCCGACGTGCTGACACAGCAGCGGCGCCAGAACCTTCAGCGGCGTGGCCAGGATGTTGGCCAGCACCACATCGAAGACCCCCTGCGCCTGATCGGGCAGCCCGGCCTGGAGCGAGACACCATTGGTGCTCGCGTTGACACGGGTGGCTTCCACCGCCGCCGGGTCGATGTCGACCGCGACGATGTCCCGGGCACCGAAACGCCCGGCGCCGATGGCCAGAATGCCCGAACCGCAGCCGTAGTCGAGCACGCGCGCACCGGTCGGCCGGTGGGTGGCGATCCAGCGCAGGCACATGTGGGTGGTCGGATGGGTGCCGGTGCCGAAGGCCAGCCCCGGATCGAGCCGGATGATTTCGCGCGCCTGGGCCGGCGGCTCGTGCCATGACGGCACGATCCAGAAGCTCGGGGTGATCTCGACCGGCTCGAACTGGGACTGCGTCAGGCGCACCCAGTCCTGCTCCGCCACCGTCTGGACACCCAGCACCTGACAGCCTTCGAAAAAGTCCTGCAAGGCCAGCAGCCGGGCCGCCTCGCGCGCGGCCGACTCCTCCGGGAACAGGGCGACCACCCGGGACCGTTGCCAACCCTCGCGGGGCGGCGGCATGCCCGGCTCGCCGAACAGCGCGGATTCGGCCGGCGTCATGGCATCGGCATCCTCCACCGAGACACTCAAGGCGTCCAGCGCATCCAGCGCCTCACCCAGGGCTTCGATCGCCGGCTCGGGCGCGAGCATCACCAGTTCGTGCAGTGCCATGGGGCCAGACGTGATGGCGGGGACTCAGCGAACGTGGTTCGCCAGCCACTCCTCCAGATAATGGATGTTGGTGCCACCGGCCATGAAACTGGCGTCCACCATCAGCTCCCGATGCAAGGGGATGTTGGTCTTGATGCCTTCGACCACCGTTTCGGCCAGGGCGGTGCGCATGCGCGCCAGGGCCTGCTCACGGGTATCGCCGTGCACGATGACCTTGCCGATCATCGAGTCGTAGTTCGGCGGCACGGTGTAGTTGGTGTACACGTGCGAGTCCACCCGCACACCCGGCCCGCCAGGCGCGTGCCAGGTGGTGATGCGCCCGGGCGAGGGCGTGAACTTGTAGGGGTCCTCCGCGTTCACGCGGCATTCGATGGCATGGCCGCGCAACTGGATCTGGCGCTGGGTGAAGGGCAGCTTTTCGCCGGCGGCCACCGCGATCTGGGTGCGCACGATGTCGATCCCGGTGATCAGCTCGGTGACCGGGTGCTCCACCTGGACCCGGGTGTTCATCTCGATGAAGTAGAACTCGCCGTTTTCGTACAGGAATTCGAAGGTGCCCGCTCCCCGGTAGCCGATCTTCTTGCAGGCCGCGGCACAGCGATCCCCGATTTTCTCGATCAGGCGACGCGGAATGCCGGGCGCCGGCGCCTCCTCGATCACCTTCTGGTGCCGCCGCTGCATGGAGCAGTCGCGCTCTCCCAGGTAGACCGCGTTGCGGTGCGTGTCGGCGAGCACCTGGATTTCGATGTGGCGGGGGTTCTGGAGAAACTTCTCCATGTAGACCTCCGGGTTGCCGAAAGCCGCGCCGGCTTCGGCCTTGGTGGTCTGCACCGCATGGATCAGGGCCGCCTCGGTGTGCACCACCCGCATGCCCCGCCCGCCGCCGCCACCGGCGGCCTTGATGATGACCGGGTACCCGACACCCTTGGCGATGCGCTTGATCTGGGCCGGATCGTCCGGCAGCGCACCGTCCGAACCGGGCACGCAGGGCACGCCGGCCCGGATCATGGCCTGCTTGGCCGACACCTTGTCGCCCATCAGGCGGATCGACTCGGGGGTCGGTCCGATGAAGGTGAAACCGCTTTGTTCGACGCGCTCGGCGAAATCGGCGTTCTCGGACAGGAAGCCGTAACCCGGATGGATGGCCTCGGCATCGGTGACCTCGGCGGCCGAGATGATGGCCGGCATGTTGAGGTAGCTCTGG
>CALMYH010000082.1 GCA_937873395.1 uncultured Burkholderiales bacterium
GGGGGGGGGGGGGGGGGGGGGGGGGGGGGCCCCCCCCGGCGGGGGGGGGCCCGCCGCCCCCCCCCGCGCCCCCCCCGCCCGCCCCGCCTCTGTGGCCGGCTCGTCTGGCAGACCGGCCGGAATGCAGGCACCGTGCGCCGAACCCGGCACCGGCTCTGTTTGCTGGTGCGCGGTGTCGACCGGCGTCAGGCCCGCGGGGAAGGGAAAGGTCTCGAAGCAGGTGGTGGGGGTGTAGCGCGGGTCGTTGCCGACACCGAGGAAGGTGCCCTTGCGCAAGGACCAGAGTTCGTGGAAGCGCGAGTGCAGGATGCCGAAGGTGGTGTCGTCGGCGCGGGCGACGGCGACACAAAGGTTTTCAGGAATTTGAACCGCAGGCATCCATGCCAAGACACGGTGCTTCGCCACCATTGGGGTCACAACAAATCTGGACAGCGGGGCCAACTTTTGACGCAAACCCGGTCGCGCATCACCAAACAGCCACCAGTGTGTGCGGTGCCAGTCTCGTCTGACACTTTCCCGGGTTGGCTTGACATGCTCAAAAACATGGGCGAACGGGGTTTCATAGAGGCTGGCAGCTTCAAGTCGCATGTCGCAACCGAAGTCCACGACCCAGCGATCTTGAGGACGTCGAGTCACATCCAATCCATTGGCCCACGGCCGGACAACCAAAGCGTTGGACTTTCCGTTGGGATTGGGGAGCCTTAGCCAAGCACGGGCTACGTCACCTTCAATATCGAACGGCCCGTTCTTCTGCGTCCCGATGAACGATGCATCTGCATTTTCCGGCAGTTTCTGCGCATGAGTAAGGTCGTTGCTTGCTGCTGCGCCTTTGGCCGAAAGGTCGGCGGCGATGCCGGGGACTTCAGCACCATTCAGTACGGCCTGCTGATCGGATTGACCGAACGTCACCAACGAGACGCGAACAGCAGCGCCTTCATTCACCCAAGGCTCATCACTCCACGCCTCAAGAATGCGCGTGCTTCCCGCAATCGCATCCAGCACCTTGCGGTTGGCGCCGCCCCGAATGGAGTTGGTGGCCACCAGACCCGCGGCGTTCAACTGGCCGGCGGCGATCTGCGCGCGGGCCTTCTCGAACCAGTAGCACACCAGGTCGGCGCCGCCCGGCACACGCCCCTCATAGGTCTGGCGCAGGGTCTCGGTGTAGGCCTCACCGAGTTCGCGAATCATCTTCCGATCACCCAGAAACGGCGGGTTGCCCACCACCGCGTCCGCACGCGGCCATGGCGCTTCGGTGGCGCGGCGGGCGGGCCGGGTGCTGGCGGCGATGTCCGGGTCCTCAGGGACCCGTGAGCCGTCGGCGCCCGGCCCGCCCGCAGCGTCACCGACACCGTCTGCCCAAACCAGCAAAGCATCCCGGTTCTCAATGTGGTCCAGCGGCTCCAGCACCGGGTTGGTCTTGAAGGGGTAGCCGTGGTCCAGCCGCCATTGCAGCTCGCCAATCCACACCGTCACCCGCGCCAGCTCGGCCGCGTACTCGTTCAGCTCGATGCCCAGCACATTGGCCGGCCCGGTGGACAACTCCACCTGCCGGTCCAGCCCCAGCGCCTCGGCCTCGGTGTTGACCAGGTGCTCCACGTCCTTCAGGCACTTCAAGGCCAGGTAGAGGAAGTTGCCGCTGCCGCAGGCCGGGTCCAGCACCCGAAACGCCGCCAGCCGCTGCAGAAAACCCACGTGCAGCGCCAGCGCCTCGCGCCAGGCCTTGTCGTCGCGCCGCTTGCTCTTGTGCAGCCGCTCGGCCAGCTTGGCCTTCACGGCCGCCCACTCGCGCAGCAGCGGCCGCCGAACGACGGGGTCGATGATGCGCTCGATGGTGGCCGGGTCGGTGTAGTGGGCGCCGAGCTGGCTGCGCTTGGCCGGGTCCAGCCCGCGCTCGAACAGCGTGCCGAAAATCGACACGTCGATGGCGCTCCAGTCCTTGGCGGCCGCATTGCGCAGCTCGGCCACGTCCATGTCCTGCAGCAGCGGCACCTCGATGGTCTGGAACAGGCCACCGTTGAACCAGGGCACGTCGTCCACGCCGAACAGGCCGCCGTCCCTCATCGCCTCGAACAGCTTGCCCAGGTTCTGCCCCAGCCGCTCGGCCGCCATGCTCTTGGCATGGATCAGCCGGTCGAACAGCTTGCCGGGCAGCAGGCCCACGTCCTCGGCAAAACAGCAGAACAGGCACTGCGTCAGGAAATGTGCCACCGTATCCGGGTGGTGGCCGCGCTGGCGCAGCCGCTCGGCCAGGGTGGCAAAACTGCGCGCCGCCGCTTCGGTGATGTCCCGGTTGGTGGTGCGCGGGCGAAAGCTCTCGGGCGCGGTCCAGACACGCCTGAGCAGCTCGCGCCGGTCGTGCTGCTCCAGCTCGGCCAGGGCAATGTCGTGGCGCTCGCTGGGGTGGCCGTTGAACTGGGTGTGGATGCGGATGTTCAGCCGGTCACACACCACCAGCAGCGGCGGGTTGTCCAGCGCCAGGGTGTAGCCCAGCAGCTGGCGCAGGGCAGCGTCGAGGTTCTTGCCGGGCGCCTTGTTCTCCCAGGCAAAGGCACCGCGCTTGTAGACATCGGCGTAGCCACCCGACTGCCCCGCGATGCGCCCGCCCTGCTCGAACAGGTAGCCAGCCTCGGTGCCCGGGCGCGGCACACCCAGCAGGTCGCACAGATCGATGAAATGGCTCTGCGCGCCCTGTTCTTCGTTGAGTGAAAAGGCAGGCCCCCCTGGCCCCCATTTGGCAATGAATGCTTGCGGTGTCATTGGCTGGGTTGTTATGGTTCACCGGATCGCACGATGCTACCAGCCGGAGCCCGGCACCGGCCGCACCCCTTGCCTGGGCGGGGCGGCCATCAGTGGCGGTGCTCCAGCACCTTGAGCCGCCACGCGCAAGCGGCCGCCAGCAGCGCACAAACGGTCGATACCCAGAACACGGTGTGCAGCCCGAAGGCTTGCGACAGCAGCCCGCCCCCCAGACCACCCAAGACGCCAGGCAGCCCGTAACCGAGTACGCTGTAGAGCGCCTGCCCGCGTCCGCGCAGCCGGCCCGGGAAGTGGTGCGACAGCAGCGCAATGCAGGCGGTGTGGTGGGCCGCAAAGGTCAGTGCATGCAGGCCCTGCACCAGCAGCAACACCCACAGCCACTGCGCAGCGCCCGCGGTCAGGCCCATGCGCAAGGCCATGACGGCCGAGACCAGCACCAGCCAGCCGGTCAGCGGCAGCCGCGGCAGCCAGCGTGCCTGGGTGAAGAACCAGCCGATCTCGATCACCACCGACACCGCCCACAGCAGTCCGATGACTGCCTTGCTGTAACCCAAACTGTCCAGGTAGAGCGAGAAGAAGATGTAAATGAAGATGTGCGAGAGCACATGGAAGAACACCGCCAGGAAGAACCAGCGCACCGCCGGCAGGCGCAGCACCGGCCACACGCTGGGACCTTGCTTCTCGGTGTGCGGTGCCTCGCGCAGGTCGGGCATCCACCAGACACTGAGTGCCACTGCCAGCAGCGACAGCGAGGTCCAGACCGGGAAGCTGCCGATGCCATGGCGCTCGAACCAGACCCCGGCCGCCAGCACCGTCACCAGGAAGCCGACCGAACCCCACAGGCGCACCCGGCCGTAGCGGCGCACATCGAAGGCGCCGCCCTGACTCACCAGATGGGCCATGGCGGCCTCGCTCATGGGCATCATGGCACTGGTGTGGCTGAACATCAGCAGCAGCACCAGGAACAGGCTCAAGCCGCCCAGCGGCCACCACAGGGCCAGGGACAAGGCGAGCGCGGCCGTGGCGCCATAGCGCAAAAGACGGACCCGCTCGCCGGTGTGGTCGCTGACCCAGCCCCAGGCGTAGGGTGCGAACAGCCGCGTGGCCGACTGCACCGAGGTCAGGAGGCTGATGGCCAGCAGGCCGAAGCCCAGGTCCTTCAGCCAGAGCGGCAGGTAGGGGTTGAAAAAACCGATGTGCGCGAAATAGCTCGCCGACAGGGCTGCAAACGGCAGCAGCTTCCTTTTGTGCTCAGGCACGACCGGCGGCCGCAATGTCCGGTGTGCTCACCTGCACATCCCCGCACTGCGCACGGTGGCGCAGCGCGTGGTCCATCACCACCAGGGCCAGCAGCGCCTCCAGAATGGGCGCGGCGCGGATGCCCACGCAGGGGTCGTGACGGCCCTTGGTGATGAGCGCGGTCGGCTCGCCCGCCACGTCGATGGAATCGCGCGGCACCAGGATGGAGCTGGTGGGCTTGATGGCCACCGAGACGTCCAGGTCCTGGCCGGTGCTGATGCCCCCGAGTACGCCCCCGGCCTTGTTGCCGACGAAGCCGCCGGGCGTCAGGGAATCGCCATGGGTGGAGCCCTTGTCGGCCACCGACGCGAAACCGGCGCCGATCTCCACACCCTTGACCGCGTTCAGGCCCATCATCGCGTAGGCAATGTCGGCGTCCAGCTTGTCGTACAGCGGTTGGCCCAGGCCGACCGGCATGTTCCTGGCCACCACGCGCAGACGCGCGCCGCAGGAGTCGCCGCTCTTGCGCAGCGCACTCATGTAATCCTCCAGCGCCGACACGTCGGCCACCGGGGCAAAGAAGGGGTTGTCAGGCACATGCTCCCAGCTCTCGAAGCCGATGGGCACTTCCCCAACCTGGGTCATGCAGGCGTGGAAAGTGGTGCCGAACTTTTCCTTGAGCCACTTCCTGGCCACCGCACCGGCCGCCACCGTGGGGGCCGTCAGGCGTGCCGAACTGCGGCCTCCTCCCCGTGGGTCGCGGATGCCGTACTTTTGCCAGTAGGTGTAGTCGGCGTGGCCCGGGCGGAAGGATTGCAGGATGTTGCCGTAGTCCTTGCTGCGCTGGTCGGTGTTCCGGATCAGCAGCGCAATCGGTGTGCCGGTGGTTCGACCCTCATAGACACCGGACAGGATCTCCACCGAGTCGGGCTCGTTGCGCTGGGTCACAAACTGGCTGGTACCGGGGCGCCGGCGGTCCAGGTCGTGCTGGATGTCGGCTTCCGACAGCGCCATGCCTGGAGGGCAGCCGTCGATGACGCAGCCGATGGCCGGGCCGTGGGACTCACCGAAGTTGGTGACGCAGAACAGGGTGCCGAAGGTGTTGCCGCTCATGGGGGCGATTATCGTCTGCCTGTGGCCTGTTGGCGTGTGTCTCAGCCGGGCCGCCGGCTCAACGGCACATGGTCGCCCAAGCGTTGACCTTCTGCGCCGCATCGGCCATGATGAAATGATGCAGATCCTGTCCGCGGCCCCTACCGAGCCCTGGCGCGACCCCAAGCGCCTGTGGTGGCTGCTGTCCCCTGCCTTGCCGGCCCTCACGCTGCTGTGCCTGCTGGCCGTTGCGCACCACAGCCCGTCGGTTCTGCTGTGGCTGCCGTTGTTCCTGATCTATGGCGCCATTCCCCTGCTGGATGCCGTGCTGGGCGAGGACACCGCCAACCCGCCCCCGGAGGCGGTGGCCCCCCTGCAGGCCGACCTGTGGTACCGGTTCGTGGTGGCCGCCTACGTGCCGCTGCAATACACGGTCACCCTGCTGGGGGCCTGGATCGCGGCGAGCCAACCACTGGAGCCGCTGGCCTGGCTGGGTCTGGTGCTGGCGGTGGGCAGCATCAACGGGGTGGGCATCAACACCGCGCATGAGCTGGGCCACAAGGCGCCCGCCTGGGAACGCTGGCTGGCCCGGATCGCGCTGGCACCTGTGGCCTACGGCCATTTTTTTGTCGAGCACAACCGGGGGCACCACCTGAGGGTGGCCACCCCGGAGGATCCGGCCAGCGCCCGCATGGGCGAGAGCCTGTGGCGCTTTCTGCCGCGCACGCTCATCGGGGGGCTCCGATCGGCCTGGTCGCTTGAAGCGGCACGGATGCGCGGGCGTGGCCTGCCTGTGCTGCACCCGAAGAACCATAACCTGCAGGCCTGGGCCATGACGGTGCTGTTGTTCGGCGCGCTGACGGCCCTGCTGGGTTGGAAAGTGCTGCCTTTCCTGCTGCTGCAGGCCCTCTACGGCATTTCCCTGCTCGAGGTCGTCAACTACATCGAGCATTACGGCCTGCTGCGCCGCCGCGACACCTGTGGCAAGGTCGAGCCCTGCACTCCCCGCCACTCGTGGAACTCCAACCACCGGGCGTCCAACCTGTTTCTGTACCACCTGCAGCGCCACAGCGACCACCACGCGCATCCGGCGCGCCGCTACCAGGCCCTGCGCCATTTCGACGAAAGCCCGCAGCTGCCCACCGGCTACGCCGGCATGATCCTGCTCGCCTATTGCCCACCCCTGTGGTACCGGGTCATGGACCCGCGGGTGGTGGCCCATTGCGAGGGGGACCTGAACAGGGCCAACATCGCTCCGGGGCGGCGTGATGCACTGCTGGCGAGGTGGTCAACGCCCTGATTCAGGGGCAACGCGGCCGTCCGGGGGCGGTGCTCGTCGCCTCCTTGCACATCCATTGGAACGCTTCATGCATGGAGCACCGGCGCAGCCATCTGGCTGCGTCAAGCCCCAAGGAGCGCACCATGCTGGACAGGACAAGCACCCTTTTCTCCCATGTCAAGCCCGGAGACACCGAGTTCGTGCGCGGTGGACTGCGCGACTTTTTCCTCTACCGGGACCTGGGCATCGCGGCAGCCACCCATGGCAAGGTCGTGGCGCACCTGGTCAAGGCCAACCTGCCACCCGACGGCGGCACCGGCTGGCACATCCACGTGGCCGATTTCCAGATCGTGGTCATGATGAAGGGTTGGGCCAAATTCATGTACGAGGACCAGGTGACCCTGGTGGAAGCCGGCGACGTGGTTCACCAACGCCCGGGCATCCGTCACTACCTGTTCGACTACTCACCCGACATGGAATACCTGGAGATCGTTTCACCGGCCGATTTTCAGTCGCTGCCGGTGGAACCGGTCTGCGAGATTCCGAAGCCCACACCCTGGACCGAGCCGTAAAGGGATGGCACTGGGTTATCCGACGCGAAGTGTCTGAACCCAGGATGCGGTGGAACCGGCTTTGCCGGGCCACTTGCATTGCCCCCTTTGAGGGGGTCGCGCGAAGCGCGGCAGGGGTGGGTCAAAATTCTGCGTCAAGTTCGTCGATCTCGTCGGGCTCGGCCTCGGCTGCCGCCACCCACTCCCGCATGGCCGGCAAGGCCATGATGGTTTCGCAATACGCCACACAGGGCAGGTCCAGCGCCACGTCGTAGCTGACAAACCGGGTGACCTCCGGTGCAAACATGGCATCGGCCAGACAAGGCCTGGGGCCGAACAGATAGGGGCCGCCATAGGTCTGAAGACATTCGTTCCAGATCGCCTCGATGCGATCGATGTCTGTCTGCGCACGCGACCAGACCTTGAAACCGGGGAAGTAGCCCTTGATGTTCATGGGCAGCGAACCACGCAGGGCCGAAAAGCCCGAGTGCATCTCGCCGCAGATGGCCCGGCAGTGCGCGCGCGCCTTGCGGTCGCCTGGCAGCAATCCCGCCCTGGGCTTGATCTCGTTGAGGTATTCGCCAATGGCCAGCGTGTCCCAGACGTGGATGCCATCGTGGTCCAGCGAAGGCACACGCATCGACGCCGAAAGCAACAGCATCTCGGCCTTCATCGCCGGGTCGTCGGCCGGAATCACATGCTCGGTGAAATCCAGCTTGGCCAGCTTGCACATCAGCCAGCCACGCAGTGCCCACGCTCCGTAGTTCTTGCTGCTGATGGTGAGTACCGCTTTGGCCATGTGATGCTCCTCTGTGCAGCCCGAACCAGCAAGCCCTGTGCCATGCCGATGACGGCTGTTTGCACCCGGATGGTGCACACCCCTGGCCCGGGAATTGCCTGCAGACCACAGACCCCAAGAAAGGCGAGCACCGACATGCTGTACCAGGCCTACCAGCTTCAGACCGATATGGCGTCACCTCTGCGCCTGGTGGCGCAGCACCTGAGCGCCACGCTGTGGTTCGAACGCACCGAGCGCAGCCTGCTGCGCCAGGTTTCGGCCGCCTGCGACGTCATTTCCCGCCTGCGTCTGACGCACACGCGCCCAGCCTACGGCATCGACTCGGTGCAGATTGGCGAAGACCGTGTGCCCGTGGTCGAAGACACGGTGTCGAAACTGCCCTTCGGATCCTTGCTGCGCTTTCGCAAGCTCGCCGACGGGCTGCCCGAACAGCCCAAGGTGCTCCTGGCAGCCCCCTTGTCAGGTCACTTCGCCACGCTGCTGCGCGAAACCGTCCGCACCCTGCTGCAAGACCACGAGGTCTACATCACCGACTGGCACAACGCCCGCGACGTCGCCCTGCGCCACGGCGCCTTCGGGCTGGACGACTACATCGACTACATGATCCGCTTCACCGAAGCGGTGGGCGAAGGCGCGCACGTGGTTGCGGTGTGCCAACCCTGCGTGGCGGCCCTGGCCGCCACGGCCGTGATGGCCGAGGACGACAACCCGTCCACGCCCCGCAGCCTGACCCTGATGGCCGGGCCGGTGGACTGCCGGGTCAACCCGACCGAAGTGAACCGGCTGGCCACCAGCCAACCCATCGAATGGTTCGAGAAGAACCTGATCAGCCATGTGCCCCTGCCCCACCGCGGCCACATGCGGCGCGTCTACCCGGGCTTCGTGCAGCTCTCGGCCTTCATGAGCATGAACCTGGAGCGCCACCAGCAGTCCTTCAGGCACCTGTACGAGCACCTGGTGGAAGGGCGCACCGATGAGGCGCGCACCATCCAGACCTTCTACGACGAATACCTGGCGGTCAACGACCTGCCGGCCGAGTTCTACCTGGAGACGGTGGAGAAGGTGTTCCAGACCTACGACCTGGCGGTGGGGACGCTGCAGTACCAAGGGCGAACGGTGAATCCGGCGGCCATCCGCCGGACCGCGCTGATGACGGTCGAAGGGGAACGGGATGACATCTGCTCGGTGGGGCAGACCGTGGCGGCGCAGGACCTGTGCAGCAGCGTGCGACCCTATCTCAAGACACACCACATCCAGACCGGCGTCGGCCACTACGGTGTGTTCAGCGGGCGCAAGTGGAACCTGCAGATCTACCCGCGGGTGCGGGAGCACATCCACGCGGCCATGTGAGCCCGGCCAACAGGCCGGTGCGCGTCCTCAGCGCTGTTTCTGTTCGCTGTCGTCGGCCTGCGGCTCTTCTTCTTCCGGCCAGTCGCGGATGTAGGCCTTGAGCATCTTGTTCTCGAAGTTCTGGGCATCGACCACGGCCTTGGCCACATCGTAGAAGCTGACCACGCCCATGAGCATGCGGTTCTCGATGACAGGCATGTAACGCGCATGGCGGTCCAGCATCATGCGTCGCACCTCGTCCATGTCGGTGGCCATGGTGCAGGTCAGCGGGCCCGGGTCCATGGCGCGGTAGACGGTGGTGGTACCGAAGGAGCCGCCGTTCTTGACCAGGGTGTGGATCACCTCCCGGAACGTCAGCATGCCCACCACCAGACCGTTGGACATCACCACCAGCGAACCGATGTCCTTGTCGGCCATGAGCTGGGCCGCATCGGCCAGGCTGTCCTCGGGGGTGATCGTGTACAAGGCGTTGCCCTTGACGCGCAGGATGTCGCTGACCTTCATGGCTCTTCTCCTTGGGATGCATGCTGTCGCCGGCTTGGCCGGGTTGTGACCAAATATAGCCCACAATCGGCGCGTTCGGCCACGCAGGCGGGCGAAATCGGGGTAAGCCCCGACCCGCACCGGCCCCGACAGCCCACAGGAGACCCTTCATGCCCGGCTATTCCGACCCCGGCTTCGACACGCTGGCGCTGCACGCCGGCGCCGCGCCGGACCCCAGCACCGGTGCCCGCGCGGTGCCCATCCACCTGACCACCTCGTTCGTCTTCGAATCGAGCGACCACGCCGCCGCCCTGTTCAACCTGGAGCGGGCCGGCCACGTCTACAGCCGCATCAGCAACCCGACCAATGCGGTGTTCGAGCAGCGCATGGCGGCGCTCGAAGGCGGCATCGGCGCCATCGCGGTCGCCAGCGGGCAGGCCGCGCTGCACCTGAGCATTGCCACGCTAATGGGCGCGGGCTCACACATCGTCGCCAGCACGGCGCTGTACGGCGGCAGCCAGAACCTGTTGCACTACACCCTGCGCCGTTTCGGCATCGAAACCACCTTCGTCAAACCCGGCGACATCGATGGCTGGAAAGCCGCCGTGCGGCCGAACACCAAGCTGTTCTTCGGCGAGACCGTGGGCAACCCCGGGCTGGACGTGCTGGACATCCCGACCGTGGCACAGATCGCGCACGAGGCCAGGGTGCCGTTGCTGGTCGACAGCACCCTGACCACACCTTACCTGGTCAGGCCATTCGAACTGGGGGCCGACCTGGTCTACCACTCGGCCACCAAGTTCCTCAGTGGTCACGGCACCGTCATCGGTGGCGTGGTGGTGGACGCGGGCAGCTTCGACTGGGATGCGTCCGGCAAGTACCCGGAACTGACCGCGCCCTACGACGGCTTCCACGGCATGACCTTCAGCGAGGAAAGCACCGTGGGCGCCTTCCTGCTGCGGGCCCGCCGCGAGGGCCTGCGCGATTTCGGCGCCTGCCTCAGTCCGCACAGCGCCTGGCTGATCCTGCAGGGCCTGGAGACCCTGTCGCTGCGCATGGACCGCCACATGTCCAACACCGAAAAAGTGGTGCAGTTCCTTGCCAGCCACCCGCTGGTGGGCCGTGTCGGCCACCCGCTGCTCGAATCACACGCCAGCCACGCACTGGCCAACCGGCTGCTCAAACACGGCGCCAGGGGCGCAGGCTCGGTGTTCAGCTTCGACATCAAGGGTTCGCGTGAACAGGGCAAGGCCTTCATCGAGGCGCTGAAGATCTTCAGCCACCTGGCCAACGTGGGCGACTGCCGCTCGCTGGTGATCCACCCGGCCAGCACCACGCATTTCCGCATGAGCGACGAAGCGCTGGCGGGCGCCGGCATCGGTCCCGGCACCATCCGCCTGTCGATCGGGCTGGAGGATGCGGACGATCTGATCGACGACTTGAAACGGGCGCTCAAGGCCGCAGAGAAAGCGGGAAAGCCATGAGCCCCCACGTTCATCACTTCGTGTATTCACTGCCCCCCGAGGGGGCGCTGGCCTCCCTTGGGGCGGCCCGGCGGGAGGTCTGATCATGTACCTGCAAGTCAACGGCGCACAAACCTACTGCTACACCGGCGGCAAGCCTTTCGACCCCGCCAAGCCCACCGTCGTCTTCATCCACGGGGTGCTCAACGACCACAGCGTCTGGATCCTGCAGACCCGCTACCTCGCCCACCACGGCTTCAACGTGCTCGCGGTGGACCTGCCCGGCCATTGCCGCAGCGAGGGCGAAGCGCCCTCCAGTGTTGAAGAAGCGGCTGATTTCATTGGCGCCTTGCTGGATGCGGCGGGCGTGCAGAAGGCCGCGCTGGTCGGCCACAGCTGGGGCTCGCTGATCGCCATGGAAGCGGCTGCGCGGCTGAAAGACCGCGTCACGCACGCCGTGCTGGTCGGCACCGCCTTCCCGATGAAGGTCTCACCCGCGCTGATCGAGGCCTCGCTGAACCAGCCCGAAAAGGCACTGACCATGGTCAATGTCTTCTCGCGCTCGACCCTCTGCGCCCCGCCCTCGGCGCTGGGGCCGGGCACCTGGGTCTTTGGCGCCGGCATGGCGCTGGGCCGGCGCGTGCTGCGAAGCAACCCCAAGGTCAATGTGTTCCATCGCGGCTTCGTGGCCTGCGACAGCTACCAGGGCGGCGAAGCGGCCATGGCCGCCCTCACCTGCCCGGTGCTGTTCCTGCTCGGTGGCCAGGATCAGATGACCCACCCCAAAGCGGCGCAGGGGCTGATCAGGGCCGCACAGGCAGCGGACCAGAAGGTCAAGGTCGTGAATTTGCCGGTGGGCCACCACCAGATGACCGAAACGCCAGACGACACCCTGTTCGCCATCCGCGACTTCCTGCGTTCC
The DNA here is from genome assembly GCA_937873395.1 of uncultured Burkholderiales bacterium. Lineage (GTDB taxonomy): Bacteria > Pseudomonadota > Gammaproteobacteria > Burkholderiales > Burkholderiaceae_C > Hydrogenophaga. The sequence goes on from CALMYH010000082.1 coordinate 11,936, forward strand.
TGAACCTATGGTCACGCCCGATCAGATCACGCCCCGGATGACGCCTGAGCGCGCGCGAGACATCGCGGCGACCTTCGACCTGCGTGCGCTGCCGGCCGACTTCCTGGCCAACCCCTACCCGGTGTATGCAGCCCTGCGGGAAACCGAGCCGGTGCGCCGCATGCCCGACGGCAGCCTGTTCCTCACGCGCCACGCCGACCTGATGGCGGTGTACCGCGACGCCGCCGTGTTCAGCTCCGACAAGCACGTCGAATTCGCCCCCAAGTACGGCGTCGATTCACCGCTGTACGAGCACCACACCACCAGCCTGGTGTTCAACGACCCGCCCTATCACACGGTGGTGCGCAAG
>CALMYH010000083.1 GCA_937873395.1 uncultured Burkholderiales bacterium
CTCATGGCTCAATCCTCTCAGAGAAAAGAGCCTCCTCAAAACCCGGGGCGGTTCACTTTGTATCCCGCAACACGACCTTTCCAGCTTCACAGTCCACGTCGCCCACCCTGATTGGCGGGTAGTTGTATCGCTTGTCGCCATGAATCTCACCTCCGCGACACCCGGCCAGCAACTGGAAACGGTAGTAGTCGGCCGCAACTTGTGAGGGGGCTTTGCCGCTTGCCCGCCACCAGGCACCGAGGCGTTCTGGGGGGATTGGAGCTGGGTTGCCTTTCGCAGGCGCGAGCACGATCCGATCGCGCCCCGCTGTATCACGCCCTAGCGGATTGCCTGGCACCACGACCCCATGCCATCGCAGCACTGCACGCAGCACCTGCATCGCATAGTCGGCTTGCCGTTTTGAACGCTTGAGGAGCGACGAATACTGGTTCCGAATGTCATCGGAAGTGAGCTTCAACAACAGCTTGTCGGCGAGCTGAAACAGCAACCCGTCTGCCAGTTTCTTCCCCGTCTTGGTTGTTTCCCCGGGTTCGACCATGGCCAGGTAGTCAGCCTTTGTGCGGGCCTTCAATGGCAGACCGTCCTTTGCCCGCCGCTTCTTGTCGACGTACTCGCGGAGTGCCTTGGCGACTGTCATGCCCTCCTGCCGGTCCATTTGTTCTCGCTCAGCTGCTTCGGCCCGCAACCGTGCCTCCTCTTGGGCTGGCCAGTCCACCCCGTCCCGCGCAAGCGCCCGGATGCGAGCGGCCTCTGCACAGGCCGTGGCCAGCTTTATTTGGCCCGGACCTTCCCCATACTCCTGTGGCAATCGATATTGGCGCTCTACGTCAGACCCCTTGACGGAGTAGCGGACCAGCAAGGTGCGAACGCCATCTGGCGCGATGCGCAACTGCAAGCCCCGGTCGAGCGTGAGCTTGTAGGGCTTCGCTTTGGCTTTGTGGGTTTCAATCGCTCTGACCGTGAGGAGCGGCATTTGCGTGTTCCGTGTCCGACTGGTGTCCGAAAAATCCTGAGATCAGATGCTACCGAGCGGGACCGCATGAAACAAAAAATTCTTGTGACCCATTGATTTAGAAGGTTTTTATTTCGTCCCAGGACGTCCCATGGCGTCCCAGAAAATCTGGTTTATACTGACTGGTAATCCGCAGGTCCCTGGTTCGAGTCCAGGTCGGGGAGCCAGACATTTCACGCAACGGCCTTCTCTCGAAGGCCGTTGTCGTTTTCAGACCCGCCGCCCCCCGATGCCCAAGACCGTCTTCTGGATCAGCCTGGCCGGGATTCTCGTCCTGTCCCTGCTGCCGACCGAACAACTGCCACCCCAGACGGTCCAGGTGTGGGACAAGGCCCAGCATGCCATCGGCTTTTTCTGGCTGGGCCTCTGCGGCCACGCCGCTTATCCGCAGGCAGGGTTTCGGGTGCTTTCAGGGGTATTGCTGTGGGGTGTGGCGATCGAGCTCGCCCAGACCCTGACCCCCTGGCGCCAGGGCGACGTGCTGGACTGGCTGGCCGACGCCCTGGGCGCTGGCCTGGCCACCCTGGTCTGGCTGGTGTGGTCGCGCCACCGCAAAACCCTGCCCGGCTGATCAGCCCCTGTCCAACGTCCCTCTGAGCACCAAGGCACAATCTGCCCATGGCATCGTCTCGCGCGTCCCAAGCCTTGCCCTGGCTGGAGCCCGGTGACCCTTTTCCACCGGTGAGCACTGCCTGGGGTGAACACGATCCGGCCCCCGGACTGCTGGCCGCTGGCGGTGTCCTGGACGTGCCGACCCTGCTGTCGGCATACAGCCGAGGCATTTTCCCCTGGTTCAGTGCCGGCCAACCGGTGCTCTGGTGGAGCACCGATCCGCGCACCGTGTTGCTGCCGGCCGCGTTTCGCCTGCACCGCTCGTTGCGCAAGACCCTCCGGCGCCTGCTGCTGGAGCAACGCCTGGTGATCCGGATGGATCACGACTTCGAACGCGTGATCCGTGCCTGCGCCGAAAGCCCGCGCGACGGACAGGATGGCACCTGGATCCTGCCGTCCATGGTGCAGGCCTACCTGCGATTGCACCGCGCCGGTGCTGCCCACAGCGTGGAAGCCTGGATCGACGGCGAACTGGCCGGTGGCCTGTACTGCGTCAACCTGGGCAAGGCCGTGTTCGGCGAGTCCATGTTCAGCCGCGAGAGCGACGCCTCCAAACTGGCCCTGGCGGCCCTGGTGGCCTTCTGCCTCGCCCATCACATCGAGTTCATCGACTGCCAACAGGATACCCGGCACCTGCGCTCGCTGGGGGCAGAGCCCATCAGCCGGCGCGTCTTCTGTCACCATCTCGAGCGCGCCATCCATCTGGGTGCCCCACGCTGGCATTTCGACCCCGTATACTGGAATGCCCTGCTCCACCTGCCGAGACCGAGCCCGTGACGCACCCGAAGGAACTGCCCCTGCAGGCCCTGCAGTTCTATGCGACAGCACCTTACCCGTGCAGCTACCTGGCCCACCGGCAGGCGCGTTCCCAGGTCGCGACACCCAGTCACCTGATCAACAGCGATGCCTATTCGGACCTGGTTGCCCTGGGCTTCCGACGCAGCGGCATGTTCACCTACCGGCCCTACTGCGATGGCTGCCAGGCCTGCGTTCCGCTGCGCGTGCTCGCCGGACGCTTCGAGCCGAACCGAAGCCAACGGCGGTCCCTCAGGCGCCATGCCGATCTCCAGGTTCGTGTCCTCAAGCTGAGCTTCGTGCCCGAGCACTACCAGTTGTACCTTCGCTACCAGGGCAGGCGCCATGCCGGCGGCGGCATGGACCACGACAGTGTCGACCAGTACACCCAGTTCCTGCTTCAGACCCGGGTCAACTCCCGCCTGGTCGAATTCATCGAGCCTGCCCGCGACGGAGGCGCCCCCCGCCTGAAAATGGTCTCCATCGTCGACGTGCTGAACGACGGGCTGTCGGCGGTCTACACCTTTTACGAGCCGGACGACCAGGCCAGTTACGGCACCTACAGCATCCTGTGGCAGATCGAGCAGGCGCGGGCACTCGGTCTGGCCCACGTCTACCTCGGTTACTGGATCAGGGAAAGCAGCAAGATGCGCTACAAATCCGGATTCAGGCCCTGTGAGGCCTTTCTTGATGGCGCATGGTCCCCTTTGCCGGACCCCGGCTGAACCTCCCGGTCCATCCCGTGACACCGGATGCATTTTCATCTCGTAAAATCGAGACGAACACCGGACTGTCCATGACCAAACGCAACGATACCCTCCCCAGCACCCCGACCGTCCAGGTCATCGAACGCATGTTTCACCTGCTGGAAGTCCTCGCTTCCCGGGAAGAACCGGTCTCCCTGAAGGAGATCAGTGAAAAGACCGGCCTGCATCCATCCACCGCCCACCGCATCCTCAACGACCTGACCATCGGTCGTTTCGTCGACCGTCCGGAAGCGGGCAGCTACCGCCTGGGCATGCGCTTGCTGGAACTCGGCAACCTGGTGAAAGCCCGCCTGAACGTCCGCGATGCGGCCTTGCAGCCGATGCGCGAACTGCACAAGCTGATCCAGCAGCCGGTGAACCTCAGCGTGCGCCAGGGCGACGAGATCGTCTACGTCGAGCGCGCCTACAGCGAGCGCTCGGGCATGCAGGTGGTCAGGGCCATTGGCGGTCGAGCGCCGCTGCACCTGACCTCGGTCGGCAAACTCTTTCTCGCCGCCGACGATCCGCAGCGGGTTCGGGCTTACGCCACACGCACCGGGTTGGCAGGACACACGCGAAACAGCCTGACGCAGCTGCCGGCACTGGAGCGGGAACTGGCCCAGTGCCGACAGGCCGGCGTGGCGCGAGACAACGAGGAACTGGAACTGGGCGTGCGTTGCATGGCGGCCGGCATCTACGACGACCAGAACAAGCTGGTGGCTGGCCTGTCGATCTCGGCCCCGGCCGATCGCCTGGAGGACAGCTGGCTGCCCCGGCTGCGCGCCACGGCGGCCGAAATTTCTTCCGCCCTGGGCTGCCCGCAGCAGCGCGGATAGGGCAGGCGCGCCCCCGGCGCAGGCACAGTCCGGGAAATGCGGCCTCAGCCCTGGGGCGGGATGCCCGGAATGCCCTGCGCCTCCAGCCTCATGGTCGGGCTGCCCTGGGCCTCCAGCCAGCGTCGAACGCGCTCGGCGTCCTGGGCCCGGCTCAGAGACCCTGCGGCGTCCAGAAACACCATGATCAGCTGGCGACCGGCCACATTGGCCTGCATCACCAGGCATCGCCCGGCCTCGCGGATGAAGCCGGTCTTCTGCAAACCGATGTCCCAGTCACCCGCACGCACCAGACGGTTGGAATTGTTGAAGGTCAGGGTACGCTGGCCGACATGCACCTCATGGCTGGGCGATGTGGACAGATCACGCAGGATCGGCTGTTCGTAGGCCACGTTCACCAGCGTGACCAGATCGCGCGCGCTGGAGCGGTTGCGGCTGTGCAGGCCGGTCGGCTCGACATAGTGGGTATCGGTCATGCCCAGCTGACGGGCCTTGAGGTTCATCTGCTTCACGAAATGGGGCATTCCCCCGGGGAAGGTTCGACCCAGGGCATGCGCGGCCCGGTTCTCGCTCGACATCAGCGACAGGTGCATCAGTTCGCCCCTGGTCAGGCGGGCGCCGATCGCCAGCCGGGACGACGTGCCCTTGTAGGTGTCGACATCGTCGCGGGTGATCGTGATCACCTCGTCCATCGGCAATCCGGCTTCGGCGATCACCAGACCGGTCATCAGCTTGGTCAGCGATGCGATCGGCAGCACCGCCGAATCGTTCTTGCTGAACAGCACCTCGCCGGTGTTCTGGTCGACCACGAGCGCCACACTGGAGTTGAGATCCAGAGGATCGCCCATCGACCGCAAACCCATCTGCTGGGCCACAGATACGACAGGAGCGGCGACGGCGCGCTGCACGTTCTGTGGTCTTTGTGTCTGCTGGGCAGGCCGGCTGGCTGGCGCCTTCGAGACGGCCACGGGAGCGGCCTTGCGCTGGGCTTGCGGCGTGCGATTCTGGACCTTGCGCTCGGGCACCTTGGCCGCCACCGGCCGCTTGGCGGCACTTGAACTCTTGCTGCCGGACGCCTCGGCCACCCCGACGGGAAAAACCAAAGCCACGGACAGGGCCAGGATCGGCACCAGATTCGGTTGCTTGCGGGGAATCCGACGATCAGAAATCATTACGCCACTCCAGCGCCGTACATCACACTGGAGCACAGTATAGTGCCCGAAGAAAAAACGAGCAATATCAAATGCTTGCAAAAAACTTCTCAATGAAACCTGGAAAAAGCCTGAGAAACTGGCCTTATTTCACCCTTCACTTGAATAAAGTTCGCAAGCCTTTGATTTAAAAAGACTTATCCTTGAGCTGCCACCCGCTCGCCTTTGGCATGCAGCTTGTTCAGCGCACTCAGGTAAGCCTTGGCGGAAGCCACCACAATGTCCGGGTCGGCGCCCACGCCGTTGACCACCCGGCCGCTGTGCTGCAGGCGGACCGTCACTTCCCCCTGGCTTTCGGTCGATCCGCTGGTGATCGCGTTGACCGAGTACAGCACCAGCTCGGCACCGCTCTTGACGTGGCTCTCGATGGCCTTGAGCGAGGCGTCGACGGGTCCATTGCCATCGGCCGCGGCCTGGTACTCCTTGCCGTCCATGGTGAACACCACCTCGGCGTGCGGACGCTCCCCCGTCTCGCTGTGCTGGGACAGCGAGACCAGGCCGTATTGCTCCTTCTCTGCCGTCACGCTCTCGTCACTGCACAGGGCCAGGATGTCCTCGTCGAAAATTTCGCTCTTGCGATCGGCCAGCTCCTTGAAGGCGGCAAACGCGGTATTGATCTCGCTTTCCGACTCCATCTCGATGCCCAGTTCCTGAAGGCGCTGCTTGAAGGCATTGCGCCCGGAGAGCTTGCCCAGCACGATCTTGTTGGCGCTCCAGCCCACGTCTTCGGCCCGCATGATCTCGTAGGTGTCGCGTGCCTTGAGCACGCCGTCCTGGTGAATGCCCGAGGCGTGCGCGAATGCGTTGGCGCCCACCACCGCCTTGTTGGGCTGCACCACAAAACCGGTGGTCTGGCTCACCATGCGGCTGGCTGGCACGATCTGGGTGGTGTCGATGGCCACGTCCAGGTTGAAATAGTCGCGGCGCGTCTTCACGGCCATGACAATTTCTTCCAGCGAACAGTTGCCGGCGCGCTCGCCCAGGCCATTGATGGTGCACTCCACCTGGCGCGCGCCCCCGATCTTCACACCGGCCAGCGAGTTGGCCACCGCCATGCCCAGGTCGTTGTGACAATGCACCGACCAGATGGCCTTGTCCGAGTTGGGCACCCGCTCGCGCAAGGTACGGATGAACTCGCCGTACAGCTCGGGCACCGCGTAGCCCACGGTATCGGGAATGTTGATGGTGGTGGCCCCTTCGGTGATCACCGCCTCCAGCACCCGGCACAGAAAGTCGACTTCGCTGCGGTAGCCGTCTTCCGGGCTGAACTCGATGTCGCCACACAGGTTGCGAGCAAAACGCACCGACTGCCTGGCTTGCTCCAGCACCTCTTCAGGGGTCATGCGCAGCTTCTTCTCCATGTGCAGAGGCGAAGTGGCGATGAAGGTGTGGATGCGCGCGCGGTTGGCACCCTTGAGGGCCTCGGCGGCGCGGGCAATGTCACGGTCGTTGGCCCGGGCCAGCGAGCACACCGTCGAGTCCTTGATGGTGTTGGCGATGGCCTGGACGCAATCGAAGTCGCCATTGGAGCTGGCCGCAAACCCGGCCTCGATCACATCGACCTTCAGGCGCTCGAGCTGGCGTGCAATGCGCAGCTTCTCGTCCTTGGTCATGGAAGCGCCGGGCGACTGCTCGCCGTCGCGCAAGGTGGTGTCGAAAATGATCAGTTGGTCGCTCATGGTTCTCTCCGGTGTGCCGCCTCGTGGAGGGCTCTTGAAAATACCCGCAGTTCCAAAACAAACGGCCCGCTGCGGGTGCAAACGGGCCGTGGTGCCTGGAAAACGCGCGCGCTATCCCGCTGGCCCGTACAAGGGTCCCAGTAGTAGCAGGCGAGCGGCGCAGTTCATTGGCTCAATGTATCACAAACCTGCATCCTCACCGATAGAGGAAATCCATGACGGTGATGGACGGCCCGTCCCGGTCGTTCAGTCGTGCAGGCCGCGCTCGTCCGGCTCGTCGGTCGAGGTGCTGATCACGCTGGTGTGTCGCCCCTTGGATTTGCGCCACAAATACACCCCGTACCCCGACAAGCCGTAGAGCACGAAGAGCAGGAACAGCACGGTCGGCGGGTGGATGTTGATGACCGCGATACCCAGCGCCACGAGCACGATGGACGCGAACGGCACACTCTTCTTCAGGCTCAGGTCCTTGAAACTGTAGAAGGGCACGTTGGTGACCATGGTCAGCCCGGCATACAAGGTCAGCGCGAACATGGGCCAGGCCAGATCGCGGGGCTCGATGCCATGCTCGGTCATCAGCCAGATGAAGCCGGCCACCAGGGCCGCGGCCGCCGGCGACGGCAGCCCCTGAAAATAGCGCTTGTCCACCACCCCGGTGTTCACGTTGAAGCGCGCCAGGCGCAAGGCGGCGCAGGCGCAGTACACGAAGGCCGCGATCCAGCCCCAGCGGCCCAGGTCCCTGAGCGTCCATTCGTAGGCGATCAGGGCCGGCGCTGCACCAAAGGACACCATGTCCGAGAGCGAGTCCATCTGCTCGCCGAAAGCGCTCTGGGTGTTGGTCATGCGCGCCACACGGCCGTCCATGGCATCCAGAAACATGGCGGCAAAAATGCCGACCGTGGCCAGGTCGTAGCGCCCGTTCATGGCCATCACGACGGCATAGAAGCCACCAAACAGGGCTCCCAGCGTGATCATGTTGGGCAGCATGTAGATGCCCTTGCGCCTGCGAGGCAGCTCCGGCGGCTTGATGGGTTCGGTTCCGTCGTGCATGATGTTCCTGCGGCAGCGCGACTGCGACGCAGCGGCGGCCAATCCTGCAGTGTATAGGATGGCCAGCGTCTTCAAAGGAAACAGAACAGGCCACCCGAAGGCGGCCTGTCTGCCTAGCGCAGGCCGGCACCCGGCCGGCCTTCGATCAGTTGCGGGTCTGGTCGACCAGCTTGTTCTTGGCGATCCAGGGCATCATGGCGCGCAGCTGGGCACCCACCACCTCGATGCTGTGCTCGGCAGTGTTGCGGCGGCGGGCGGTCATGCTCGGGTAGTTCAGGCGACCTTCCTGGATGAACATCTTGGCGTAGTCGCCGTTCTGGATGCGCTTGAGGGCGTTGCGCATGGCGGCGCGCGACTGCTCGTTGATCACCTCGGGGCCGGTCACGTACTCGCCGAACTCCGCGTTGTTGGAGATCGAGTAGTTCATGTTGGCGATGCCGCCCTCGTAGATCAGGTCCACGATGAGCTTGAGCTCGTGCAGGCACTCGAAGTAAGCCATTTCGGGGGCATAGCCGGCCTCGACCAGGGTCTCGTAGCCCATCTTGATCAGTTCCACGGCGCCGCCGCACAGCACGGCCTGCTCACCGAACAGGTCGGTCTCGGTCTCTTCCTTGAAGTTGGTCTCGATGATGCCGGCCTTGCCACCGCCGTTGGCCATGGCATAACTCAGGGCCAGATCGCGGGCCTTGCCGCTCTTGTCCTGGTGCACGGCCACCAGGTGAGGCACGCCACCGCCCTGGGTGTAGGTGTTGCGCACGGTGTGGCCAGGGGCCTTGGGCGCCACCATCCACACGTCCAGGTCGGCACGGGGCACCACCTGGTTGTAGTGCACGTTGAAGCCGTGGGCGAAGGCCAGGGACGCGCCCTGCTTGATGTTCGGCTCGACGTTGTTCTTGTAGACCTCGGCAATCTGCTCGTCGGGCAGCAGGATCATGACCACGTCGGCCGCCTTGACGGCGTCGTTCACTTCCATCACGGTCAGGCCGGCCTTGCCGACCTTGTCCCAGGAAGCACCGCCCTTGCGCAGACCGACAACGACCTTGACGCCGCTGTCGTTCAGGTTCTGGGCGTGGGCGTGGCCTTGCGAGCCGTAGCCGATGATGGCGACCGTCTTGCCTTTGATCAGGCTCAGGTCACAGTCTTTGTCGTAGAAAACTTTCATGAGGTTGCTCCGGTTGAAATTTTGAGAAAACCGCCAATGGTAACCAGCGCGGTCGTGTCTTTTCCAGCGGGCGCCGTGGAACCGGCTTCGCCGGGCCGCTGGCGCCGTCCCCTTGAGGGGAAGCCGCGCAGCGGCGCAGGAGTAGGTCTCAGACCCGCAGGATGCGCTCACCCCGGCCGATGCCGCTGGCCCCCGATCGCACGGTCTCCAGGATCGCGCCGCGATCAATGGCTTCCAGGAAGGCATCGTTCTTGGCCTGGTCGCCCGTGAGTTCGATGGTGTAGCTTTTCTCGGTCACGTCGATGATGCGGCCGCGGAAGATGTCGGCCATGCGCTTCATCTCTTCGCGCTCCTTGCCCACGGCCCGCACCTTCACCAGCATGAGCTCACGCTCGGTGTAGGCGCCTTCGGTCAGGTCGACCACCTTGACCACCTCGATGAGTCGGTTGAGGTGTTTGGTGATCTGTTCGATCACGTCGTCCGAGCCGGTGGTCTGGATGGTCATGCGCGAGAGGCTGGGATCCTCGGTCGGCGCCACGGTCAGCGATTCGATGTTGTAGCCGCGGGCCGAAAACAGGCCGACGACCCGGGAGAGTGCGCCTGCTTCGTTCTCGAGCAGGACGGCGATGATGTGTTTCATGTGCGATTCCTCATTTCGACCGCCCTCCCCCGCTGCCGGTAAGCAGCGGGCTTGGCGGCCAATAGATTCTTCTGAAGTTTTGCCCCGTCATTCCCGCGCAAGCGGGACTCCACGGAGCATTCGGTCCTCGCCCTGGGCAGGGCAAGGAATAAGACTCACAGATCCTCCGAGCCCAGCAGCATCTCGGTGATGCCCTTGCCGGCCTGCACCATCGGGAACACGTTCTCGGTGGGGTCGGTGCGGAAGTCCATGAACACGGTGCGGTCCTTGAGCTTGCGCGCTTCGCGCAGCGCCGGCTCGACGTCTTGTGGACGCTCGATCAGCATGCCGACGTGGCCGTAGGCTTCCGCCAGCTTCACGAAGTTGGGCAGCGCATCCATGTAGCTGTGGCTGTAGCGGCCGGAGTACTCGATCTCCTGCCACTGGCGAACCATGCCCAGGTAGCGGTTGTTGAGCGACAGCACCTTGATGGGGGTGTTGTATTGCAGGCAGGTGGAGAGCTCCTGAATGCACATCTGCACCGAACCCTCGCCCGTGACGCAGTAGACCTCGCTCTCGGGTTTGGCCAGCTTGATGCCCATGGCGTAGGGAATGCCCACCCCCATGGTGCCCAGGCCACCGGAATTGATCCAGCGGCGCGGCTCGTTGAAGCGGTAGTACTGCGCGGCCCACATCTGGTGCTGGCCCACGTCCGACGTCACGTAGGCATCGGCGTCGCGGGTCATGTTCCACAGGGTCTCGATCACCATCTGCGGCTTGATCACGTCCTGGTTGGCCCGGTCGTACTTGAGACAGTCGCGCGAACGCCAGCCCTCAATGGTCTCCCACCAGCCGGCCAGGGCCTGGGCGTCGGCCCGGGTCGGCGTCTCGCGGATCATGTTGATCAACTCGGTCAACACGTCCTTGACATCACCGACGATGGGCACATCGACCTTGACGCGCTTCGAGATGCTCGACGGATCGATGTCGATGTGGATGATCTTGCGCTCGTTCTGGGCGAAGTGCTTGGGATTGCCGATCACGCGGTCATCGAAGCGCGCACCCACAGCCAGCAGCACGTCGCAGTTCTGCATGGCGTTGTTGGCTTCGATGGTGCCGTGCATGCCCAGCATGCCCAGGAACTTGGGATCGGTGGCCGGATAGGCACCCAGCCCCATCAGGGTGTTGGTCACCGGGTAGCCCAGCATGTCGACCAGGGTGCGCAACTCCTGCACCGCGTTGCCCAGCAACACACCGCCACCGGTGTAGATGTAGGGGCGCTTGGCGTTCAGCAGCAACTGAAGCGCCTTGCGGATCTGGCCACCGTGGCCCTTGCGCACCGGGTTGTAGGAGCGCATTTCAATGCTTTCCGGGTAACCGGCGTAGGGCACCTTGTTGAAGGACACGTCCTTGGGGATGTCGACCACGACCGGGCCGGGCCGGCCGCTGCGGGCGATGTGGAAGGCCTTTTTCATCACCATGGCCATATCGCGCGCATCCTTGACCAGGAAGTTGTGCTTGACGATGGGGCGGGTGATGCCGACGGTGTCGCACTCCTGGAAGGCGTCCAGGCCGATGGCGGCCGTGGGCACCTGCCCGGTGATGATCACCATGGGGATGCTGTCCATGTAGGCGGTGGCAATGCCGGTGACTGCGTTGGTCACGCCGGGGCCGGAGGTCACCAGGGCCACACCGACCTCACCGGTGGCGCGGGCGTAGCCATCGGCTGCGTGAACGGCCGCCTGTTCGTGGCGCACCAGCACGTGCTGGATGGTGTCCTGCTTGTAGAACGCGTCGTAGATGTGCAGGACGGCGCCGCCCGGATAACCCCAGACGTACTGGACACCTTCGGCCTGCAGGGCCTTGACAAGAATTTCGGCTCCGCGGAGTTCGGGAGGGTTTTGGCCGGCAGCAGCGGCGGCAGAGGCCAGTTCGGCCTTGCTGATTTCCATGATGAACCTTTCGAGAATTTCTCTGACGAAAAACCTTGGGTGCCCCTTGGCCGACCCTTGTGAGGCGGCTTCAGGACTTGAGGCCAAAAGCCATGAGCGGACACATACCCCGCCGGACCTTGACCCGTTTGCCTTGATTGAAATGCAACCGGGATTATCGCACTGCAACAACAAAAAAACACCAGCCCGAGCCGGACAGGCCACAAAAAGGCATCGACATGGCAGCAATGCGACAATTCCGCGGGTCTGCGCCGTCGTTGCCTTCCGTACCCCGCTTCCTGTCCCCGAGCCTTCCATGACCCCCCCCTCGAACCCTGCCCCACCGGATGCCGTCGAGCGCGCTGGCGCCGCCACGACATCCAGTCTCATCGCCCCCCCTCTGCCGCGGCGCATGGCCTGCTGGCTCTACGAAGGCATGCTGCTGTTCGGCGTGGTGTTCATCGCCGGCTACCTGTTTTCCACGCTGACCCAGACACGCCACGCACTGGACAACCGGCACCTGCAGCAGGCGTTCCTGTTCACGGTCTTCGGCATCTACTTCGTCTGGCTGTGGTCCAAGGGGCAGACGCTGGCCATGAAGACCTGGCACATCCGGGTGGTCGA
>CALMYH010000084.1 GCA_937873395.1 uncultured Burkholderiales bacterium
TCCAGGCACTTGTTGGAGTAGCCCCACTCGTTGTCGTACCAGCTCACCACCTTGATGAAGGTCTTGTCCAGCGCGATGCCGGCGTCGGCGTCGAACACGCTGGTGCAGGTCTCGCCGCGGAAGTCGGTGGCCACCACCTTGTCGGTCGTATAGCCCAGCACGCCCTTGAGCGCGCCTTCGCTCTGCGCCTTCATCTCGGCGCAGATCTCTTCGTAGGTCGCTTCGCTGTTGAGTTCCACCGTCAGGTCGACCACCGACACGTCGGAGGTCGGCACTCGGAAGCTCATGCCGGTCAGCTTCTTGTTGAGCTCGGGGATCACCACGCCCACCGCCTTGGCCGCGCCGGTGCTGCTGGGGATGATGTTCTCCAGGATGCCGCGGCCGCCGCGCCAGTCCTTGTTGCTGGGGCCGTCCACCGTCTTCTGGGTGGCGGTGGCCGCGTGCACGGTGGTCATCAGGCCGCGCTTGATGCCCCACTTGTCGTGCAGCACCTTGGCCACCGGGGCCAGGCAGTTGGTGGTGCACGAGGCGTTGGAGATGATGGCCTGGCCGGCGTAGGTTTTGTCGTTCACGCCGTAGACGAACATGGGCGTGTCGTCCTTGGACGGGGCGGAGAAGATGACCTTCTTCGCGCCAGCGGCCAGGTGCTTCTCGCCGCCGGCCTTGTCCAGGAAGATGCCGGTGGACTCGATGACCACGTCGGCGCCGACTTCGTTCCACTTGAGATTGGCGGGGTCTTTCTCCTGGGTCAGGCGGATCTTCTTGCCGTTGACGACCAGGGTGTTGCCCTCGACGCTGACGGTGCCCTTGAAGCGGCCGTGCACGCTGTCGTAGCGGAGCATGTAGGCCAGGTAGTCGGGTTCGAGCAGGTCGTTGATCGCCACGATCTCGATGTCCGGGAAGTTCTGGATCGCGCTGCGCAGCACGTTGCGACCGATGCGGCCGAATCCGTTGATACCGACTTTGATAGCCATGTCCTCAGCTCCTGTGGATGGATGAAAGAAAAAATCAGAAAAGCTTATCGGGCCAGCACGGTGAGGACGGTGTCCACCACGTTGGCCGGCGTGAAGCCGAAGTGCTGGAACAGCACCGGGGCCGGAGCCGATTCGCCGTAGGTGTCGATACCGACGACGGCGGCGACGCCGTACTTCCACCAGCCGTCGGTGGAACCCATTTCGACGGCGATGCGCGGCAGGCCCTTGGGCAGCACGGCCGCCTTGTAGGCGGCGTCCTGGCGGTCGAAGGTGGTGGTGCTGGGCATGGAAACCACCCGCACGGCGATCTTGTGCTCCCGCGCCAGGGTTTCCTGCGCCTTGAGCGCCAGCTGCACTTCGGAGCCGGTGGCGATGATGACCGCCTGCGCCTTTTTCCTGCTGCCCACGTCGGCCGGCTCGGACAGCACATAGGCGCCCTTGCTGATGTCGGACAGGTCGCTCTTGGGCGCGTAGGGCAGGTTCTGGCGCGACAGGCACAGGGCCGTCGGGCGGGTGGCGTTCTGCAGGGCCACGGCCCAGGCCACGGCGGTCTCGGCCGTGTCGGCCGGGCGCCAGACATCCAGGTTGGGAATCAGGCGCAGGCTGGCGACGTGCTCGATCGACTGGTGGGTCGGGCCGTCTTCGCCCAGGCCGATGGAGTCGTGGGTGAACACGTGCACTACGCGCTGCTTCATCAGCGCGGCCATGCGGATGGCGTTTCGGCTGTAGTCGCTGAAGGTCAGGAAGGTGCCGCCGTAGGGGATGTAGCCGCCGTGCAGGGCCACGCCGTTCATGATGGCGGCCATGCCGAACTCGCGCACGCCGTAGTTGATGTGGCGGCCGATCTGGCCGGCCTCGGTCTTGACCACCTCGCCGGCCAGGTCAACTCGCAGCGCAGGGGTGGACCTGGTGTTGGTCAGGTTGGAGCCGGTGAGGTCGGCCGAGCCGCCCAGCATCTCGGGCAGGGCGGCGGTGAAGTGCTCCAGCGCGATCTGGCTGGCCTTGCGGCTGGCCACGGTCTCGGCCTTGGTGTGGGCTTCGACGGCGGCGTTCACGGCCACCTGATGGAAGGCCTTGGGCAGCTCGCCCTTCATGCGCCGCACGAACTCCTTGGCCAGCTCGGGGAAGGCGGCCTTGTAGGCCTTGAACTTGTCGTTCCAGGCGGCCTCCAGGGCCTTGCCGGCGGCCTTGGCGTCCCAGGCGGCGTAGACGTCCTTGGGGATCTTGAACGGCTCGTGGCCCCAGCCCAGGGCCTCGCGGGTCAGCGCAATCTCGTCCTTGCCCAGCGGCTCGCCGTGGGCCTTGGCGGTGTTGGCGCGGTTGGGGCTGCCCTTGCCGATGGCCGTCTTGCAGACGATGAGGGTGGGCTTGTCGGCGCTGTTTTTGGCGTCGGCAATGGCGCGGTCGACCGCGTCAACGTCATGGCCGTCCACCCCACGGATCACGTTCCAGCCACAAGCCTCGAAGCGCTTGGGCGTGTCATCGATGAACCAGGGCGCGACCTGGCCGTCGATGGAGATGCCGTTGTCGTCGTACAGCGCGATCAGCTTGTTGAGCCTCCAGGCGCCGGCCAGGGCCACGGCCTCGTGGCTGATGCCTTCCATCAGGCAGCCGTCACCCAGGAACACGTAGGTGCGGTGGTCGACGATGGCATGGCCGTCACGGTTGAACTCGGTCGCCAGCAGCTTCTCGGCCAGCGCCATGCCCACCGCGTTGGTGATGCCCTGGCCCAGAGGACCTGTGGTGGTCTCGACGCCCGGGGTGTGGCCGACCTCGGGGTGACCGGCGGTCTTGCTGCCGAGCTGGCGGAAGGCCTTGAGCTCGTCGATGGGCAGCTTGTAGCCACTCAGGTGCAGCAGCGCGTAAATGAGCATGGACGCGTGGCCGTTGGACAGCACGAAGCGGTCGCGGTCGGCCCACTGCGGGTTGACCGGGTTGTGGCGCAGGTGACGGCCCCACAGGGCGACGGCCATGTCGGCCATGCCCATGGGCGCGCCCGGGTGGCCCGAGTTGGCGGCTTGCACCGCGTCCATGGCCAGGGCGCGGATGGCGTTGGCCATCACACCAGGGGTGACGGCGGCAGCAACGGGTGCCGGAACAGGGGCGGAGGCGGGGGTGTCGGACATGGGTGCTACGCTGAAAGTGGGGGAGGGCGGCCAGCGCCAAACCCCTGATTTTACTGGCCCGCCGCGGCCGCCCCGCGAACCGCCACGCGGCGAGGCCCCTCAGCGGGAGCCTTCGACCTGCAGGCTGTAGCTCTCGCCGCCCTGATCGGTGCGGCTGCGCCAGAGCTGCACCGTCTCGCCTGGTGCGGGCATGGCACCCGTCACCAGGACCCGCACCTGGCGTCCGTCGCCCAGTTCCACCCGCACGGTGGCCAGGGCCGCCGCCGAAGCCCCTGAGGACGGTGCATCGGACGGCAACACCACCCCGCTGACCGCCTCGCGCTCGACAGTGACTCCGCCCCCTGAACAGCGCCAGAAGGCCAGGGCCAGCAGAAGCACCAGCGCCGCCAGGGTGGCGCGGGTGGTCATGAAGCTGCGGGCGTCGAACATGCCCCGTATAGTAGACCAGCCCAGATGCCGTCCAGCCGGTCCACACGTCTCGCCCATGCCATCGTCCACCGAATCGAACACCCCCCCGGCCGCCATGCTGCTGGCCGCAGGTCGCGGCCAGCGCATGCGTCCCCTGACCGACCACACGCCCAAGCCGCTGCTGACCGTGCATGGCCAGCCGCTGCTGCAGTGGCCGATGGACGCGCTGCAGGCCAGGGGCGTGCGGCGCTTTGTCATCAACACCGCCTGGCTGGGCGAACAGATTCCGGCCGCACTGGCACCCTGGGCCCGGTCCCACCCGGAGGTCGAGCTGCTTTATTCCCACGAAGGGGAGGATTTCGGCGGCGCGCTGGAAACTGCGGGCGGCATCGCGCGTGCGCTGCCGCTGCTGGGCGAGGTGTTCTGGGTGCTGGCCGGCGACGTGTTCGCGCCCGGCTTCGACTTTGACCCGGCCGCCGTCGAGCGCTTTGCCGCCAGCGGGCGGCTGGCCCACCTGTGGCTGGTGCCCAACCCGGCGCACAACCCGGCGGGTGATTTCGGTCTGGACGGACAGGGTCTGGCGCTGAACACCGGGGAGGGCCCGCGCTGGACCTTCAGCACCATCGGTCTGTACCGCCGGGCGCTGTTCGAGCAGCCCTGGTGCGAGCTGGTGCCCGGCAACCCGCAGGGCGTGGCAGCACCGCTGGCGCCCTTGCTGCGCCGGGCCATGGACGCCGGTCAGGTCAGCGCCGAGCTGTACACCGGACCCTGGACCGACGTCGGCACCCCCGAGCGGCTGGCCGAGCTCAACGCCTGACCTGGCCCAGGTCAGCCCGCTCGGGTCACGCCCAAGCGGTCTGGCGTGACCCGCAAAAATGCCGCTGCAAGGATTCGCCCACGGGGTCGGAGCACCATCCCCGCCCCTCAGGCCTCCGTGGCCCGTTTACCGGGCTGGCGCAGAAACTGATGCACCGCCGGCATCAACAGATCCGGCGCATCCACATGGACCTCATGCCCGGCAAAGGGCACATTGAACAGGTGCGCCCCGGCAATCTCCGGCTGCAGGGCCGCCACCTCTTCCAGCGAAAGCAGCGGATCGGCATCTCCACGCACGATCAGCGTCGGCGCAGCAATCTGCACCACGGCGGGGCCAGGGGATCCGTCCGGCCCGGCGTCGGTCCACAGACCCACCACCGCCTGGACCAGGGCTTCAAAGTCAGGCGCCGGGTTGAGCGCCTCGTAGGCCGCCCGGGAACCGGGGAACATCTCTTCCCACAGCTGCGGCGTCAGGCCCGCCAGCATGCCGGCCACCGGGCTGTCGGGCACCAGCGTCCACTGGGCCCCCACCGTGATCAGGGCCTGCACCCGCTCGGGCACCTGTGCGGCGATCCGGTAGCCCACGATGCCGCCATCGCTGAAACCCAGGATGGCGCAACGGGCAATGCCCAGTTGGTCCAGCACCGCCAGCACATCGTCCTGGTGGCGGCGGTAGGTCAGCGGTGCGGTGCCCAGCGTCGAAGCGCCATGGCCGCGCAGGTCCATGCCGATCAGCCGCAGGTCCGACGGCAGGCGCTCCAGAATGGGGTTGAAGTCGGCCAGACTCCCGAGCCCGCCGTGCAGCAGCAGCAAGGGCTGACCTCGGGGATCGCCCGCCTGCTCCACGTACAGCCGTGCGTCGCCGACCGCGACCCGATCGCCGCTCCGGTGAGTGAAACCGCTCATGCTCGTTGTTCCTCCTTGCAAGCTTGCATCATGCCTCACTGCATGACAAAGCCGTTTCAACGCCCTGACAGCGCCCGGGCCATATTCGCGCGGGCCTGCGCTTCATGACTTTGCCTGAAACGCTCGGTGCTGTAGATGTGCTCACGATCCAGAAAAGACCGCAGCACCTCGCGGCGTTTGCGGCGGTACAGGAAGACGGGCACCCAGCGGTACTCCTGGCGCACCTGGCGGTCGTACTCGTCAAAGCGCGCAGGCGCTGCGCCCAGAATGGCGAGGTCAATGTCCACCAGCAACTGCGCATCCGCCTCGGTCGGGTTGGCCTGATGGCAGGTGGCCATGATCAAGGCATGCACCCGATTGCGACAGGGCTGTGTGGCGCCGGCCTGCACCAGTACCTCATCGGCCCAGCGTGCGCTCAATGCCTCGTTGTCCTTGCCCTTGGGGTCGTAGACCGCGTCATGAAACCACAGCGCCAGGGCCACCTCACCCGGATGCGCGGCCAGATGCCGAACCGCCTGAAAGTGCGTCAGGCATTCGCCCAGATGCTGCAGCGAGTGGTAGTGCCGCTGCGGCTCGGCGTAGGCCGTCAGCAGGCGCTGGCAAACACCGGCCTCCGGCATTGGAAGCCCCAAGTCGTGCCAGGCAGCCTCCCACACGGGTTCCAGGCCGTTCACGTCAAGCGCCGGAGGACGATGATCGTTGTTCATGGATTCAGGTCAGCTTCCTGCATCGTCATGCCGGCACTGCACAGTCAGACATGCCGCAGCCAATGGATGCCCACATACCCCAGCATCGCACCCACCAGCGCGCCCAGAGCAGCCAGCTCGAAAGAGCCCCCCAGCACCAGGGCCATGGCCGTCAGGGACATGGCACCCGTGAGCACACGCAGGCGCGTCCCGCGCGGGCCACGGCAGTCCCGGTCGGTTTCTGTCACCACGATGACGCCGACAAACACACCAAAGATCAGCACCGCCAGCAACCACGTCACCATGGACGGCCAGCCGCCGGGAGCCGTGGGCAAGGCATGTCCGATACCCACCCCCAGTGTCAACAGGACGCCGATGGCCAGCGCCGCGCGCGCAGGGCTGCCCATGGTCCAGAGCAACCCGCGCAGGGCCCGGCCCTGGGGTGCGGCAGAAGCAGGCGATGGCACCTGCTGGGCACCACGGGCAGCGCGGTGCCTGGCTTGATGGCGACGCTTCATGACCATCAGGGCTGCGCCTGAAAAGCCGAGAGGGGAATCAATCGGGAATCGGCCAGCGCCGCCGTGCGGTGATGCACACAGGCCTGGTACTGCGGCATCGCCACCATGGCACGGAACGCCGCCGGCGACGGGTACTGCACCAGAAAGGCCTGATGCCAGCGCTCCTCTTGCGCGCCAATCAGCGCCTCGTGCGCCTTGCCGCCGAAGATCACCCGTCCACCCACGGCGGCAATCGTCTGCAGCGAGGTCTGCGAATAGCGCTTGTAGGCCTCGCGACCACTGCAGGGCTCGGCCTGGTCGGTGTCCGCATAGACCGCCTGGTCGTGGAAGCGCAGCAGGTTGAGCATGACCACCGGCTGGTCGGGCGGGAGGGCGTCCAGCACCTGAAGCTGGCCGTCTGAAAGCACGTGGGTCGACGATGACATGGCGGCTGACACTCCTTTAGGGCCTGTTCACACTATTTTTCCAAGATGCGTTGCGGATCAAAAAGGCCATGCGCAAGGCGCGAAACGCCGCCGGGGTATGCCCCCGGCAAGGCTTCGCAACGCCGCGCATGGCCTTTTTGGCCGCAACCCGAAGGGAATGGGTTGAAAACAGCGCCACTCGTCGTTGCACTCCTAGGCCAGACACCCAGTCTGGCCGTCGTCGCGCGCCTAGATTGGCGCTGTTTTCAACCTATTCGCACTTGGAAAAATAGTGTGAACAGGCCCTAGTTGAAGACCGGACCCGGCGCTCTGCGGCCAAGCATCGTTCCGTTCCGGGCGGGCGCGTGGACACGCGCTGCGCGCCTGGTGTCTGGGACTCAGGTGGCCGACGCCTCGGCCTCTTCGCGATAGAACGGCTGGCGGCCCAGGCTGCGGGGGGCGCGGGTGGCCACGGCGTCGTGAATGGCGCCGATGTGCTGGGGCGTGGTGCCACAGCAGCCGCCCACGATGTTCACCAGCCCTTCGTCGGCGAATTCCTTGAGCAGGCGGCTGGTCACGTCGGGCGTTTCGTCAAAGCCGGTGTCGCTCATGGGGTTGGGCAGGCCGGCGTTGGGGTAGCAGCTGATGAAGGTGTCGCCCGCGACCTTGGCCAGTTCCTGGATGTAGGGGCGCATCAGCGTGGCGCCGAGCGCGCAGTTCAGACCCACGGCCAGGGGCTGGATGTGGCGCACGCTGGCCCAGAAGGCGGTCACGGTCTGGCCGCTGAGGATGCGGCCGGAGGCGTCGGTCACGGTGCCGCTGATGATGACCGGCAGGCGCTCGCCGCTTTTTTCAAAGAATTCGTCGATGGCGAACAGCGCGGCCTTGGCGTTGAGCGTATCGAAGATGGTCTCGACCAGCAGCACATCGGCACCGCCTTCGACCAGCGCTTCGACCTGCTCCAGGTAGGCCGCGCGCAGTTGCTCGAACGTCACGTTGCGGGCGCCGGCATCGTTCACGTCGGGGCTGATGCTGGCGGTCTTGGGCGTGGGGCCCAGGGCGCCGGCCACGAAGCGGGGTTTGTCGGGCGTGCTGTACTTGTCGCAGGCTTCGCGCGCCAGCCGGGCCGAGGCCAGATTCATCTCGCGCGCCAGGTGGGCCATGTCGTAGTCCTCCTGCGCGATGGTGGTGGCGCCGAAGGTGTTGGTCTCGATGAGGTCGGCCCCGGCGGCCAGGTAGCCCTCGTGGATGTCGCGGATCACGTCGGGGCGCGTCAGGCTCAGCAGCTCGTTGTTGCCCTTGACGTCCTTGTGGAAGTCCTTGAAGCGCTCGCCGCGGTACTGCGCCTCGTCCAGCCTGAAGCGCTGGATCATGGTGCCCATGGCCCCGTCGAGGATGGCGATGCGTTGGGACAGGATCTCGGGCAGCGCCTGGGCGCGGGTGTAGGTCGGAGCGGTCATGGTGGCCGATTGTAAGAACCGGGGCTCCAGTCCGCTGGCCGACTGGCACCGGCTCAGAGCGCGGCCGCCAGCCGGGCCGCCTGGTCGATGGCGCGCTTGGCGTCGAGCTCGCCGGCTTCGAGCGCGCCGCCGATGATGTGTGGGGTCTTGCCCAGCGCCCGCAGCGCATCGGCCAGCGGGCGATGCGGCAGCTGGCCGGCGCAGAACACCACGGTGTCGCACGGGATGCAGGTCGGGTCCTCGCGCTTCTCGCCGTGGGACACCCACAGGCCTTCGTCGGTGATGCGTTCGTAGTTCACACCGCCGAGCATGCGCACGTTTTTGTGCTTCAAGGCGGTGCGGTGGATCCAGCCGGTGGTCTTGCCCAGACCGGCGCCCAGCTTGCCCGCCTTGCGCTGCAAAAGGGTGACCTGGCGCGCCGGCGCGGCCACCTGCGGCTTGGTGGTGGCCAGCCCGCCCACCGCCAGCGCCGGGTCGGCCACGCCCCACTCGGCCTGCCAGGCGGGCAGGTCCAGCGTGGTCGAGGGGCCGCTGTGCACCAGGTATTCGGCCACGTCGAAACCGATGCCCCCCGCGCCGATGATGGCCACGCGCTCGCCCACCGGCTTCTTCTCGCGCAGCACCTCGATGTAGCTGAGCACCTTGGGGTGGTCCTGGCCGGGGATCTTCGGGTCGCGCGGGCTCACGCCGGTGGCGACGATGACCTCGTCAAAACCGGACAGGTCCTGCGCCTGCACCGTGCGGCCCAGCTGCAGCTGCACACCGGTGGACTCCACCCGGCGGCGGAAGTAGCGCAGCATTTCGTGGAACTCTTCCTTGCCCGGGATCTGCTTGGCCATGTTGAGCTGGCCGCCGATCTCGCCGGCGGCGTCGAACAGCTGCACCGCATGGCCGCGCTCGGCCAGCAGCGTGGCCGCCGTGAGGCCGGCCGGCCCGGCGCCCACCACAGCGATGCTTTTGGACTTGGCTGCCGGGTGGAACACCAGTTCGGTCTCGCGGCAGGCGCGCGGGTTGACCAGGCAGCTGGCGGTCTTGTTCTGGAACACATGGTCCAGGCAGGCCTGGTTGCAGGCAATGCAGGTGTTGATCAGATCGCTCTGGCCGCGCGCGGCCTTGTTGACGAAGTCGGCGTCGGCCAGCAACGGGCGCGCCATGGACACCAGGTCGGCCACGCCATCGGCCAGCAGCTGCTCGGCCACCTCGGGGGTGTTGATGCGGTTGCTGGTGACCAGCGGGGTGCTGATGCCGGCGGCCGCGAATTCGGCCTTCATCTTCTGCGTCACCCAGGCGAAGGCGGCGCGCGGCACGCTGGTGGCAATGGTCGGGATGCGCGCCTCGTGCCAGCCGATGCCGGTGTTGATGAGGGTGGCGCCGCCAAGGGCCACGGCCTTGCCCAGCTGCACCACCTCGTCCCAGCGGCTGCCGCCGGGCACCAGGTCGAGCATGGACAGGCGGTAGATGATGATGAAGTCGTGGCCGACCGCCTCGCGCGTGCGCGCCACGATCTCCAGCGGCAGGCGCATGCGGTGGCTCCAGTCGCCACCCCAGTCGTCCTCGCGCCGGTTGGTGGCCAGGCTGAGGAACTGGTTGATGAAATAGCCCTCGGAACCCATGATCTCGACGCCGTCGTAGCCCGCTTCCCGCGCCTTGGCGGCGCAGTTGACGAAAGCCCGGATCTGTCGCTCGACGCCGCGCGCGCTCAGCGCGAAGGGCGTGAAGGGCGAGATGGGCGACTTCAGCCGCGAGGGCGCCACCGCGAACGGGTGGTAGCCGTAGCGGCCGGTGTGCAGGATCTGCAGCGCGATCTTGCCGCCGGCCTGGTGCACCGCCTCGGTCACCACGCGGTGGCGCCGCGCCGCCCCCGAGGTGGACAGCGTGCCGGCGAAGGGCTTGGTCCAGCCCGCGATGTTGGGTGCGAAGCCGCCAGTGACCATGAGGCCCACGCCGCCCTCGGCGCGTTCGCGGAAATAGGCCGCCAGCCGGCTCAGATCGCGCCCGTCCTCCAGGCCGGTGTGCATGGAGCCCATGAGCACCCGGTTCTTGAGGGTGGTGAAGCCCAGGTCGAGCGGGGCCAGCAGGTGGGGGTAGGGCGCGGTGGTGGCGGGTGTGGTTGAGGGCATGCGCATGGAACGGGATGGCGACCGGGTCGGACCAGGCCAGGGCGGACAAGCGCCAAGCCTAGCCGGTACCGGCCCGCCTTCGTAGGGACAGCGGTCTAGGCATGACCGACAATAGGGCCCCATGAAGCACCTGTCTCCCCAAGAAGCCTGGGCCTGGCTGCAGGCCGAGACCGAACGCCGCACCGCCGCCGGGCAAGAGCCACCCCTGTTCGTGGACGTGCGCATGGAGATCGAGTCGCTGTACGTGGGCCGCCCCCCCGGGGTCGAAAACATCCCCTGGTACGAATACCCGGACCTGACCCCTGACCCGGCGCGATTTGCTGCCGCCGTCGAGAGCGAAGCCGGCGGCAAGGACCGGCCGGTGCTGCTGATCTGCCGCAGCGGCAAGCGCACGCTGGACGCCGGCCAGGCGCTGGAGCAGGCCGGCTTCACCGAGGTGGCCCATGTGGTGCACGGCTTCGAGGGCGACCTGAACGAGCAGTTCAAGCGCAGCACCATCAACGGCTGGCGCCACGAGGGCCTGCCCTGGGAACAGATGTGATCCCTGGCCATGATTGACATCTCGGCCGAAGGCGAGGTGCTGGAAGCCTGCGCCGGTGTGCTGCAGGAGGTGTTCGGCTACGACGCCTTCCGCGGGCCGCAAGCAGCCATCGTCACCCACGTCAGCGAAGGCGGCGACGCCCTGGTGCTGATGCCCACCGGCGGCGGCAAGAGCCTGTGTTACCAGATTCCCGCCATCGTGCGCCAGCGCGATGGCCGGGGCGTGAGCATCGTGGTCTCGCCCCTGATCGCGCTCATGCACGACCAGGTCGGGGCGCTGCTGGAGGCTGGCGTGGACGCGGCTTTCCTGAACTCCAGCCTGTCGTCCGACGAGGCGCAGGACGTGGAACGCCGCCTGCGCCAGGGCAGTCTGACCCTGCTGTACGTGGCGCCCGAGCGGCTGAACACACCGCGCTTCCTGGCGCAGCTGGACGCGCTGCATGAGCGCGGTCAGCTGGCGCTTTTCGCCATCGACGAAGCGCACTGTGTCAGCCAGTGGGGGCATGATTTCCGGCCCGAGTACCGCGAGCTGGCGCAGCTGGCCGGGCGCTACCCCGGTGTGCCCCGCATCGCCCTGACCGCCACCGCCGACGGCCTGACCCGCGAGGACATCGCCAGCCACCTGCAGCTGCAGGACGCACAGCGCTTCATCAGCAGCTTCGACCGGCCCAACATCCGCTACACGATCGTCGAACGCAAGGACGGCACCGATCAGCTGCTGCGCTTCATCCGCGACGAGCACTCGCACGCCCACGGCCACGACGCCGGCATCGTGTACTGCCAGTCGCGCAAGCGGGTGGAAGACATCGCCGCCCAGCTGGTGGCCCATGGCCTGAACGCGCTGCCTTACCACGCCGGCCTGGAGTCGTCCGTGCGCCAGCGCCACCAGGACCGTTTCCTGCGCGAGGACGGGCTGATCATGGTGGCGACCATCGCCTTCGGCATGGGCATCGACAAGCCCGACGTGCGCTTCGTGGCGCACCTGGACATGCCCAAGAACATCGAGGGCTACTACCAGGAAACCGGCCGCGCCGGGCGCGACGGCGAGGCCGCCAACGCCTGGATGGCCTATGGCCTGCAGGACGTGGTCAACCAGCGCCGCATGATCGACGAGAGCCCGGCGGGTGACGAGTTCAAGCAGGTGCTGCGCGGCAAGCTCGACGCCCTGCTGGGCCTGGCCGAGGCCAGCGACTGCCGGCGGGTGCGGCTGCTCGCTTATTTTGGAGAACAGTATCCGAGCCCCCACGCTCCGCCGTTGCACGGGTCGCTGCCCCCCGAGGGGGCTGCCCCGCCTTGGG
>CALMYH010000085.1 GCA_937873395.1 uncultured Burkholderiales bacterium
TCCGCCGCATGGAAGCCAAGATCAAGGCGGCCATCGACCGGGTGTGGGGCTCTGGGAAGTGAGCCATGGACGACGCGCTGCCCATCCTGGAACACTTGCCCAACTCGTTTCGCGAGCCGGGCGAGCAGGAATACATCG
Source organism: uncultured Burkholderiales bacterium (assembly GCA_937873395.1). GTDB lineage: Bacteria > Pseudomonadota > Gammaproteobacteria > Burkholderiales > Burkholderiaceae_C > Hydrogenophaga. The sequence continues at coordinate 139 of CALMYH010000085.1, forward strand.
ACTTCCTGTGGGATGCCTTCGCCAGCAACTACGAAAACGAGAAGTACCAGTTCGCCATGCTGCCGTACCACATGCTCTATATGAGCTTTGTGTATTTCTCTGTCTGGCAGATCAAGCTGATGAGGTCGAGGGACTTCGGCCATGCAACCATCTTCATTCCGGAGAAGGAGCGAGGAATTCTGCAGGCGACTTCTCCATTCACCTTCAGCGTGGTGAACGAGCGCAGCATCTTTCGGTTCCTCAAACTGATCGGCTGTGACGATCAAGACACGGGATCTTTTGCCAGCCTTGTGAAGGTGCGCAACGATCTGGCGCACTCCAATGGCCTGATCAACTGCAAGGACCAGACAGCGGCGGATCGACGCATCGCTAACGTAGTGCGGCAGGTGAGGGCCATCCAGTCACATATGACGCCGCTGCTCCACGAGTGCTTGTCGCAGTTTCTGTTGGAGAGCTGCGCCGAAGAAGACAGCATGGAATACGACAACCCGGAAGACCAGATCCGGGAACTGCTCGTTCACAAACACTACTTCTCGCTTAAGGACATCGAGGCGTGTCGCAGCTTCGACATCCAGTCGCTAGCGACTCAGCCGAGATTCGATGCCATGCAGGCCCTGTTCGATGAATTCGTGGCCTTGTACCCCGAAGAGACGGTGGCGTAGGCGAACAACTAAAGAGGGGATTGGTATGAATCACTGTCACGCATGCGGTACCTGGCCATGAGCTACCCCAAACCCTGGCTCAGCCTGGAGGAGCAACTCGACAAGCTGCGGTCGCGCGGCATGCTGGTGTCTGACCCGGACAAGGCCTTGAGCTATCTGCACCGCATCGGGTACTACCGACTCAGTGGCTACTGGTTCGCCTTGCGGGAGCGATCAGGCCTGTGCTGCGTATGGGATGCCCGAAACGACCGACGGCAGGGCAAGGTGGAGACGGTGGCGCTGGACAACTTCAAGTCGGGTGCTACGTTCCAGAACGCCGTGGATTTGTATGTGTTCGACAAGGAGCTGCGCCTGTTGGCGATGGATGCACTGGAGCGAGTTGAAATTGCGCTGCGGGTGGATGTGTCGCACACACTGGGGCAGCTGGACCCCTTTGCATACCTGCGTGCCGATCTGTTTCACCATACGTTCAGCCAGACGCTGAACCGCGACAGCGGCTTGACCCGACACCACGAGTGGTTGGCTAAACACGCCCAGCTGATTCTGCGTTCCAAAGAGGAGTTCGTGGCTCACAACCGCACCAAGTACGGCCTGCCGCTGGCGATGTGGGTAGCATGCGAGGTGTGGGACTTTGGCACCTTGTCCACCCTGTTTGGTGGCATGCGCGAGGCCGAGCAGGACGCGATTGCGGCGAAGTACGGGGTTCGAAACGGGCGGGTATTTGCGACCTGGCTGCGCAGTTTGAACTACCTGCGCAATGTGTGTGCCCACCACAGCCGCCTGTGGAACCGGAACATCGTGGACCAGCCCAAACTGCCGTCAGAGGACGAGATGCCTTGGGTGGCTGCGTTTACCGGGCATCCACACGCGCTGGCCCGGTGCTTCTTGCTGTTGCGGATATTGCGGCAGATGCTGGGGGTGATCAACCCGACATCGTCCTGGCCCGTTCGCATGAAGGAGCATCTGGTGACGTTCCCCGACTTGAGCCATCTGGGGCTGAATCTGGCCGGCATGGGCGCCCCTGCCAACTGGCAGGACACATGGGCGTGACAACAGAGCGAACGGCAATAAAAAACCCCCAAGCAACTTGGCTGCCATGGCAGTTACGTTGAAGGGGGCCGTGTTGATAGAAATACTATCAGAAAACCGATAAAGGCACCTATATGTCATCCAACAATCTTCCAAAGTGTGTGAAATTGGTCGACGTCGGCCCCCGCGACGGCCTACAGAACGAGAAGCAGCCGGTGCCCGCCGCGGTCAAGATCGAGCTGGTGCACCGCCTGCAGGCGGCCGGCTTGAAAGAGATCGAGGTCACCAGCTACGTCAGCCCCAAGTGGGTGCCGCAGATGGCCGACAACCACGAGGTGATGGCCGGCATGACCCGTCAGGCTGGCGTACGCTATTCGGTGCTCACGCCCAACCTCAAGGGTTACGAGGCCGCGGTGGCCGACCGGCCCGACGAGATCGTGGTGTTCGGCGCCGCCAGCGAGGCGTTCAGCCAGAAGAACATCAACTGCTCCATCGCCGAGAGCATCGAGCGCTTTGCGCCGGTGGTGCAGGCGGCGCTGGCGGCCGGCATCGCGGTGCGCGGCGCGATGAGCTGCACCGTGGGCTGCCCCTACGAAGGCGAGATCGCGCCCGAGCGGGTGGGTTACCTGGCGGGCCTGATGAAGGGCATCGGCGTGCAGCGGGTCGATGTGGCCGACACCATCGGCGTCGGCACGCCGAACAAGGTGCAGGCGGCCATCGAGGCCACGCTGGTGCACTACGGCATCGACCACATCAGCGGGCACTTCCACGACACCTATGGCCAGGCGCTGTCCAACACCTATGCGGCGCTGCAGATGGGCGTGTGGAATTTCCAGTCCTCGGTCGCCGGTCTCGGTGGCTGTCCTTATGCGAAGGGTGCGACCGGCAACGTGGCCACCGAAGACGTGGTCTACCTGCTGCAGGGCCTGGGCATC
>CALMYH010000086.1 GCA_937873395.1 uncultured Burkholderiales bacterium
GTAGGCGATGGTGGTGCCGATGACACCGCTGCCGAGAACCAGAACCCGCATGAAATTGCTCCGCGCCACCCGGCCGCGCAAAGCTGCGGTCAACGGAAGGGCAGTTTGAAACAGCAAGGCCCATGCCATGCGATGGGCTGTGGCTGCGTGGGGGGAAAAGTGTTCAAAAACAAGGGCTTGCGACTTCTGCGTTTGCGTCTGCGGCTCAGATTGATTATTTGACTGGAACGAAATCGTGACGATATTCGGGCTTGGCAAGAGTGAATCCAAAAAAAGCTATTGCAATCAATAACTTTGGTGGATGTACCGATTTCCATACAATGGATCAAATTCGAAACAGGTGGTTCGCATGCGCATCGACGTCCACTTTGCCGACCGTGTCGGTATTGCCCAGGAGATCCTGGCCCGGCTGGCTGGGCGTGCACTCGACGTCTCGGCCGTCGAGGTGGAGCCGCCACATATCTTCATCGAGGCGCCGGCGCTGCAGCTGGCGCAGTTCTCGGCCCTGCGGGACGATTTGCTGTCGGTCCCGGGTGTGCTGGGTGTCGATGAGCTGCAGATGCTGCCCGGTGCGCGCCGCCGGCTTTATCTGGAGGCTTTGCTGGCCTCGCAGAGTGACCCGATTCTGGCGGTGGATGGTGACGGGGTGGTGGTGCTGGCCAATGCCGCTGCGGTGGTGGTGTGTGGCCGCAGTGAGGCTGAGTTGCGGGGCTGCACACTGGAGGCACTGACTGGGGACGTTGACCTGCCCGCCGAGCTGCTCGCGTCACCCTTGCGTGTGCCCTCGCGGGAAATCTCGGTGAAGGGGCAGCCCTTTCTGATGGAGGCCGTCGCCCTGCACGAACCGGGCGCCGGTGTGGCCGGGGCGTTGCTGACCCTGCACGCACCGCAGCGTCTGGGTGAGCGCATCAGTGCCCTGCAGAACTACAACGCAGGCGGCTTCGAGGCCATCCTGGGGCAATCGCCGGCCATCCGGCAGCTCAAGCAGCGCGCCATGCGCATGGCCCAGGTGGATGCGCCTTTGCTCATCCGTGGCGAAACCGGCACTGGCAAGGAATTGGTCGCGCACGCCTGCCATGCGGGCAGTCGGCGCAAGGACCAGCCCTTTTTTGCGCTGAATTGTGCGGCGCTGCCAGAGAGCCTGGCCGAAAGCGAGCTGTTCGGTTACGCGCCGGGGGCCTTCACCGGGGCCTTGCGTGGGGGCCGGCCCGGCCTGCTGGAGCTCACCGATGGCGGCACCCTGTTCCTGGACGAGATCGGCGAGATGTCGCCCTACCTGCAGGCCAAGCTGCTGCGGGTGCTCAACGACGGACGGTTTCGGCGGGTCGGGGGTGACCGCGAGATCCGCGCCAATGTGCGCATCATCAGCGCCACCCACCGCCCGCTGGAGGACATGGTGGCCAGTGGGGCCTTCCGGCAGGACCTGCTGTTCCGTCTGGACGTGCTGCAGCTGAACCTGCCGCCGCTGCGCGAGCGCACCGAAGACATCCTGCCGCTGGCGCAGGTGTTCCTGGAGCGTGCCTGTGCCCAGACCGGGCGCCCGGTGGCGCGGCTGACGCGGGCGGCGGCCGAGGCCCTGCTGGCCAACCCCTGGCTGGGCAATGTGCGCCAGCTGCAGAACGTGGTGTTCCGGGCCGTGACGCTCAGCGACACGCCCATGATCGATGCGGCCCAGTTGGAGCTGGCCGGCGCCGACGTGGCCGAGCCCGGTTTTGGTCCGGAAGAGGTCGGCAGCCTGGAGGAGGCGGTGGCCGCCTTCGAGCGCGGCCTGCTGCAGCGGCTGCTGCCCCAGTACCCGTCCACCCGCAAACTGGCGGCCCGGCTGCGCAGTTCACACACGGCCATCGCGGCGCGTCTACGACGCTACGGATTGAAGGCGCCTTGAAGCCCGGCAGCACCTTCTGATCTGTCGGCGCGGTGACAGCCCGGTCTGATTTTCACAAAGCAAACGCTTGCTGAAAATCTGGCGGGCTGATATGGTTCACGCCATGAGTGTGAACGACGCCTTGGAAGCAGATGCGGCCGCGCCCCGCCGGACCCGTGGCCGACCCCGCAAAAGCGCCGACGAGCGCGACGACGGCAACCGCCGCCAGGAGTTGCTGCGGGTGGCGGCGCGGCTGTTCCGCACCCAGGGCTTTGACGCCACCAGCACACGCGATATTGCAGCGGCGGCCGGCATGCGCTCGGGTTCGCCGTTCTACCACTTCGAAAGCAAGGAAGCCCTGCTGGCGGCGGTGATGGTCGAAGGCATGGAGCGGGCCCTGCAGCGCCAGGCCGACGCCATGGCGCAAGCCGCCGCCGGTGCGCAGCAACAGTCGCGGTCGCTGAGCGCGCGCGATTGCATTCGGGTGCTGGTGCGCAACCACTTCGATGTGCTGGTGGGCCCCGAAAGCGACTTCATTCCGGTGATGCTGTACGAATGGCGTTCGCTCTCGCCCAGCGAGCGTTCGGCGGTCAAGGCGCTCAAGGACCGCTACGAGACCGTCTGGGTTCCGGTGCTCGATGCGCTGAACGCCAGCGGCGAGCTCAGCGGCGATGTCCGGCTGGCTCGGCTGCTGATCTTCGGTGCCCTGAACTGGACCGCCCAGTGGTACCAGCCCAATGAGCGGGCCTCGCTGGACGCATTGACGGACGCGGCCCTGCAGCTGTTTCTCAAGGACAAGGCATGAATGCGCACTACCGTTCGGTCTTTCGGCCGGGCCTGTTTGCAGGCCAGACCGTCCTGGTGACGGGTGGGGGATCCGGCATCGGCCGCTGCACCGCCCACGAGCTGGCCAGTCTGGGTGCCCATGTGGTGCTGGTAGGGCGCAACGCCCAGAAACTGGAGCGCACCTGCGCCGAAATCGCCGAGGACGGTGGCCAGGCCAGCCACCAGGTCTGCGACATCCGGCAGGAGGCAGCGGTGCAGGCCATGGT
>CALMYH010000087.1 GCA_937873395.1 uncultured Burkholderiales bacterium
CTACGACAACGCCCTGGCCGAGACGATCAACGGGCTGTACAAGGCCGAGGTGATCCACCGGCGCTCATGGCCAACCCGTGAATCGGTGGAACTGGCAACGCTGCAATGGGTGTCCTGGTTCAACCATCACAGGCTGCTCGGGCCCATCGGATACATCCCGCCTGCAGAAGCTGAGGCAAACTACTACCGGCAACTCGCCAGTCAGGCCACCGCGGTGGAGGCCTGACTTAAACCAACCGGCCTCCACGATTCCCGGGGCGGTTCAGTTCGCCAGTCGAGGAAGTCGGCGATCTGCTCTTGCTCTGCGGTGCTGGGTATTCCAATGCGAAGGTTTCGAATGAAATCTTCTGGAACACGCTTCTGGCCACCCGCTCCATACATCTCTGCCTCACCCCTTTTGCGAAACAGGTGACTCATGGTCAGGTAGAACACCCACCGATTCGACAGATGTTCGTCCGGTCGAATGACGTGCAGTTCGGTGGTACCGAAGCCCACGCCGTTTGACAGACCTTGTGCAATCGCCCCTTTGCCGTTCTCGAAACAGGGGGTGATCTTGGCAATCACTACATCGCCATCGGCGAAGTAGGTGTAGCCGTTGGAAAGGTCACCGACCTCCCGTTCTGCGGACGTGTCCATTCCGCCCCACTCACCGACGGCTTCCATAGGGACGAAGGTGACCAAGGTTTCCGGCGCGAGGTGTGCGACCTCGGACTTGACTGGATTGGACTGGATGTGAAACCGAAGTCGCTGGACAGGCCAAGTTGTAGGAAAGGTCGTGCCATTGGCACCCTTCTCGGCATAGGCCGGATACGCCGGGTACTTCACGCGCCAGACCCCTTGCCCTTCTTGGCCACGGCTTCCAGCGCCTTCAGGTCTTCCGCATCGGCGGCCAGCGCTTCGGCCTGGCGGCGCTGGGCGTCGAAGCTGTCGTAGCGTTCGTGGGCGATCTGTTTCGCGCGTTCGGTGCTGAGCTTGCCGCTGCCCTGCAGGATGGGCTTGTCGTTGAAGGCGAGCAGGCGGTCCACGTTCTGGCGCCAGTAGTCCAGCGTGAGGGGCTGGCGGTCTTTGGCGCGCAGCTCGGCCTGCTCCAGGAAGATGACCACCAGCCGGTTGAGGGTGTCCACCTCGTCGGCGCTGAGGTAGTTCTTGGCCACGATCACATCGGCCTTGCGCACGCGGCTGCCTTCCCAGGTGGTCAGGCCCATATTGGGCGCGCTGGCGTCGGCCCGGTCGCGGATGAGTTCGGCCGCGGTGTGCTGGGTCACGGCGTAGAGCAGCTTGTTTTGCACCTCGGCAAAAAACAGCTGGGCGGTCTGTTCGTTGGCCTGGTAGTCGCTGCTGAGGGCGAAGAGGTCGCGCACCTTCTGGTAGAAGCGCTTTTCCGACGCGCGGATCTCGCGGATGCGCGCCAGCAGCTCGTCGAAATAGTCCCAGCCGCCGGGGTTCTTGAGGCGTTCGTCGTCCATGACGAAGCCTTTGACCAGATATTCGGTCAGGTGGGCGGTGGCCCACTGGCGGAACTGGGTGCCGCGCACCGAGCGCACGCGGTAGCCCACGGCGAGGATGAGGGGCAGGTTATAGAGCTGCACCTTGCGTTGCACATGGCGTTTGCCCTCGGTTTGAACTGTCAAGGATTCCTTGACAGTTGCCTCTTCGCTGAGTTCACCCTCGGCCAGGATGTTCTTGATGTGCAGGCTGACGTTCTGTTTGGTGGTGGCGAACAGCTCGGCAATCTCTTGCTGATTCAGCCACACGCTACCGTCAATGGCCCGGAACTGAACCCGGGCCAGCCCGTCGTCGGTCTGGTAGATGATGAGTTCGCTCATGCCGTCACCTCCTTTAGCAGGGCGACGATGTCGCGTTCCAGGGCTGCAATGTCCTGCTCGATGGCGGCCAGCGGACGCGGGGGCTTGTATTCGTAGAAGTGGCGGTTGAAGGGGATTTCGTAGCCGACCTTGGTCTTCTGGTGGTCGATCCAGGCGTCGGGCCGGTAGGGCAGCACCTCGGCAGCCAGGTAGTCCTCGCAGGGCTGGCGCACGAGTTTCAGCAGCGGGTCCAGGTCCAGCTTGCCCTTGTTCTGCTTGTTTTCGTAGTCCAGCGGAAGGGGCAGGGCGATGTCGGCGGGCAGGGGCACGGTTTCGGTGTCGCGCAGGTCTGCATCGGCTTCCAGCTCGCCTTTTTTGTTGCGGCACGGTTCGGCACCGGGGTCTTTTTCACCCAGTGCGCCGGGGGCGAGCAGGGCGGCCTTGAGGCCAGCGTCCAGCGGCAGGTCGGCGGCTTCAAAGGCGGCGCTGAGTTGTGGCTCAAATTCGGCGCGGTCTTTGACCAGCTCGCCCTGGGCAAAGGCGGGTGTCATGCCGTCGAGCACGGCCACGATGGCGGCTTGTGCGGCCTGGCCCAGCAGCACTTCTTCCTGGATCTTTGCTTTGTCCTTGCGCTTGCGCGAGATGGCGAGGTCGGCAAACGCGCCGCTGCCCTGCACGCGGGCGATGCGCTCGGGCGTGACGGCGAAGTTCAGCCGCAGCGGGCGCTCGACGGTGATTTTGAGGTAACCGAAGTCGGCGTTGCTGAACAGCTTGCTGACAGCCATCGATTCGGTCTGGTCGCGCTTGGGATCGATGTTGGTCTGGATCTCGGCCAGGCTCATGCGCTGGTTGTGCGCAAAGTCCCCATACAGCTTGACGAGGGTTGCGATGTGGTCGGGCGAGCCGTCGGGTACGTCGGTCTGGCCGTCGGTGCCGTCGCCCAGGCGCTTGCGCTTGTCGCCCAGGCTCTTCTTCATCTTGCGGGCGAATTCGGTGCCGTTGATGAGCTGAACCTTACCCTGGCGCTTGGCGTCTTTGCGGTTGGTGACGATCCAGATGTAGGTGGCGATGCCGGTGTTGTAGAAGAGCTGGTCGGGCAGGCCGATCACGGCTTCGAGCATGTCGTTCTCGATGATCCAGCGGCGGATGTTGCTTTCGCCGCTGCCGGCGTCGCCCGTGAACAGGGGCGAACCGTTGAAGACGACGGCAATGCGCGAACCCTCACCACCTTCAGCGGGGGCGGGCTGCATCTTGCTGATCATGTGCATCAGGAACAGCAGGGCGCCGTCGTTGATGCGCGGCAGGCCGGGGCCGAAGCGGCCTTTGAAGCCGAACTGGTTGTGTTCCTTTGTGACGTGGTCTTTCTCGGGTTTCCACTCCACGCCGAACGGCGGGTTGGCCAGCATGAAGTGAAAGCGTTCGTCGGGGTGGCCGTCGCCGTCGGTGAAGCCTTCCTTTGGTTTGCCGGTGCCCAGGGTGTTGCCGTAGACGATGTTCTTGACGTCTTCGCCCTTGATCATCAGGTCCGAGCCGCAGATGGCGTAGGACTCGGGGTTGTATTCCTGCCCGAAGAGTTCGAGGTTGGCGCCGGGGTTGAGGCCGGTCTCGGGGTCGGCAATGAGCTTGTCAGACTCGGACAGCATGCCGCCGGTACCGCAGGTGGGGTCGTAGATCTTGATGACCTTACCGTCCCGGTAGACCAGATCGTCGTGCGTGAACAGCAGCTTGACCATGAGCTTGATGACTTCACGCGGGGTGAAATGGTCCCCGGCTTCTTCGTTGGCCTGTTCGTTGAAGCGCCGCACCAGGTCTTCAAACAGGTAGCCCATTTCGATGTTGGAGATGCGGTCGGGGTGCAGGTCTAACGCCGCCACTTCTTTGACCACGTCGAACAGGCGGTTGGCTTCGTCGAGCTTGTCGATCTCTTCGTCGAACTTGAATTTTTCGAGGATCTTTCGCGCGTTGGCGGAGAAGCCGGCGATGAAGTGGTTTAGGTTGGCCGCTAGTTTGTCCGGGTCGCCCTTGAGCTTCTGGAAGGTGAATTCGCTGGTGTTGTGAAAGTTCAGGCCGAACTTCCGGTTGATCATTTTTTCGATGGTCTCTTCGTTGTACTTGCCCACCTGCAGCAGGTGCTTGTAGTAGGCCAGCACCTCATCTTTGGTGGCTTCGAGCACGCAGTCGAGCCGGCGCAGTACGGTCAGGGGAATCATGACCCGCCGGTACTGGGGCGGGCGGTAGGGGCCGCGCAGCAGGTTGGCGATGTTCCAGATGACATCGCCCTGTTGTTTGAGGGCTTCTTGGTTTTTCATGTGACAGCTTTGCGAGCCTGGGTGCGCATCATGCAGGCGTATGTAAGTGACTGATTCTAGATGTCATTTTCAGATGTAATAACCGTCAAATAGCCTTCCAGAATTGGAATCGGACTCCACAAATGCACGGAAAGAAAGGCATTCAGCGCTCCGAATTTACGGAGGTCCGTACCTGCATACGCCACCCGGCGTACAGACGCCCCTCAGGGTTCTCCCTAGCATCCGTCTGACCCCACTGCAAAGCCTTGAACAGGTGGTGCGGTGGCGAAAGTCAGTCCCTTCAACGAAAGCTCTTGGAACCTGGAGAAGCGCCATGCAGAACTCACGTCGATTCACGCTCAAGGCCCTGTCCGCAGCGGCCACCGTTGCCACCCTGGGGGGTCTGGCGGCCTTGCCGGCCCACGCACAGGAGACCATCAAGGTCGGCGTGCTGCACAGCCTGTCGGGCACCATGGCCATTTCGGAGACCGTGCTCAAGGACACGGTGCTGATGGCCATTGAAGAGATCAACGCCAAGGGGGGCGTGATGGGCAAGAAGCTCGAGCCCGTGGTGGTCGACCCGGCGTCGAACTGGCCGCTGTTCGCCGAGCGGGCCCGCCAGCTGCTGACGCAGGACAAGGTGGCGGTGGTGTTCGGTTGCTGGACCTCGGTGAGCCGCAAGTCGGTGCTCCCGGTGTTCGAGGAGCTCAACGGCCTGTTGTTCTACCCGGTGCAGTACGAGGGCGAGGAGCTTTCGCGCAATGTGTTCTACACCGGCGCCGCGCCCAACCAGCAGGCGATCCCGGCGGTGGAATACCTGATGAGCCGCGACGGTGGTTCGGCCAAGCGTTTTGTGCTGCTGGGCACCGACTACGTGTACCCCCGCACCACCAACAAGATCCTGCGTGCTTTCCTGAACTCCAAAGGTATTCCTGACAGCGACATCATGGAGGAGTACACGCCTTTCGGCCACTCCGACTACCAGACCATCATCCGCAACATCAAGCAGTTCGCCAGCCAGGGCAAGAAGACAGCGGTGGTCTCGACCATCAACGGCGATTCCAACGTGCCTTTCTACCGCGAGCTGGGTAACCAGGGCATCAAGGCGACCGACGTGCCGGTGGTGGCCTTCAGCGTGGGCGAGGAAGAGCTGCGCGGTGTCGACACCAAGCCCCTGGAAGGCCACCTGGCGGCCTGGAACTACTTCATGAGCCTGAAGAACCCGACCAACGACGAGTTCACCAAGAAGTGGGCCGCCTACGCCAAGGCCAAGAACATTCCGGGGCACCGCGACCGTCCGCTGACCAACGACCCGATGGAAGCGACCTACATCGGCATCAACATGTGGAAGCAGGCGGTGGAGAAGGCCAAGTCGACCGACGTGGACAAGGTGATCGCCGCCATGGCAGGCCAGACCTTCCGTGCCCCCAGCGGCATCGTCAGCAAGATGGACGAGAAGAACCACCACCTGCACAAGAGTGTGTTCATCGGCGAGGTGCGCGGTGACGGTCAGTTCGACGTGGTCTGGAAGACGCCGGGCCCGGTGCGTGCGCAACCCTGGAGTCCCTTCATTCCCGAGAACAAGGGCAAGAAGGACGAGCCGGCACCCAAGCGCCGCTGAGGCCCCTCGCGAGCACCCGGCCACCCGACGGCCTGCCCGGCCGGCAGGACGCCGGGTGCCGGTCTCATGCCAGTCCAAGCCCCCGGCGCAGCGTCTGCCCGGGGTCTGATTGCCCAGCCCATGAAGGATGGACCATGTGTCCCCAGCCCCATTCCCTATTCGTTCGCGTCCTGTGCCTGTGTCTGGCCTGGTGGATGATGGCCCTGCCGGCGCAGGCCATGACCACCGACGATGCCCTGGCCGTGGTCGAGGGGGGGGTGGCCGACCGCATCGACGCCTTGAACCGCCTGGTGGTGGACCCGGACGAGCGGGCGGCGGCGCTGGTCCGGGCCCTGGCTGCGCGCGAGGTGCAGGTTCATGAGGGGCGGGTGTTCATCACCAATGTCGATGGGGTGCGCGACGCGGTGACGGGTGAGCCCGCCCAGCTGCCCGAAGGGGCCCAGGACGTGATGCTCAACAACCGCATGCGCAGCGCCCTGCAGGGCGCGCTGGCGGCGCTGGACCTCATTGGCGCGCCCGCGGCGCGCCAGCGCGAAGCCGCGGCCACCTTGCAGCGGCGGGCATTTGGCGAACCCGACAGCGACATGCTGCCCCTGATCGAACGGGCGCTGGCGACCGACCTGGACGACACCGCGAGGGCCTCGCTGCTGATGGCCCAGGCGGCCGTTCTGCTGGGCAGCGATGACGAGGCCCGCCGGCTGGAGGCGGCCGTGAAGCTGGGCCAGGCGCGCCAGCCGGTGGTGCGGCCCTTGCTGTTGCAGCAGATCGAGCGCGAGAGCAGCGAAGAGGTGAAGGAGGCCCTGCGCAAGTCCCTGGCGGCCCTGGAGCGTTCGCTCCAGCGCAACGCGGCCCTGGCGCAGGTCTTCTCCGGGGTGAGCCTGGGCAGCATCCTGCTGCTGGCGGCGCTGGGCCTGGCGATTACGTATGGGTTGATGGGTGTCATCAACATGGCGCACGGGGAACTCATCATGATCGGCGCTTACGCCACCTGGCTGGTGCAGGTGGCGTTCAGGCAGTGGCTGCCCGACTGGTTCGACTGGTACCTGCTGGCGGCCATGCCGGTGGCTTTCATGGCCTCGGCCCTGGTGGGCGCGGCCATGGAGCGCAGCGTGATCCGCTACCTGTACAACCGGCCGCTGGAGACCTTGCTGGCCACCTGGGGCCTGAGCCTGGTGCTGATGCAGGGCGTGCGCAGCCTGTTCGGCGCGCAGAACGTCGGCGTCGAGAACCCGGTCTGGATGAGTGGCAGCGTGACCCTGCTCGGCAACCTGACCCTGCCCTGGAACCGCATCTTCATCATCGTGTTTGCCGGCATGGTGCTGCTCGGTGTGGCCCTGCTCATCAGCCGCACGCGGCTGGGCCTGTTCGTGCGCGGTGTGACCCAGAACCGGCCGATTGCCGCCTGCATGGGCGTCAACACGGCGCGCATCGACACCTACGCTTTCGCGCTGGGTTCGGGCATTGCCGGCCTGGCCGGTTGTGCGCTGAGCCAGATCGGCAACGTGGGGCCGGACCTCGGTCAGAACTACATCATCGACTCCTTCATGGTGGTGGTGCTTGGCGGTGTCGGCCAGATCGCCGGCACGGTGTATGCCGCGCTGGGCCTGGGTGTGCTCAACAAGTTCATCGAGGGCTGGGCGGGCGCCGTGCTGGCCAAGATCGCGGTGCTGGTCTTCATCATCGTGTTCATCCAGAAGCGTCCGCAAGGCATCTTCGCATTCAAAGGAAGGGAAGCATGAGCCCCCGTTCTGTCAAGCTCCCTGCGCCCGGACCGTTGCTCACGCGCGGCGGCTGGAGCGCCTTCATGGTGGCCTTGCTGGTGGTCTGCGCCGTGGCACCGGTGCTCAACCTGATGGTGCCCAAGGACAGTGCGTTCCACCTCTCGGACTACATGGTCGGCCTGCTGGGCAAGATCATGTGCTACGCCATCTGTGCCCTGGCCATGGACCTGATCTGGGGCTACACCGGCATCCTGAGCCTGGGGCATGGCCTGTTCTTTGCCCTGGGCGGGTATGTGATGGGCATGTACCTGATGCGACAGATCGGCACCGATGGCCACTACAAGAGCGAACTGCCCGACTTCATGGTCTTTCTGGACTGGAAGGAGTTGCCCTGGCACTGGGCGCTGTCCGATAGCTTCATCGCCACCGTGTTGCTCATCGTGCTGGTGCCTGGGCTGGTGGCCTTTGTGTTCGGCTACTTTGCCTTCCGCTCGCGCATCAAGGGGGTGTATTTCTCCATCATCACGCAGGCGCTCACCTTTGCCGCCATGCTGCTGTTCTTTCGCAATGAGACCGGCTTTGGTGGCAACAACGGCTTCACCGACTTCAAGCGCATCCTGGACATCCCGATCGCCACCCAGGGCATGCGCATGACCCTGTTCGTGATCACCGGCCTGACGCTGCTGGGCTTTTTCCTGTGGGCCAAGTGGCTGGTGGGCAGCAAGTTCGGCCGCGTGCTGCAGGCGGTGCGCGACGCCGAAAGCCGGGTCATGTTCTGCGGCTACGACCCCTTGCCCTACAAGCTCACCATCTGGACCGTCTCGGCGGTGATGTGTGGCGTGGCGGGCGCGCTCTACGTGCCCCAGGTCGGCATCATCAACCCCGGGGAAATGAGTCCGGCCAACAGCATCGAGATCGCCATCTGGACGGCGGTGGGCGGCCGCGCCACGCTGATCGGGCCGATTGTCGGCGCCTTCATCGTCAACGGGGCCAAGAGTGTCCTGACGGTGAACTTTCCCGAGTACTGGCTGTACTTCCTGGGGGGGCTGTTCATTGTGGTGACCCTGTTCATGCCGCAGGGTGTGGTGGGTCTGGTGAAGAAACTCAAGAAGGAGGGCAGTTTCACCGCCGGGCCCCCCCAAGGTAAAACGCACCCCCCCGGGGGGCAGCGACCCGCGCAAGCGGCGGAGCGTGGGGGTGACCAGTCATGACCCCGGATCTGATGGAATCGGGTGCCCAGCGCCTGCATGAGGCCCAGGTGCGCAGCAGCACCTCATCAGGGGACCGTTTCCCCGGTTATGGCCGGGTGGTCGTGCCCGGTGAGGTGGACGTCACCCACGGGCGCATCCTGTACCTGGAGGATGTGAACGTCAGCTTTGACGGGTTCAAGGCGATCAACGGCCTGTCTCTGGACATTGCGCCGGGCGAACTGCGTTGTGTGATCGGCCCCAACGGTGCCGGCAAGACCACGATGATGGACATCATCACCGGCAAGACCCGTCCGGACAGCGGGCAGGTGTACTTTGGCAGCACCATCGACCTGCTGCGTTTCCGCGAGGCGGACATCGCCGCCCTGGGCATCGGCCGCAAGTTCCAGAAACCCACGGTGTTCGAGCAGCTGAGCGTGTTCGAGAATCTGGAACTGGCGCTGGCGGCCGACAAGCGCGTGCCTAGCAGCCTGAGGTTCCGCTTGAACGGAACGCAGAAGGACCGCCTGGCCGAGGTGCTGGAAACCATTCACCTGACCGAGCAGGTCGACCGTCCGGCCGGCCTGCTCAGCCACGGCCAGAAGCAGTGGCTGGAGATTGGCATGCTGCTGATGCAGGACCCCAAGCTGCTGCTGCTGGACGAACCCGTGGCGGGCATGACCGACGAGGAAACCGAACGCACCGCCCAACTCTTCCTGTCGCTCAAGGGCAAGCACTCGCTGATGGTGGTCGAACACGACATGAGCTTCATCCGCACGATCGCCGAGAAGGTGACGGTGCTGTGTGACGGGTCGGTGCTGGCCGAGGGCACGCTGGATGAGGTGCAGGCGGATGAACGCGTCATTGAGGTTTATCTTGGACGCTGACTTTTGGTCTTTTGGTGGGGTGGGTTGGCCGGGTCTCGCCCCGGCGGGCGAGGCACTTTTCTTTGCTTCGCCAAAGAAAAGTACCCAAAAGAAAGGCGAGCCGAAGTCCGGGCCGCTGCGCGGTTCCTTGCGCTGCTCGGTTCGCCCGGGGTCGCGTGCAAACTCGCTTCGCTCAGACAAGCACGCGCCCTTGTCCGGGCGCCCCTGCGCTGCTCAGCCCGGCCTGACGGCAGTGGGGCCTCGCTTGCGGTCAGACAGTGGAATGCGGAGGTCCAACCGCGGTATGCGCTGGCGAGTAGCGCAGGGTTGGGCGGATCAGGGGGCGCGCTTGTCTGAGCCGCAGGCGAGTTTGCGCGCTACCCCGCCCAGACCGAGCAACGCGGTGTGCCCGCAGCGCAGCGAAGGGACAGCGCATCCGGCTCGCCTTTCTTTTGCCTTCTTGTCTTTGGCGAAGCAAAGAAAAGAAGGTCGCCTGCCGGGGCGAGACCCGGCACCTCAGAGGTGCACGAGGAAACCGATATGAGCCTCCTGGAAGTCAAGAACGTCAACCAGTACTACGGTGGCAGCCACATCCTGCGCAACGTCAGCCTGACGGCCGAAGTCGGCAAGGTCACCGTCGTGCTCGGGCGCAACGGGGTGGGCAAGACCACCTTGCTCAGGTCGCTCATGGGTCTGGTGCCCATCAAGAGCGGCAGCATCGTGCTCGACGGCAAGGCCATCGACAAGGCCACGCCCTATGAACGGGCAAGGCTGGGCATGGGCTTTGTGCCTCAGGGACGCGAGATATTTGCCCGGCTGACGGTGCAGGAGAACCTGCACATGGGACTGGCCTACAAAAAGGGTGGCACCCCTGTGCCGGCAGAGCTGTTCGAGCTGTTCCCGGTGCTCAAGCAGATGCTGGGGCGCCGTGGTGGCGACCTCTCGGGCGGACAGCAGCAGCAACTGGCCATTGCGCGCGCACTGGCGGCCGGTCCGAAGCTGCTCATTCTGGACGAACCCACCGAAGGTATCCAGCCCAACATCATCAAGGACATCGGCAAGGTCATCCGCATGCTGGCCGACCGGGGCAACATGGCCATCGTGCTGGTCGAACAGTACTACGACTTTGCCGAGGCGCTGGCCGACCGGTATGTCGTGATGGAGCGTGGCGAGGTGATCGCCAGCGGCCCGGGCAGCGAGATGGCGGAGAAGAACATTCGTAGGCTGGTGGCCATCTGACGGTGCCCCGGGGCTTCAGTCGGCGCGCATCCGGTCCAGCAGGCCCTCGCGCCGGGTAGGTTTGTAGCCGGCGGGCAGTGCGACGCCACCGGGAGCGGCGTTGGCGCCGCCGGTGTCTCCGAGCCGGGTGATCTGCTGGTGGGTCTGCAGGCTATCGCGCACCAAACCGATTCGCTGGCGCAGTTCGTCGGCGTCCTGGATGCGTTCGGCATATCGGTGGAGGACTTGCCAGGACGATTCGATGAGCTTGGCGTTGCAAGTGGATTGCCCGTCTTCCAGCAGGCGCAACACGGTGCCTCGGGGGTCGCCCTTGATGACCAGGGTCATGGCTTGCTCTGTGAGCTTGAGGATGCGGGCGTGGGCATCGTGCACGATGGTGGCAAACGATTCGTTGCCTGCGGCCGCGCTGGCCAGCAGTTCCGCCAGCGCGCGGCTGGTGCAGAAACGCATGCCCATCTTCTCGACATTCTTCTCGACCTCGTAAACCTGGAGCTTTCGCTGCACGATGCGCACCAGCATCCCCATGAGGTTGGTGGCCATTTCGAAGTCGAACCACGGTTCATGGATGGCCCCTGTGAGGTGCTTGACTTCATCGAGTACCCGGGCCTGCTGGTCGTAAAGCAGCGCCTCCAGTGCACGAACGAATTCGAGCAGGCGATAGGGGCGTTCCGGTTCGAACGAGCGCTCCTTGTGCCGGTTGAGCTGTTCCAGTACCCTGGCCATGCCTTTGCGGTCATTGCCGTCCAGGCGTGCGAAAGCCAGCAGGACCAATGCCTGGGGGTCGTACATCTTGGAGTCGATGCCGATGCGGGTGGCGCGCTCCAGCAGTTCGATGCCTTCCTCCCGGTCGCCTGTGTAATAGGCCAGCATGCCGTGCTTGAGCAGGCGGCTGATCGAATGCGGGGTCAACTGGGTGGCCATCCGGAAAGTCGTCAGGGCGTTTTCGAAGTTTCCCAGCTCGAACTGGGCGCGCCCCATGACGTCGTAGGCGTCGGCGTACTCGGGTTCGTCCTGCAGCAAGGCCTCCAGTGTCGTGGTCGCCTTGCGCGGGTCTCCCGCCCCGAGCTGGGCTCGGGCTACTCCCAGCCGGGCCCAGGGCAGGGTTTTGGCCTCGATGACGGCTTCGTAGAGGACGCGTGCCTCGTTGAGCTGTCCGGTTCTCAACAGCAGTTCGGCACCGATACGTGCGGCGTACAGCCAGTACGGGCCACGTGCTTCGAAGCGTTCAAGGCAGAGCTGGGCCGCTCGAGCGTGGTCCTGTTCGTCGATGGCCGAAAAGATGCCTTCCAGCTCGGCCTTGCGGTTGCGGGCCTGCAGGATGCGCTCGGCCAGACGCGACCCGGTGTGGGGCTTGAGCAGGTAGGCGTCCAGGGCCGCCTCGGCCGCCTCGGCCACCTTGCTGTAGGACGCTTCCGCGGTCACCATGATGAACACGGTGTAGAAGGGCAGCAACTGGTTGCGTCTGAGGTCGTCGAGAAGATCCTGGCCCGATCCGGTCTCGCGCTCGAAGGTCTGCTCGCAGATCACCACGTCGAACTGGCTGGTTTCCAGCTTGCGCCTCGCGTCCGCCATGCGTGAGCATTGCGACACTTTGCCGAAGCCGATGTCGCGCAGCTGCGAAATCAGGATCGAACGCGACTGCGGATTGCCCTCGACAACGAGGGCGTGCGCGTCATGCAAGTCGTGGGGAGCGAGGAACATTCAAGGCGCAGTGAGGTGAAGTCGCCTGTGCAGGTGGACGGATCATGGCGAGATTCTGAAGGGTTCAGCCCCGGCCATAGACCGGAACAAGCCGGGGTTCCCGGTTCAAATCGGCGCTGGCGATCAGACCTGCCAGATGCGTGGAGGCGCTTCCTGGCGACCCCAGGCTTGTTGCCGCAGGGCGGCCCAGACCTTTTGCAGGGCCTGCATCAGCGGCTCGACAACAGGTCCGATCCCGCGCACGACCAGCAGCTGCGGGTGGCACCAGGTGGCGGCCAGCTCAGTTTCTGTGTAAGCCGGCAGGCTGTCGCGGACCGCCTCGATCAGCGCATCCTGCGCCGCAGTATCGAGCGCCGAGCCACAGGCGAACCACAGCGTGGCCAGAGCACGGCGGCCCCCCAGTCCGACCCGGGACTCCATCAGCCGTTGATCGTCGCCCTGCAGCCGGGCCTGTTCCAGCCAGCGTCCGGGCCATTCGATTCTTTGAACGAAACGGCCGCGGTCGAACGGGCGGCCTGCGGCCGGCAGGCCCAACGCCACCACGTCCCAGGCCAGCAGCTGTGACCCTGGCTCGAGGGTGAAACTCACGGTGTTCATGGCCTGACAACCGGGGTAGGCAATGGTCTCCAGTGGCAGCCATTCCAGCCGGGCGCCTTGCTCGAGCTTCAGCCGGACATGCTGTTCACCCGGCTCTCCGTCTCCGTCGTAGAAGCGGGTCGCACCTGGCGTGCTCAGCAAGCCATGGGCTCCGGGGCGCGCCGTCACCATGACATCCAGCCGGTCGCCTCCGACAATGCCGCCGGGAGGATGAACGATCACGTTGTGGCAGACCTCGGACCCCTCCGGATAAAGACTGCGCAGGACCCGAAGCGGCCCTTCGTGGCGATGGCTGACCCGTGTGCGGTCATCGCTTCGGTGGTAGTCGAGCTGGAGCGAGGCGTGCCAAGGCATGCCCACAGTGTACGGCCATCGCCCACTGCAAACAGGACCCGAAAAACCGCTTTGTTCGCCTTGCTGCGGGCGGTGCAGGATTCCTATGATCCAGCAGAGGTTGCGCCGACTGCCGTGGGGTAGCGGCGCAACCGGGTCGGCTGGCCGGTCTTCGCGCGGCCGTTTGTCTCAGAAAAAGCCTTGAACCTGGGGAGGTGTTCGTGGATCTGGCAACCCTGATTGGCCTGTTGGGCTCCATGGGCATTGTGGTCTCGGCCATTGTGCTGGGCGCCTCGGCCATGATCTTCCTGAATGCCCCCTCTCTGCTGATCGTGCTGGGGGGCAGCCTCTTTGTGGTGCTGAGCAAATTCAGCCTGCAGCAGTTCCTGGGCGCCTTCAAGGTGGCGTCCAAGGCCTTCTCGTTCAAGCTGCCGGCCACCGATGCCCTGATCGAGGAGGTGCTGGAAGTCGCCCGTATCGCCCGCAAGGACGGCATGCTGGCGCTGGACAACCGCGACTCCAGCGTTCCCCTGTTCAAGGCCGGCATGCAGATGATGGTGGACGGTCAGCCGCCGGAGGCGGTGCGCAGCTACCTGGAGCGCGAGCGTCTGCTGACGCTGGACCGCCACCGATGGGGCGCCAAGGTGTTTCAGGCGCTGGGTGACGTGGCTCCCGCCATGGGCATGATCGGCACCCTGATCGGCCTGGTGCAGATGCTCTCCAACATGGACGACCCCAAGGCCATCGGGCCTGCCATGGCGGTGGCCCTGCTGACGACACTCTACGGCGCCATGATGGCCACCATGGTCTTTCTGCCCATGGCCGACAAGCTCAATCTGCGCATGACCGAGGAGGCACGCATGAACGCGCTGCTGACCGATGCGCTGACTTCTATCCAGGCCGGCACCCACCCGCGGGTGATCGAGCAGTTGCTCAACACCTACCTGCCGCCGGTCAAGCGCAAGTCGGCCGACGCCTGAACCCGCATGGATGAACCACAGGAAGAACCGAAAGCCGGCATACCGGCCTGGGTGATGACCTTTGCCGACCTGATGTCGCTGCTGATGTGTTTCTTCGTGCTGCTGCTCTCGTTTGCCGAGATGGACGCGATGAAGTTCAAGCAGATCGCGCAGTCGATGGAAAAGGCCTTCGGTGTGCAACGCAAGGTGCCCGCTGCCGAGCCGCCCATGGGCACCAGCCCCATCTTCGACAAGTTCTCACCCGGCAAGCCCCAACCCACCCTGCAGGAAAGTGTGCAGCAGGAAACCAGCCAGGACGATCCCAAGCTGCGCACCTTCACCGCCGATGCCGCCACCGAACAGGCCATCGAGCAGGCCGTGCAGCAGCAGATGGACCTGACCCTGCAGGCGCTGCAGGCGGCGCTGAGCGAAGAGGCGGGCAAGGGCATGCTGCAGATCGAACAGGGGCCCAAGCGCCTGATCATCCGCATCGAGGAACGCGGGTCTTTTGCGTCCGGTTCGGCCGACCTGCATCCGGAGTTCGCCGGCATGGTGGCCCGCGTGGGGGATTCGCTGGCCCGCATCCCGGGCGAGATCGCGGTCGAAGGACACACCGACGAAATCCCCATCAGCACCGCCCGCTTCCGGTCGAACTGGGACCTGTCGGCCGGCCGCGCGGCAGCGGTGGCCAACGCCTTGCTGTCCGGTCCGTCGGTCGAGCCTCGGCGGGTACGGGTGCAGGGGCATGCCGAGACGCGCCCTCGGGTGGCCAACGATTCGGCCGCCAACCGGGCCCTGAACCGGCGGGTGGAAATCGTGGTCGATCTCTCGGGTCCGGTGCAGAAGCTGGAGACCGAGGCCCGGGAACTGGCCGTCAACGGCCAGTGGGGACGCCTGGGCAGCCTTGGTTGGCCGATGGACCGTGTGCCGGCCGCAGAACGTTCAGGTGCTGACCGTTGAGCGCTGCCGGCGCCGCATCTGCGCGGTGAATTCGAGACCGAACGCATGGACCCATCGTCGAAGGGACTGCACCCGGGCCTCGTCCAGAGCTGGCTGGGTGGGATCGGGTGCCACCCACCAGAGTCCGGCCGCGCGGCCATTGACGTTCACCGTGAACATGGCAAACCCGGAGTCGCTGCACCAGTGGACCAGCGGTGAGGGCAGGCGGGCGCGAGCTGCTTGCATCTGCCCGGCTCGGACCCACAGACTGCCCGAAGGATGCTGCATCAGCCTCGCGGTGATGGGGTTGGCCGACCAGGTCAGCCGGACCGAAGGGAGGGGTTCCGCCACATCCAGTCCCCGGACGATGGGGCAGGCGAGGTCCTCGGTGTTGCCCTGACGCAGCAGGAGCGCGTGGCGCCCGCATTCGAGTTCTTCGTGCAAGGAATGCTGCGCACTGCGCAGGAAAGAAGCCAGGTCGGTGAAGTCCGATCGGGCGCATCGGTCCAGAAAACCCGACGGCGAGGCCTCGCGTTCGGCGGGCCTGGCCGAAGGGCTCTCCGTTGGAACTCTCGAAGACGCCAGCGGAACAGGTCGGCCCGGTGGCTTGGCCGGCCACAGCAAGCGTTCGGCGACCGGGGGAGGGGGGCTGCCGGGACGCTGTCCCCGGGCGATGGTCAATGCCCGGTCCATGGCCTGATGGCGGACCTGGGACACGGGTCGGGCCAGGTGGGCCGAGATCACCGACATCAGGCGCTGCAGGCGCTGGCCGTACCAACCGTGCTCGGTCTCCAGGGCCAGTCCGTAGGCGAGTCCGCACCCCGTGGTGGGTCGGTGCAGGTCGCGTGCCAGGATCGGTGGTACCTCTGGGGGAAAATCTCCTGTCCAGCCCAGTCGGGCGGCGCGGGCCAATTGCGAAGGAGGCAGCATGTAGGCCTGTCGCAACTCGGAGGCCTGACCCAGTCCTATGTCTTGCAGATGCCAGGCGTTGAGCATCTCCAGATCGCAGCCGAGCACTTCGCGTTCGACCTGGGTCCGACGCTCGCCACCGGCCACCCTGGAAGCGATCCGTTGGGCGGCGTCGGTGTCGACCCAGGGCAGCTTCCACCGGGTCACCCCCATCAGCCAGGTGGCCCAAACCAGGTGGTCCAGATCCCCTGCATGCCGCTGCCAAGCCCAGACGGTCACCAGTTGGGTCGCCAGACGGCTGGTTTCCAGCGCCTGCGCGGACAGGCTTTCGGCGAGAGCATTGGCAGGCATCTTTCGCCTCAGGCGGGCTTGCAGCAAGGCCTGGATGCGCGACACCCCGATCAGGTTCACCGCCTGCTGCAGGCTGCGCAGCCGGCCGTCCACTCGCGGTGCCTGGGCGGCCAAGGGAAGCACTTCAAGCGCCAGCGCCGGATCGGCTTCCAGCACCGACAGCACGTCGCCAAGCCCGGCATCCGATGCGAGCACCCGCGACAGCTGCGGCCCACTGCTCTGCAGCGGAAGCCGGACTTCGGCCAAGGCAGCTCGCCATTGGTCGGGTGAAAGACTGTGATGCCGTGCGGGCGCGGTGGATCGTGTCATGCGGTCTTCAGGAAACCTTCGCCGAGCTCAGGCCATCGCCCAAGTCTAGCAAGGGCCGATGGCTGTTCACGGTGACCACAGTCTGAGACTAGAGCTTCCAGAACCCGCCATGGGGCCTGCTGGCCTCTTCTATCAGGGCCGGGCCGATGCATTCGATCGGGTGCGGCGATGCGGCGAACACGTCGCGACACGACAGCTCGGCGTCGCGCTGCTCAGGGCGCTCTCCCCGAAAGACACGCAGCCGCTGGGCATCGATGCCAAACACCACGCGACCGATGTTGCTCCAGAAGATGGCGCCAGCACACATCACGCAAGGCTCGGCCGAGGAATACAGTGTCGCGGCAGCCAGGGTGTCCCGGCCGTGCCGGGGGCTGACGGTGCGGATGGCGTTCACTTCGGCATGGGCGGTGCAGTCGCCGGTTTCGACGTTGCTGTTCCAGACTTCCGCCAGCACCTGTCCGGTGCCCGAGACGATCACCGCACCGAACGGACGATTGCCTCGCTCGCGCGCCACCTGAGACATCGCGATGGCCTGCCGCAGGTAGAGGCTGTCGGGCTCGGACAGCGGTTGTTCGGATGGCAACAGGCTGCTCATGCGTTGACCCGGCGCTCGGCCGCCGCAGGCAGCATGGCGCGGTTGAAAACGGCTTCGACGCTGGGTCGTGTTTTCAGGCCGAACACCTCGACGACCTGGTCCATCTGCTGTTCCAGGGTGTACTTGCGAACGTCGCCGAGGCCGTGCGATCGGGTGTCGGGCGCAGCCACGTACTGGGCTGTGAGCTTCCATCGCTCGAGTTCGAGCCTTTCGTCGATGATGGGCTCGCGTGCCTTGGTGGCGGCGATGGCGGGCAAGGGATCGCTCAGCGTCTCGAGTATGGCCCGGTTGCTGGCGCGAAGGAACGCCGCCACCACCTGCGGCTGCTGGGTGACCATGGCGTTGCTGGCCAGAATCGCATTGCCATAAAGGTTGACACCCGCATCGGTGTAGCGCAGCACGCTGAGTTCCTGCGGATTCATGCGGGCAAACAGCGACACCGCCGAGTCGTGAAAGTAGGTGGCGCCATCGACATCCCCCCGAACCATGACGTTGTCCCTGGCGCTGAAGTCGGTGGTGACCCACTGGAACAGGTCGGGTCCCTGGCGCAGCCGGTTGGCCACCATGGGCCATGCACGGCGGGTGGACTCCACCGCGGCCGCGGCAATCCGCTTGCCCCGGAGACTCGCGAAGTCGGTCGTGATGCCGCGGTCCTTGCGGCCGATGATCGCAAACGGTGCACGGTTGTAGTACTGGTAGACCGCCTGCACCAAAGGAGGGTTGGTTGCCTGGAACTCGATCAGGGAGCTGATGTCCCCGAGGCCCATCTGGTAGACACCGCTGGCGATGCGCGTGATGGAGGCCACCGATCCGGCGCCCACGTCGATGCTGACGTCCAGACCCTCGTCTCGATAGTAGCCCTTGTTCTGGGCCAGAAAGAATGGGGAGGTCTGTCCGGTGACGCGGAAATCCAGGGTGAACTTCAGGGGTGTCAATCGCCCTGTGGTCTGTGCGCGTACCGAAGGAAGGGCCAGGACTGCCGCTGCAGCGGTGGAGGAGGTGAGGAAATGACGGCGTTGCATGGTGAGACTCCGGATGGGGTGGACCACGGGTGACCGCGCGCTCCGCTCTTGGGCCGCGCGATCACCCGGAGCAATTTCCGGGCGGCCCGAGGGCCGCTGAACGCTTCTACTCCGTCCCATGTGGATGCACGAGCCATGCCAGCCACCATCGGGGTTCCGATCCCGGAAAAGGTGCGCTCGCGCTGGCGCGCAGCTTGCTAGCAGGCCGAGGGAGAGTAGAAGCGTTCAGCCGGCGTGCATGACGGCGGGAAATTGCTCTTGAGATGTTTCTTTCCAACATTCAGGAGTCCTGCATGAGCACTGCCACCCAATACAGCCTGGACGAATTGCGCAAGGAAGCCCGCATGGGCTCGGCCGGTCCGGAAACCATTGCGCGCACGTTACCCGTCATCGACCTGTCCGACTTCGACGCGCGTCGGGACGAGATCGGCGAGCAGCTCTGGCGTGCCGCGGTCGATGTCGGCTTCTTCCAGTTGCGCAACCACGGCGTGCCGCTGGAGCAGGTGCGTGCCGCCTTTGCCATGAGCGAGCGCTTCTTTGCCCTGCCGCACGAGGTCAAGGCCCAGTGGCCGCTGTCGCGCAACGCCGGCTGGGAAAGCCTGGCGCAGGTGCGTCCGTCCACCGGGGTGCCTGACCAGAAGGAGAGCTACCAGATCACCCGCCCCCGCATGGCCGGCCTGTACCCGACCGAGCAGGAACTGCCGGGCTTCCAGGGCGCGATGTTGGCCTTCGAGCAGGCCAGCTGGGCGGTGGGCATGAAAGTCTTGTCGTGTTTTGCCGAGCGCCTGGGCTTCGAGCGGGACTTCTTCACCCGCGCCCACGACCCCGACAGCGACACCTACCAGAGCACCCTGCGGTTGCTGCATTACTACCCGATTCCTGCGGATGTGCAGCACAAGCTCGACTATGTGCGGGGAGGCGCCCACACCGACTTCAACTGCCTGACCCTGCTTTACCAGCGCGAGGGCCAGGGAGGCTTGCAGGTCTGTCCGGGCAAGGACTTCGAGGCACCGGAATGGACCGCCGTGCCGCCGCGGGAAGACCTCATCACCTGCAACATCGGCGACATGCTGATGCGCTGGAGCGACGACCGCCTGCTGTCCAATTTCCATCGGGTGCGCAACCCGCAGCCTGGTGAATACATGGGCGGGCGCTACAGCATCGCGTTCTTCTGCCAGGCCAACACCGATGCGGTGATCGAATCCCCCGGCGGCACCTACCCCCCGATGACCGCCGGCGACTACCTGGCCGAGCGCATGAGGGCCAACTACGCGAGGGGATGATGCGCCCAAGCGAGCACCGCCGCTGGATCGCGACCCGCGAAGCGGCAGAGCTTGGGGGCCGAGTCCGACCGCCGCGAAGGGCCGCCCCGAGCCAGGTCAGCCCCTTCGGGGGGCAGCGACCCGCGCAGCGGCGGAGCGTGGGGGCCGAGTCCGACCGCCGCGAAGGGCCGCCCCGAGCCAGGTCAGCCCCCTCGGGGGGCAGCGACCCGCGAAGCGGCGGAGCGTGGGGGCCGAGACCGACCGCCGCGAAGGGCCGCCCCGAGCCAGGTCAGCCCCCTTGGGGGGCAGCGACCCGCGAAGCGGCGGAGCGTGGGGGCCGA
>CALMYH010000088.1 GCA_937873395.1 uncultured Burkholderiales bacterium
CCATCCTGATGGACGTGAAGAACCACCACTACGGCCGCGTCAGCGACTACGCCGCGCGCACCGGGGTGAAGTTCGAGCCGGGCGTGCGTCCCTGGCACGTGCCGGTGGACGTGGCCCTGCCCTGTGCCACCCAGAACGAGCTGGACGAAAAAGACGCCCGCACGCTGATCAGCAACGGCGTGGTCTGTGTGGCCGAAGGCGCCAACATGCCTTCGACCATCGAGGCGGCCAAGGCCTTCGAGGCCGCCGGCATCCTGTACGCGCCCGGCAAGGCCAGCAACGCCGGCGGTGTCGCCACCTCGGGGCTGGAAATGAGCCAGAACGCCGAGCGCATGTCCTGGCCGCGCGAAGAGGTGGACGCACGCCTGCTGCAGATCATGCAGGGCATCCACGCGGCCTGTCTGCAATACGGCCGCCGCGAAGACGGCAGCGTCAGCTACATCGACGGCGCCAACATCGCCGGTTTCGTCAAGGTCGCCGACGCAATGCTGGCCCAAGGGGTCATCTGACCCCCTGGCGTCAGAGCCGGATGCGGGCAGCGAGGGCCTGCAATTCCGCCAGCGGCGGGTCCTTGCGCGGCCAGGTCAGGTCGACACCGTCGTCGGCCAGCCGCGGCAGCACGTGCACATGCACATGGGGCACGGTCTGCCAGCCCGCCGGCCGGTTGGCCTGCAGCAAAGTCATGCCCGCCGGCTGAAACGCCGCCTGCACCGCACGCGCCACCCGGTGCGCCACGGCGAACAGGTGGGCCGCCTCGGCTTCCTCGAGTTCGACGAAGGTCTCCACCTGGCGGCTGGTGGCCACCAGCACGTGCCCGGGGTTGACCTGGCCGGCGTCCATGAAGGCCACCACCCGATCGTCCTCGTAGACGATGGCGGCCGGAATCTCGCGACGGAAGATGCGGGTGAAGACGCTGTCGGTCATGGCTGTGCCAGTGCAATGGTCGGAAATGGGCATTGTGCCGTGAACTTTCCAGCGGACTGGCGCATCCTTGACAGCTGTGAAACGCCTGATCGCCCTCTGTCTGATCGCCGTGGCCGCCATGAGCGGCTGCGCCACGCTGGACGAGCGCCAGCGCGAATGGATTTTCCAGCCCTCCGACCGGAGCTGGTGGCGAGGCGAGGAAGCGGCGGCCGCCATGCAGGACGTGTGGATCGAGTTCCCTTCGACCATCACGGGCGAACCGGTGCGCCTGCACGGCCTGTGGGCAGAACACGAGGACTTCGCCCACCGCCCCGACATGCCGGTGCTGCTCTATCTGCATGGCGCGCGCTTCAATGTGGTGGGTTCGGCGTTCCGGGCCCGCCGGATGCAGGAACTGGGCTTTTCTGTGCTGCTGGTGGACTACCGGGGTTTTGGCAAGAGCACGCCGGTGCTGCCGTCCGAGACCATGGCCTACGAGGACGCGCGCGCGGCCTGGGACTGGCTGGCGCAGCAGCATCCCGACCGGCCCCGCTTCATCTTCGGCCATTCGCTGGGTGGCGCCATCGCCATCGACCTGGCGGCGCAGGTGCAGGACGAAACCGGCACCCTGGTCGAAGGCACATTCACCTCGATTCCCGACGTCGTGCGCCATTTCCGCTGGGGCTGGCTGCCCGTGCGTCCCCTGATCACCCAGCGCTTCGAAGCCATCGAACGGGTCTCGCGCATCGGCTCGCCCCTGCTGGTGGTTCACGGCAGCGAAGACCGGCTGATTCCACCCTCTCTGGGGCAACGGCTGTACGAGGCCGCAGCCGAGCCCAAGGCCTTCGTGCTGGTCGAAGGCGGATCGCACCACAGCACCAACGCGGTCGGGCAGGCCCAGTACCGCGAGGCCCTGGCCCGCCTGTTCGGCCTGGGCCGCGACACCACCCTGGCCGCCAATTGAACACCTGCATTCTGCTACCCTCGGGCGGATGTCCTCCTCCCCTGACACACCGACGCCGACCCCGGGCATGAGCCCCGGCATGGTGGTTCTGGCCCTGTCGCTGCTGCTGGGCCTGCAACCCATCACCACCGACCTGTACCTGCCGGCGCTGCCGGCCATGACGCAGGGCTTTGGCGCATCCATGCCCCAGGCCCAGCTGACCCTGACCGCCCTGCTGCTCGCCTTCGGGGTGTCGCAACTGGTGTGGGGCCCCTTGTCGGACCGATTCGGTCGCCGCCCGGTGCTGCTGTGGGGCCTGGCCCTGTATGTGATCGCCTCGGCCGGCAGTGTGGTGTCGGCCAGCATGGAACAACTCGTTCTCTGGCGTACCCTGCAAGGGGTGGCCATGGGGGCGGGTGTGATGGGCGCTCGCGCCATCGTGCGCGATCTGTACGCGCCGGCCGAGGGCGCCCGCATCATGTCCAAGGGCCTCACCGGGCTGGGCGTGATTGCCTGTGCCAGCGCCCCGCTGGGCGCGCTGTTGACCGAGTACCTGGGCTGGCGGACCGCCCTGGGCGCGCTGGCGGTCTTCGGTGCAGGCACCCTGCTCGTGCTGGCCTGGCGCTTCGAGGAAACCCTGGCACACAAGAACCCGAACGCCCTGCAGCCACTCACCCTGGTCCGCACCTGGTGGCAGATCCTGCGCCACCCCACGTTCTGGGCCTACACCCTGCTGGCCACCACCTCCTACGGCGGCCTGTTCACCTTCCTGGCCGCCTCGTCCTTTGTGTTCATCGGGGTGCTGGGGCTGTCCAAACCGGCCTATGGCCTGGCCATGCTGACCATGTCGCTGTCCTACATTGTCGGCACCTTCGTCTGCCGGCGGCTGTTGCCGGTGCTGGGTGTGCGCCGCACAGTGGCCTTGGCTGGCGGCTGCACGCTGCTGGCGGGCACGGTCATGGGAGTACTCGCCTGGGCCGGTGTCCAGCACGTGGCGGCCATCATGCTGCCCTTCTACCTGTTCATGCTGGCCCACGGCGTGCACCAGCCCTGCGGCCAGAGCGGAGCGGTCGGACCGTTTTCCCAGGCGGCCGGCGCGGCCTCGGCCATGAGCGGCTTCCTCATGATGGTCGCGGCGTTCGCCATGGGCGCCTGGCTCGGCCGGAGCCTGGTGGGCATCGGCCAGGGCAGCGGGTCGGTGCTGCCGCTGACCAACGGCATCTGGTTCTGGAGCGTGCTCATCAGCCTCACCGCCTGGACGCTGGTCCAGCGCTTCGGCGAGGCAAGGTCCGCGCCGAAGCGTGTGACAGACGGCGGGCCAGCCGCCGGTTGAGCGCATGAGCGAGCCCGAGCTGCTTCCCTGCCTGGTGCTGACCGGCCCGACGGCCAGCGGCAAGAGCGGCATGGCCCTGGCGCTGGCCCACCGGTGGCCGGTGGAGATCGTCAGCATGGATTCCGCGCTGGTCTACCGCGGCATGGACATCGGCACCGCCAAGCCGACCCTGCAGGAGCGGCAGGCAGCGCCCCACCACCTGATCGACATCCTCGACCCGCTGCAGGCCTACAGCGCGGCCCGGTTCTGCGAAGACGCGCGCGCACTCATTGCGCAGGTGCGCGCACGCGGACGGGTGCCCCTGCTGGTCGGTGGCACCCTGCTGTACCTCAGGGCCCTGCTCCAGGGACTGGACGACATGCCCCCGGCCGACCCGGCGGTGCGCCAGCGGCTGGAGCAGCAGGCCGCCGAACTGGGCTGGCCCGCGATGCACCGGCGGCTCGCCGCGGTCGACCCGGCCACGGCGGCCCGCCTGCCCCCCGGCGACAGCCAGCGCATCCAGCGCGCGCTGGAGGTGCACGAGATCACCGGTCGGCCGCTGTCGTCGTTTCACGGGGCGCAACTGGTCGCCCGGGCCGGCCTGATGGACGGCGCGCTGGTCAGCCTGGAGCCTGCCGACCGGGCCTGGCTGCATGCGCGCATCGCCCAGCGCTTCGACGCCATGCTGAAACAGGGCTTCCTCGACGAGGTGCGGACCCTGCGCGCCCGTGGCGACCTGAGTGCAGAACTGCCCTCCATGCGCTGCGTGGGGTACCGGCAGGCCTGGGAAACCCTCGATACCGCCGGCGAGCATCCGGATGACCGCGCCCTGGCCGGCCTGCGCGATCGCGGCATCTTCGCCACGCGGCAGCTCGCCAAGCGGCAGCTGACGTGGCTGCGTGGCATGCCCGGGCGCCATGTCTTTGCCTGCGACCGCGCCGACACACCACAGGCCGTCATCGACCATTGCGCGCGCATGCTGGAGCGTCTGACATGAGCCCCTCCGATCAGAAAACCCAGGACCACCCGGCCGCCCCCACCCTGGTGGTGCGAGGACTGGCCAAGCATTACGGAGACACCCCCGTGTTCCAGGGGATCGACCTTCAGGTCGCGGCGGGTGAGTTTGTCGCCATCGTCGGCGAGTCCGGCGTCGGCAAGTCCAGCCTGCTCAACTGCCTGGCCGGTCTGGACACCTGGGGCCGGGGGCGCGTCGAACACCAGGGGACGGACCTGTCCACCCTGGACGAGGCGCAGCTGGCGCACTGGCGTCGCCGCCACCTGGGCTTCGTGTTCCAGGCCTTCCATGTGCTGCCCCACCTGGACGTGGCCCAGAACGTCGCACTGCCCCTGCTGCTGCTGGGCCGGCCCGATCCGCAGCGCGTCGGGCAGATGCTGGACGCGGTCGGCCTGCACGACCTGGGCTCGCGCCTGCCGGCCCAGCTCTCGGGGGGCCAGCTGCAGCGGGTGGCCATTGCCCGCGCGCTGGTGCACCGGCCGGGCCTGCTGCTGGCCGACGAGCCCACCGGCAACCTGGACCCCAGCACCGCAACCCAGGTCATGGACCTGCTGCAGGCCCAGGCACGCGAGACCGGCGCGGCCGTGGTGCTGGTGACCCATTCGCAGGCGGCCGCCGCGCGGGCCGACCGCGTGCTCGAACTCACGGAGAACGGCTGCACCGACCTGGCACCGACACGGTGAGCCGCTACGATGTGGGGCATCTCCAGCCCCGCCCCCGCGTGCAGATGAACATCCTGACCCAGGTCACCACCCCCTTCGCCGGCCAGAAGCCCGGCACCTCCGGCTTGCGCAAGAAGGTCGGCGTCTTCCGGCAGCCCCACTACCTCGAGAACTTCGTGCAGGCGCTGTTCGACGAGCTGCACGGCCCCGACGGGCGCGCCGACGGACAGACCCTGGTGCTGGGCGGCGACGGCCGCTTTCACAACCGGGTGGCCATCCAGACCATCCTGCGCATGGCGGCCGCACGCGGCTATGCCCGGGTGCTGGTGGGACAAGGCGGCATCCTGTCGACGCCGGCGGTCAGCGCCGTCATCCGTCGCCGCCAGGCCAGCGGCGGCATCATCCTTTCGGCCAGCCACAACCCCGGCGGCCCCGACGGAGACTTCGGCATCAAGTACAACGTGGCCAACGGCGGGCCGGCGCCCGAGAACCTGACCGACGCGGTCTACCGCCGCAGCGGTGAACTCACCCACTACCTGATCGCCGACACCCCGGACCTGGCCATCGACCGCACCGGCCGCCACACCCTCGGCACCACACAGGTCGACATCATCGATCCGGTGGAAGACCATGCGGCCCTGCTGCGCGAGCTGTTCGACTTCGACGCCATCCGGGCGCTGTTTGCGCGCGGCTTCCGGCTGCGCTACGACGCCATGTGGGCGGTGGGCGGACCCAGCGCCAAAGCCATCATCGAGGGCGAACTGGGTGCCCCGCCCGGCACGGTGGTGAACGCCGAACCCAAGGAAGACTTCGGCGGCCTGCACCCCGACCCCAACCCGGTCAACGCCGACGACCTGGTGGCGCACCTGACCGGCGCCGGTGCGCCCGACATGGGCGCCGCCTCCGACGGCGATGCCGACCGCAACATGGTGCTGGGCCGCGGCTTCATCGTCTCGCCATCGGACAGCCTGGCGGTGCTGGCCGCGCACGCCCACCGCGTGCCCGGCTACCGCCGCGGCCTGGCCGGCGTGGCGCGCTCCATGCCCACCTCGACCGCAGTCGACCGCGTGGCCGGGACCATGGGCATCCCCTGCTTCGAGACACCGACCGGCTGGAAATTCTTCGGCAACCTGCTCGATGCCGGCCGGGTCACCCTGTGCGGCGAAGAGAGCTACGGCACCGGTTCGGACCATGTGCGCGAGAAGGACGGCCTGTGGGCCATCCTGTTCTGGCTCAACCTGGTGGCCGTCACCGGTCAGTCGGTCGAGGCGCTGGTGCGTGGTCTCTGGCGAGACCACGGCCGTTGTGTGTACTCGCGCCACGACTACGAGGGCATTGCCACCGCGCGGGCCGACGCGCTCATGGCCGAGCTGCGGGGCCGCCTGGACCGCCTGGCCGGCCAGACGGTGGCCGGCCAGCGCATTGCCTGGGCCGACGACTTCAGCTACACCGACCCGGTGGACGGCTCGGTCAGCCAGCGCCAGGGGGTGCGCGTGGTGCTGGAAGACTCCTCGCGCGTGGTATTCCGGCTCTCGGGGACGGGCACCGAAGGCGCCACCCTGCGGGTCTACCTCGAGCGCCACGAGCCTGACGCGGCCCGCCACGACCTGCCGGTCCAGCAGGCGCTGGCGCCGCTGGTGCGACTGGCGGGCGAGCTGGCGCGCATCGAGCACCACACGGGCATGCAGGCACCCAGCGTGATGACCTGAGCGGGTCTGCAGGCCGAACCTTTGACCGTTTTCCGGCTCCTCCAGGGGAGATGCGCCTGAACAGGTAACTGGATTACAATACAAACACAGAAAACCTGTAATAAAGTTAGAACCAGGAGACTCACGCACGTGAACACATCAGGCTCTGCTCCACTCGATCTGGTCATCTTCGGTGGCGTGGGCGACCTCTCGGTTCGCAAGCTGCTGCCGGCGCTTTACATGGCGCATCTGCACAACAACCTGCCGGAGCACACCCGCATCCACGCCCTGGGCCGCCAGGGCTGGGACCGCGCCGCCTTCCTGCATTTCATCGAGGACAAGGTGCGTGGGTTCATCGGCCCCGGGGCCTACCGCGACGAGGTCTGGTCCAGCTTTGTGCGCCGCCTGGGCTATGTGCGCGTCGACGCCACCGACGCGGCCCACTTCCACGGGCTCAAGGCCCAGTTGCAGCCGGGTTCCGATCGGGCCTACTACCTGGCCACCGCACCCAGCCTGTTCGTCGGCATCTGTGCCCACCTGCAAGATGCCGGGCTGATCGACGAACGGGCCCGCGTGGTGCTGGAGAAGCCCCTGGGCCACGACCTGGCCTCGGCGCGTCAGATCAACAACGACGTCGGCCGCTATTTCGACGAACACCGCATCTTCCGCATCGACCACTACCTGGGCAAGGAGACGGTCCAGAACCTGATGGTGCTGCGCTTTGGGAACAGCATCTTCGAGCCCCTGTGGCGCAGTCCGCACATCCGCAGCGTGCAGATCACCGTGGCCGAGAGCGTGGGCGTGGGCAGCCGCGCCGGCTTCTACGACGGCACCGGTGCCATGCGCGACATGATCCAGAACCACTTGCTGCAGCTGCTGTGCATCGTGGCCATGGAGCCGCCGGTTTCGCTCGACCCTGACGCGGTGCGCGACGAAAAGCTCAAGGTGCTGCGCTCGCTGCGGCCCATGGGCGTGGCCGACGTGGCCCGGGACACGGTGCGCGGGCAGTACACCGCCGGCGCGTCCGGCGGCGAGGCGGCGGTGGGCTATCTGCAGGAAGAGAACATCCCGCCCGACAGCGGCACCGAGACCTTTGTCGCGCTCAAGGCCCACATCAACAACTGGCGCTGGGCCAATGTGCCTTTCTTCCTGCGCACCGGCAAGCGCATGGCCGCTCGCCAGTCCGAGATCGTGATCGAGTTCGCCGAGCTGCCCTTCACCGTGTTCAACGACTCCCCGCACCGCTCGGTCAACCGGCTGATGATCCGCCTGCAGCCCGAAGAACACATCCAGCTGCAGATGATGGCCAAGGAGCCCGGCAGCGGCATGAAACTGCGGCCGGTCAAGCTCGACCTGGACCTGCAGACCGCCTTCGCCGAGCGCCGCGCCGAGGCCTACGAGCGACTGCTGATCGACGTGATCAAGGGCCGCCTGACCCACTTCATGCGCCGCGACGAACTCGAAGCCGCCTGGACCTGGGTCGAACCCATCATCGACGGCTGGAAACAGCTCGGCGACAAGCCACGCCCCTACACCGCCGGCACCTGGGGGCCGGCCGCCTCGTCCGCCCTCATGGCGCGCGAGGGCTCGTCATGGGTGGAGGAGTCATGATCACTGAACACACCGGCGCCACGCCGGCCGCCGTTGCGGCACACATTGCTGAGGCCCTGAGGGCCGGTATCGCCGCACGCGGTCGCGCAAGTCTGGCGGTCTCGGGTGGCAAGTCACCCGTCCCGCTGTTCGAGGCCCTGCGCGATCAGGACCTGGACTGGTCGCGGGTCGGCATCGTGCTGGTCGACGAGCGTGTGGTGCCGCCCGGCCACGAAGCCAGCAACGGCACACTGGTGGCCCGCCACCTGCTGCAGGGGTCGGCCGCCGCGGCGCGCTTCCTGCCCTATGTCGGCGAGGTACCGGCCCAGTTCAATGCCGAGGTGCTCGACGCGCTGGTCCAGGATGCCACTGCCCGCATCGAGACCCTGCCCTGGCCACTGGACGTGGCCGTGCTCGGCATGGGGGAAGACGGTCACACCGCCTCGCTGTTCGCCGGTGCGGCCGGGTTTGCCCGGGCCATTGCCACCGACGACCGCCTGGCCTGGGTGGTGCCCGACAGCGCGCCCCATGCGCGCATCAGCCTGAGCCTGGACGCGCTGCTTCAGGCACGCGAGCTGGTGCTGTCCATCGCGGGCGAGACCAAGCGGGCCGTCTACCGGCGGGCCGCGGAAAAGGCCGATCCGGCCCTGCCGGTTTCGCTCGTGCTGAACCAAACACGGACGCCCGTGAGCGTCTGGATCGGATGAAGTCATGAACGCCCCGCTGAACGACACCCTCGCCCGCGTCACGCAACGCATCATCGACCGCAGCCGCGGCCTGCGCGGCGACTACCTGGCCAGCATGGACGCGCAGGCCCGCGCCGGCCAGACGCAGCGCGCCGGCATGGGCTGCGCCAACATGGCCCACACCACGGCCGCCCTGCCCGCGGCCGACAAGCTGGTCATCCACGCCGAACGTGCGCCGCACCTGGGCATCGTCACCGCCTACAACGACATGCTCTCGGCCCACCAGCCTTTCGAGCATTACCCCGAACTGCTGCGCGGCCACGCCCGCGCCATCGGCGCCACGGCCCAGGTGGCCGGCGGTGTGCCGGCCATGTGCGACGGCATCACCCAGGGCGCCGAAGGCATGGAGCTGTCGCTGTTCTCGCGCGACGTCATCGCGCTGGCCACCGCCGTCGCCCTGTCGCACAAGGTGTTCGACGCCGCGCTCATGCTGGGCGTTTGCGACAAGATCGTGCCCGGCCTGTTCATGGGCGCACTGCAGTTCGGTCACCTGTCCACCGTGTTCGTGCCGGCAGGCCCCATGGTCAGCGGCCTGTCCAACGACGCCAAGGCCAAGGTGCGCCAGCAGTACGCGCAGGGCCTGGTCGGCCGCGACGCGCTGCTCGAAAGCGAAGCCCAGGCCTACCACGCGCCCGGCACCTGCACCTTCTACGGCACCGCCAACAGCAACCAGATGCTGATGGAAATCTTGGGCCTGCACCTGCCGGGCTCGTCCTTCGTCAACCCCGGCACGCCACTGCGCGAAGCCCTGACCAAAGCCGCGCTGGAGCGCGCCGTGGCCAACACCGGCAAGACCGGCCAGCCCGCCATCCGCCTGGCCGACATCGTGACCGAGAAGACCCTGGTCAACGGCCTGGTCGGCCTGCTGGCCACCGGCGGTTCCACCAACCACACCATCCACCCCATTTCCATGGCACGCGCCGCCAGCGTGCTGATCGACTGGGACGACTTCGCCGAACTCTCAGCCGTGGTGCCGCTGCTGGCCCGCGTCTACCCCAACGGCAAGGCCGACGTGAACCACTTCCACGCCGCAGGCGGCATGGGCTTCCTGATGCGCGAACTGCTGGCCGCCGGCCTGCTGCACGGCGACGTGAAGACCGTGGTGGGCGAGGGTCTGGCCGCCTACGGCCGGGAACCCTGGCTGAACAACGGGCATCTGGCCTGGCGCGACCTGCCCGCCACCAGCGGCGACACCAGCGTGCTGCGCCCGGTCAGCAACCCCTTCAGCGCCGACGGCGGCCTGCGCCTGCTGCAGGGCAACCTGGGGCGCAGCGTGGTCAAGGTCTCGGCCGTGGCGCCCGAACACCTCGTGGTGCGCGCCCCTGCCGTGGTGGTGCACGACCAGACCGACCTGCTCGCCCTGTTCAATGCCGGGCAGCTGGAGAAGGACCTGGTCGCCGTGGTGCGCTACCAGGGGCCGCGCGCCAACGGCATGCCCGAGCTGCACAAGCTCACCCCGCCGCTGGCGGTTTTGCAGGACAAAGGCTTCAAAGTCGCCCTCGTCACCGACGGCCGCATGAGCGGTGCGTCCGGCAAGGTGCCGGCCGCTATCCACCTGAGCCCCGAGGCGCTGGCCGACGGCCCCATCGCCCGCGTGCAGGACGGCGACATGATCACGCTGGACTGCGAACGGGGCCTGTTGGAGGTGGAGGTCGATGCCGCCACCTTCGCAGCCCGACCGGTGCAACACCCCGACCTGAGCCCCAACGCCCGCGGCACTGGCCGCGAACTGTTCGGCCTGTTCCGCACGCACGCCAGCGCGGCCGAGCACGGCGCCTCGCCGCTGTTCGACTGAACACACGAGCACACCATGCGCACCTGTTTCACCCGCCCCACCTTCAAGTCCCGCGTGGTGCCCGTCATCGTCCTGAAGGACCCCGCTCAGGCGGTGCCGCTGGCGCTGGCCCTGCTCGAAGGTGGCATCGACGTCATGGAAATCACCCTGCGTACCGGGGCCGCGCTCAAGGCCATCGAAGCGGTGGCCCGCTCGGTGCCCGAAATGCACACCGGTGCCGGCACCGTCACACGGCCTGCCGAGGTGCGGCAGGTCATGGACGCCGGTGCCGCGTTCGCGCTGTCTCCGGGCTGCACCGACCGCCTGTTCGACGCCGTGCGCGAAGCCGGCCTGCCCTTCATCCCCGGCGTGATGACCCCCGGCGAGGTCATGCGCTGGCGCGACGAAGGCTTCACGCTCATGAAACTGTTCCCCGCCCAGCAGGCCGGTGGGCTGGGCATGCTGCAGGCGCTGGGCGCGCCATTGCCGGATGTGCGCTTCTGCCCCACCGGTGGCGTTTCGCCAACCAACCTGCGCGACTTCCTGCGCCTGCCCAATGTGGCCATGGCTGGCGGCTCCTGGCTGACCCCGACCGATGCACTGGCGGAAGGCGACTGGGCACGCATCACGGCGCTGGCGCGCGAGGCCACCGACCTGGCCAACCGGCCCTGAAAAGCCGGACTGCGGTGCTCTACACTGAGGCCAGCAGCCCACCAAGACGGTTGCAGCACAACACCTGGCCGATCGACTGTCACACACGCCCATGACCGCCCTGCACGCCACCCCCACCCGGCTGCCCGCCTGGCAGCAGCTCGAATCGCTGGCTGCCGGTGCCCAGCCCCACCTGCGCCACCTGCTCGATGAGGACGCCGACCGTGCGGAACGCATGACGGTGCAGGCTGCCGGCATCCGCTTCGACGCCTCGCGCCAGCGCGTGACCCCCCAGGTCATGAGCGCCCTGCTGACGCTGGCCGAGCAGGCCCAGGTCGCTGCCCAGCGCGACGCCATGTTCCGCGGCGACGCCATCAACCTGACCGAGAAACGCCCGGTGCTGCACGTGGCCCTGCGGGGCGCATCCGGCCCCTGGGGCGATGCCATCAGCCAGGACGTGGCCCGCGAACTCGACCGGGTGTGCGCCTTTGCCGATGCGGTGCGCACCGGCGCCGTCACCGGCCATTCCGAGGTCAACTTCACCGACGTGGTCAACATCGGCATCGGCGGCTCCGACCTCGGCCCCCGCATGGCCGCCGACGCGCTGGCCCACCTGACCTCCACCGGCCCGCGGGTGCACTACGTTTCCAACCCCGACGCCTGGGCGCTGTACAGCGTGCTGCACCAGCTCGATGCCGCCCGCACCCTGGTCATCGTCTCGTCCAAGACCTTCACCACCCAGGAAACCCTGACCAACGCCGCCAGCTGCCGCCAGTGGCTGCTGGACCACGGTGTGCCGGCCGAGCGCATCGACCGGCACCTGGTCGCCATCACCGCCTCGCCGGCCGAATCGGCGCGCCAGGGCTACGCGGCCGACCGCACCTTCCTGTTCTGGGACTGGGTGGGTGGCCGTTACTCCGTCTGGTCGGCCCTGGGCCTGCCACTGGCCATCGGCATCGGCGGTGCGGCTTTCCGGGATTTCCTGGCCGGCGCCCGCGCCATGGACGAGCACTTCTGCAACGCCCCCGCAGCGCAGAACCTGCCCATGCTGATGGCGCTGTACGGCCTCTGGAACCGCAACTTCCTGCGCTGCCCGACCCAGCTCATCGTCTCCTACGCCTCGCGCCTGGTGCGCTTCGTGCCCTTCGTGCAGCAGATGGACATGGAGTCCAACGGCAAACGCACCCACATCGACGGCCAGCCGGTGGATATCGACACCGGCCCCATCGTCTGGGGCGGCCTGGGCATCGACGGCCAGCATGCCTATTTCCAGCTCATCCACCAGGGCCGCCACACGGTGCCGGTGGACTTCATCGGCGTCGAAAGCGAAGACACCCCGCTGCCGCTGGCCGCCACGCACCACCACGTGGTCAACCTGAACCTGCGCGCCCAGGCCGAGGCCATGGCCCGCGGACGCGGGTTTGGCGACACGCTGGCGCTCATGCAGCAGGCTGGCCTCAGCGGCGAGCAGGCCGAGGTCATGGCACGCCACCGCATGTTCGAAGGCAACATCCCCAGCAGCATCCTCTGGCTCGATCGCCTCGACCCCGCAAGGCTGGGCGCCCTCATGGCGGCCTACGAACACAAGGTCTTCACCCAGGCCGCCATCTGGCGCATCAACGCCTACGACCAGTGGGGCGTGGAGCTGGGCAAGACCATGGCCAAGGCCATGGAAGCCTGATCCGGTCCATGGACGGCCCGCCGCCCCCGCTGTGGGCCGACCTGCGGGCCGCCCTGCGGGGCACCAACGCCGACTACACCCGCATTCCGCTCAAGCGGGCGGTGCTGCTGCTGGCCATCCCGATGATGCTGGAGCTGGTGCTCGAGTCCACCTTTGCCGTGGTCGACATCTTCTTCGTGGCCCAGCTGGGTGCCTCGGCAGTGGCCACCGTGGGCCTGACCGAGACCTACCTGTTCCTCATCTATTCGATTGCCATGGGCCTGGCCACCGCGGTCACCGCCATCGTGGCAAGGCGCATCGGCGAGGCCCGGGGCGACGAGGCTGCGCTGTCGGCCGTGCAGGCCATCGTGCTGGCGGTGCTCATTTCACTGCCGTTCACCCTGGCCGGCATCGTCTGGGCCCAGGACCTGCTGCGCCTGATGGGCGCCGATGCCTGGGCCATCGAGCACGGCTACCGTTACACCCAGTGGATGCTGGGTGGCAACGCCGTGATCATGCTGCTGTTCGTCATCAACGCCATCTTCCGGGGCGCGGGTGACGCCGCCACCGCCATGCGTGTGCTGTGGGTGGCCAACGCCATCAACATCGTGCTCGACCCCATCCTCATCTTTGGTCTGGGGCCCATCCCGGCCATGGGCATCGAGGGCGCGGCCATCGCCACCAACATCGGCCGCGGCATCGGCGTGCTCATGCAGCTGTGGATTCTGTTTCGCGGCAGCGAACACCTGCGCATCGCGCGCGCCAGCCTGCGCTGGCACGGCCCCACCCTGGCGCTGATCTCACGCACCTCGCTCGGCGGCATCGGCCAGATGATCGTGGCCATGACGGCCTGGATCTTCCTCATGCGCATCCTGGCCAGCGTCTCCACCGAAGCCGTGGCCGGCGCCACCATCGCCATGCGCATCATGATGTTCACCCTCATGCCGGCCTGGGGCATGTCCAATGCTGCCGCCACCCTGGTCGGACAGAACCTGGGCGCCGGCGAGCCCGGCCGGGCCGAGGCCGCCGTCTGGCGCATCGGCTGGATGAACATGGTGTTCACGGTGACCGTCTCGGTCGCCTTCTACCTCTGGCACGACGCCATCATCGGCCTGTTCACCGACGACGCCGCCGTCATCGCCATCGGCGGCGAATGGCTCTCCATCCTGGCCTACTCGTACTTCGTCTACGGCTGGTGGATGGTGGCGGTGCAGGCCTTCAACGGCGCGGGCGACACCATGACCCCGACCTGGATCAACCTGGTCTTCTTCTGGCTGATCCAGATTCCCCTGGCGTGGACACTGGCCCTGCCCCTGGGCTGGTCCCACTCGGGCGTGTTCTGGGGTGTGTTCGTGTCAGAGACGGTGGTGGGCCTGTTCACCCTGTGGCTGTTCTCCAGGGGGCGCTGGAAGCGCTTTGCTGTCTGAGCGCACCCCTGTAGCCATGCTCGCCATGGGCGGACCATCACTTGTTCTTCATCTTCCCCTTGGGCGCCACGGCCGTCACCGGGGCCACCGGGCGGCTTGAGGTGGTCGGCGTGTCCTTGGGTGGGCTGGTGTCCTTCTTGGGCTTCTTCACCATCTTGTTGCTGCGCTGTTCGCCTTTGGGCATGGAAATCTCCTGAAACAGGGTCCAATGTACTGCGATTTTCCCTGCCTCCGCAGCCGACAAACCACCTATCCAGCAACTCGGTGAACTTGGCCTTGGGGCGGATGACTTGGCCCAGATTCGCGGTGTCGGGGGCGTGGTATGCCGCCCGGCCGCTCACTGAACCCAGCGTCCGCCCATGGACTCGCAACTGCCCCGGCTGTTCTGCAGCAACTCCCGGTCGCGCAGGTAATAGGCGAAGTTCATGCTGCCGCCCATGGCGTTCTCGCAGCGGGCCTGCGGGTTGGCCGGGCACGAGGCCATGTAGGTGATGCGCGCCCGGTACCGGTTGTCGTTCATGGGGTTGCCCATCCACTGACAGGCCTCGCGAAACTGCGCGGCCGGCATGTTTCGGTTCTCGGCGCAGTCATTGATCACCACCCGCTGCGTCCCCATGGTGAAGTCCCCCTCCAGCAGGCAGGCCCGCTCGGAAGCCAGGGCCAGCCCTGGCGCAACCAGACCGCCGGCCACGCAGGCCCAGGCCAGAACGGATTTCTTCTTGAAGCGCGAAAACATGAAACAACTCCTTGGGTGACCGTGAAAGAGTATCTCCATCGACCGCAGCAGCCTATCCCACCCGGCGATGCCCTTGCTCATGCTGTCCCCGGCCGCTTCCCGCCCGTTTCCGATTGGGCGCCCTGTGCCCTGCCGGGATCCATCGGCATGCTGTGCCACCAGATGTGCGCCTCTTCGCACAGGCCCTGCCTGAAGCGGGCCTGCAACACGCCGTCCAGCACCATGCGCGGCAAGGGGTCGCCGGGCTGGCGGGGTGGCAGCCCGGTGCCGGTCGAACGCGCCCAGATCTGGAACAGCTCTTCCGACGCCACCTGGTAGGTCACGTGCCAGTGCGCGAGGCCCGTGTCCGCCTGGCTGGCCAGCACCTCGAACGACACCCGCACATCTTCCTGCAGCTGCACGCGCTTCCAGTATTCGGCCAGCTGCCCGCGGCCGGCCTGCACCTGGAACGGCGTGTTGTGGTACCGGCCGTCCTCGTGGAACAGCGCGGCGAACATGGCCGGGTCCCGCGCCTCCCAGGCGGCCTTGTAGCCCGCCATGAACCGATGAATGTCCATTCCTGCCTCCGTGCAGATGTGTCGTTGCACTGTGCCGGCAACCGCTTCCGATGGCCCGACGCTGGACGCATCATGCACCAGGGGGGGGGCCGGCGGCCAAGACGGCTTGTTCACGCATGGACCGGTCGTTTTTTCGTGGCGAACACCGCAGGCAGCAGTTGCCCGCAGCATCAGCGCGGTCTCGGCACCGGAGGGTAGCGCCACCAGACACTGGTCACCCAGCGCGCCTGACTTCCGATCAGGGCTCCGGTCAATGTCACCCGGTTGATGCGGTGATTGACGACCAACGAGCCGTCCTGCGCCCTGGAAAGAAACACGAAGGCCATGTCGCTTTGTGCAAACAGATGGGGAACACCGGCGAACGGCGTGCGGGTGCCGTCCAGACCCAGCGCCGGTCCGAGTTCAAGCTCCAGGCACTGGAACAGGCCTTCGGCCCCTTTCGTGGAGCCGCCCCACCAGCTCTTGTGCCTGAAGGCCAGGGACACCTCGCCTTCGGCCTTGTCCTGGAAACGGACCTGCAGCCGGTCAGCGGTCGCGCTGAGCGTGGCCGTCGTCGCCGCGGGCAATCCCGGCCAGATACGGTCAGGGGACCCGGTAACCCTCAGAACGCCTGGTCCGAACACCTCGGTCAACGCTGGCAGCTCGCCGCCGCGCGGCGGGTAGGCCTCTGCGGCCCTGACGTCGTAGGAGCCTGACACATCCGGGCAGCCGTTCTCCAGCACCCCACCCGGCGCCGAACGCCACTGAACCGGATAATCCAGCGGCTCGATGCCAGCACAGCCCGCCAGCAGCAGCACCATGACGGCACAGGCTGCCCTGCGCGACGCCTGACCAGGAGCGCCCTGCGGCATCGGGCGTCCTTGCCCTTGCGGGTGGCGCGCGGGCTGGCGTCGCGGACTGGCCGACACCGCTGCGCCCTCCCTAGCCGCGCACCAGCACCGCGCCTGCGGGCACGCGATGCTGCAGGTCCCGGCAATGGCCAGGCGGGGACTGCTGGCCGGGCGGGACACCGGGCACCCAGATGCGGCAGCTGCCCGGCGGGGGATAGTGTCCGGGCGGAATGTGCACCTTCTGGGGCGCGCCCGGGCCCGGAACAATGACCACGCCGGGCGGCGGTGCCACCACGATGCTGCCGTGCCCGGCGCAGGCAGCCAGCAGGGTCACGGCCGCGAGGCCGGGCAAAAGGCGACAAAGGTGAGGAAGGTGCATGTCAATCTTCAAAGCGGCGGCAGATGCCACACTGTAGCGGCTGTGTGGTGCAGACAACACCGCTGGCCTGCAGCGCGACTCGCCGACGCCCCACCGACATCCCCTCGGCCTGTCACATTGCCCCCCGGTGACAACGCCGAAACGTCCGCGCCCTGCGCCACCAAGTCAAAAGCACAGACACCGGCGTGCAGGGGGTAACGGCCGCCCTGACCTGCCCTGGGACGGAAGGGCCTTGCCCCAAGAGCCTTTCGGCCCTGTTCCGAC
Source organism: uncultured Burkholderiales bacterium (assembly GCA_937873395.1). Classification (GTDB taxonomy): domain Bacteria; phylum Pseudomonadota; class Gammaproteobacteria; order Burkholderiales; family Burkholderiaceae_C; genus Hydrogenophaga. Next base: position 17,138 of record CALMYH010000088.1, read on the forward strand.
CCCTTAGGGCGAGCCCGCACACCCGCGGCGCTGCCCCTGCAAAAGGCCGTGCCGGCGAACGCTCAGAACCTTGAGCCCGGCTGCAAGAGAAACTCCAGCTCTTGCGGCGTGGAGGCTCGCCCCAGGATTTCATTTCTGTGTGGATACCGTCCGAAACGGTCAATGATCGCCTTGTGCCGCAACTCGTAATCGTGGTTCTCGGCGGGCGCAAAGTCCTTGTACAGCCGCTCGGCCACCCCGTGAATCTGGGCCGACTCGCTGTGCATATAAGGGAGCAGCAGAAAGCTCCGCTGCACAGGGTTCAGCGCCTGCAGCGCACCCGAGCGAACCGCCTCCTGAGCGAGCACCAGTGCCATCGGGTCCTGGCTGAACGCTTGCGCCGTGTTGCGGTACACGTTGCGCGAGAACTGGTCGAGCACGATGATTTCCGCCAGGCGCCCTTCTGCCGTTTCTCGCCACGAGAACAACTCACCGGCCGCCGCCTGCTGCATCAGCCCGAGAAACCGCCGCCGAATCTGGTCGTCAAAACCGCTGTCCGACGCGAACCAGAGTCGCGCATCGATTTCTTCAAACCAGAACTTCAGGACGTCTGCAGGCATATTGGGAGTCCGAACCAAGATTTCAGAAGTGTGCAGTGTCCATCAAACCGGCGCTCGACATCGTCACACAAGGCCCTGGCACGACCTCAGGCCGGGCGGCCACGGCATGGCATGGCATGCCATGACAAGAGACACCGGCCGGTCACTTTCCGTTCACCAGAACGCGCTGCCAAAGCAGGACGAGGCCAGCGATCCCGAAAACGGCAGAGATGACCGTCAACAACGGAACCGCCACAGCGAGCACGATCATTGCATTGTGCAAGTCAAACTGGCTGACCAACTCATTGACGCCGTAGATGCCTGACAAGAAACTGATCGGCATCGCGGTCATGATCAGCGGGCGCGCATGCCTGGACAAGGCCAGCAGCGTGGAAAACGGCGCCACACAAAACGCCAGCCCCAAAGCCATGCCGACCGGCTGCTCGTTCGCAGCCAAGGCGGCCACAGGGGGCCAGATGCTTCTGGACTCGGCCATTTCAGGGAGATAGAGCGCAAAAAATGAAAAGACAAGCAGCGCCATTGCAGCCTGCAATATCTTGGCTGTTCTGAGTACGCTTGCGGGTTTCATGCTCCAGCTCCAGTTGGCCTCTTGATCTTGTGAATCCTTGCGCCGAAGCAGAGCCTTCCAGCGCCGTTGCCGATGGCGGTAGAACACCTGTGCAAAGGCCCAGATGAGCGGGGTCAGCCAGCCGGCCTGGATCTCGATTTCATCGGTATATCTCACCAGACCTGGACTGACCTGCTGGAAGCGGATGGTGTGGTTCCACACCCGCGCAAGGAGCCCGCTCTCTTGGCTGACAATGGTGTTCGTGCGCTTGTCGATCTCCACCAACCGGATGGTGTGCCGGCCGAGCGGGATCACCTTCAAGAAGTACAGCTTCAGAGGATACGACAGCCCCACCGTCCATTCCCCAGCGAGCGTACCGCCCTCTGCGGGAACGAAACTGAGCAAGGGCGAGGCCACGAACTGAAGCGACCGCGGCTCACTGATCTTCTGCCATAGCTCTGCCTCGGTACAGCCCAGATGGGTGGCAATCCGCGCGAGCATCCTCTTCCTATCTTTTCGATGGCTAACGCCCAGGTTAACCGGCGCCGGAGCCCGTAAGGGCGGAGGGCACCAACACTGGCCATGAAAATGCCGGAGGCATGGCCAGTGTTGGCGTCCGCGTTGAACCGACAGTTAGGCTGGGGATAGGTGATGCAGTAATCATTTTGCAAATATTCTGCGATTTCTAGTGGGCTATTCCTTAAGAAGGTTCTCGTACTTGCTGGGGAGCACTGCAAATTCACCCCATGCAGGCCTTTCAACGCATAGACCAATGCCGTTTTCCCGAATCCTTCCCCAGAACAACACAATTCTTCCAACAGACTGATCGTTTATTCCTTTTTCTGTTTGCTGCTCATCAATTGCTTTGAGGTAGAAATCTTTTACTGCGCTATGGCAACGAAGTCGCGTCATGCGCAAATTGGATGGCTTTGGGCTAATGCCGGCGTTGTGTGAACTGATTATCTCCCCCCAGTAGAGTTTGGGTGTGCTATCGGTTGTTTCAACTTCTGCAACGCTCTTGAGCGACGAAATTAGCCGAGATGCAACGACCTCCCCGGGGAGAACGTAGTATTTGTACAGATTTGCATCAAACCTTCTGCAAATCCCTGCCACTGTCGTGATTTTGCTAGGCAGCTTGAATGACTCGCCTTTATGCTTGGATATGGGTATTTCTGAAATTGGCCCAAGCATGTCCTCCACTGCGCTTTGGTTGTAAGGCTCCCCCTGGCTTGCTCTTTGTTCAGGGGCTTCAGTCATAAATGAACTGACGATTGCCAACTGTTCATCTGCGATGGCTTGCAGAGCCAACTCTTCCGTGGGGTACTTCATTCCTTCTGGTTTTGGCGTCCTTAAGTCACACTCAATGTGTGAATAGGATGGCAAATGAATAAAGCATGCCTTCCGAGAATTGGAGAAGTTGGGTTTGTCTTTCGGCGAGCGAGATAGATTTGTTTTGCATCCTGGGCAGAAAAGATTCCCAAGCATGCTTTGTTGGAATTCGCCCGGCAGAACCTTTTGTGCCTTGCTCAATAGTTCGCTAACGTCGCCATCTTCATAAGTCCAACCATGTAAATGCAAAGCGTACTTGATGCGGTTGTTATCCACGGGGATCCTCCGTTATTTATATGGAGCCTAACGTTCGAGCTAAGCTGCCCGCGGAGGCGGGTTGTGTAAGCCCGGCCTGTGATGATGCACCATGTGCCACAGGCCGGGCTTACGCAGCCTGCCGTAGCGGGTCAGCTTGAG
>CALMYH010000089.1 GCA_937873395.1 uncultured Burkholderiales bacterium
CCGCTTGCGGGTGGGCGGGGACGGGCACCGGCTGGGCCGCCAGCCAGCTGGCCACGGCCGAGACGTCCTCGGGCGCCATGAGCCGGGCGATGCGGGCCATGCAGTCGGGCTCGAAGGCCTTGCGCAGACCGGTCTGCCAGGCGCCGAGCTGGCCAATCAGGTAGTCGCGCGGCAAACCCAGCAGGCCGGGGACGGCCGGTGCCACACCGGTCATGCGCGCGCCATGGCAGTCGTTGCAGGCCGGCAGGCCACGGGCCGGGTCGCCCTGGCGCACCAGTTGCTCGCCGCGCTTCAGCACCGCAGGCGGCGCTGCCGGGGGCAGAGGCGGGGGATACGGCAGGTCCAGGCCGGCGTAGTGGCCGGCGATGTCGCGCAGGTAGGCGTCGCCCATGTGGTCCAGCAGGTAGCTCATGCCGGCGTTGTTGCGGCGCCCGTCGCGAAAATGCAGCAGCTGGTGGTAGAGGTAGTCAAGCGGCTTGCCGGCGATGCGCGGAAAATAGCCTCCCGGCGTGGCGCGCCCCTCGGCGCCGTGACACACGGTGCAGGCCTGCAGGCGCTGGGCCAGGGTGTCGGGGACCCGGTGGGGAAGGTCGGCCGCAGCAGCCACAGAGGAAAAGCCCAGCCACAACCAGACAAACATACGCGACATGGTCGCGGACCATATCACGTGGCCGATACCCGGGTGAGCCCCTACACTGCTGTCCATGGATCAGTCCGCAACAAACCAAGCCCACCGCTGCCCGCTGTGTGGTGGCGACAACCGCTGTGCGATGGAAAACGAGCGCGTCACCGGGGTTCCCCAGGGCCCTTGCTGGTGTGTGGGCGCCACCTTCGAGCCAGGCCTGCTGGCGCGTCTGCCCGCCGATGCCCGTGGCAAGGCCTGCATCTGCAGCGCCTGCGTGAGCCGGTATGCCGAGGGGGCCCAGACATGATGGGCTGGCTCGACCGCTTCCCGCTGGGCTGGCTGATTGCCATCGCGCTCTGGCTGGCCGTTGCGCCCATCGTTCCCGAGCCGCACCTGATCGAGAAGCTGCGCATGCTGTCGCAGGGCACCCTGACGAAACCGCTGGACATCTTCGACCTGTTCCTGCACAGCGCACCGCTGGTGCTGCTGGGCATCCGGCTGTGGCGGATGTGGCGCCGTCCGCGGGCCTGAGACGCTGAGGGGCTGAAGTTTGGCGCACCCGCCCGGCTCCCTGCCCGCCCTGCGCGAACGCTACGGCGAGCGCTACCGCTGGCTCCTGCTGCTGTCGGTGATGGTCGGCACCATGGCCGCCATCATGTCCTCGACCATCATCAACGTGGCCATTCCGGACATGAGCCAGCACTTCGTGCTGGGACAGGAGCGCGCCCAGTGGGTGACCTCGGCCTTCATGGCGGCCATGACTGTGTCCATGCTGACCACGCCCTGGCTGCTGGCCCGCCACGGCTACCGCCGCACCTATGTCGCCTGCATCTGGCTGCTGCTGGCGGGGGGTGTGGTGGGCGGCCTGGCCAACGACTACCCGCTGGTGCTGGCGGCCCGGGTGGCCGAGGGCCTGGCCGCCGGGGTGTTGCAACCCATACCGGCCATCATCATCCTGCGCGCCTTCGAACCGCACGAACAGGGGCGGGCCAGCGGCATATTCGGCATGGGGGTGGTGCTGGCACCGGCCATCGGCCCCAGCATCGGCGGCCTGCTGGTCGACGGCTTCGGCTGGCGCTCGATCTTCTTCATGGTGGTGCCCTTCTGCATCGCCTCGCTCTGGCTGGCGCGGCGCTTTGTGCCGGTGACTTCGCCCGGCGGACAGGCCGCCGACCCCAAAGGCGCCGGCCTGGACTGGGTGGGCCTGACCCTGGCCGCCGCAGGTACCCTGTGCCTGCTCAACGGCCTGGTGCAGCTGCAGGGCGGCACACCGACGCTGGCGCTGGGTCTGCTGCTGTCCGCGCTGGCTCTCCTGCTGGTCTTCGTCTGGCTGCAACGCCGTACCCTCCGGGCACGCCGGCGCCAGCCGGACCAAGGGGTCGATCCCCTGATGAACCTGTCCCTGTTCAAGGACCGTCGCTTCACCATGGGCAGCCTGGTGGCTTTCATCTACGGCATCGCGCTGTTCGGCTCGACCTACCTGCTGCCGGTCTACATGCAGATGGGGCTGGGCCTGTCGGCCTCCTATGTCGGCACCATCCTGCTGCCGGCCGGCCTGGTGCTGGCGGTGACCATCGCCCTGGTGGGCCGCCTGGCCGACCGGCAACCCACCCACCGGCTGGTGAGCATCGGGCTGGTGCTGCTGGCGGCATCCTTTGCGCTGGTGGTCACCATCGACCTGGACCGCCCGGGCCAGGTGATTCCGCTGCTGGTGACCTGGGCCATTCTGGGCCGCATCGGGCTGGGCTTCATCCTCCCCTCGCTGAACATCGGTGCCATGCGGACCCTGGCCCGCACCGACATCCCCCAGGGCGCCAGCGTCATCAATTTCCTGCGCATGCTCGGTGGCGCCGCCGGCGTCAGCCTGTGCGGCATCGTGCTGGAGTGGCGCGCCCGGGCCCACGGCTTCGCGCTGGACACCCCCGGCGGCGGACCCGAGCGCCTGGCCGCGTTCAACGAAACCTTTGTCATGCTGTCACTCATCTGCGCCGCCGCCCTCTGGGCCGCCTGGCGACTGCGCGAGAGCCCATCTGCGGGACAATAGGCCTTTCGCCAACGGACTTCCGACGTGCCCCCGTCTTCGCCCAACCGACGCGCCCCCATCCAGCACGCCCCGTGGAACCGGCTTCGCCGGGCCACAGGGGCGGTCCCCCCTTCCAGGGGGGAAGCCGCGCAGCGGCGCAGGGGGGTGATCTAGTGTGCCAACTGCTCGGACTCAATTGCGCGACGCCCACCGATGCGTCGTTCAGCTTCACCGGCTTCTGCCAGCGGGGTGGACGCACCGACCACCATGCCGACGGATGGGGCATCGCGTTCTTTGAAGGGCGTGGCCTGCGCCTGTTCGTCGACCATGAAAGCGCGGCCGACTCGCGCATGGCCGAGTTCCTGCGCAGCTATCCCCTCAAAAGCAAGAACATCGTGGCCCATGTGCGCAAGGCCACCATCGGCAGTGTGTGTCTGGAAAATGCCCATCCGTTCACCCGCGAGCTGTGGGGTCGGCACTGGGTATTCGCCCACAACGGCGACCTCAAGGATTACCACCCCAAGTTGCACAGCGCCTTCCGGCCGGTGGGCAGCACCGACAGCGAGCGTGCCTTCTGCTGGCTGATGCAGGAGCTGGCCAAGTCCCATGCCGGCCTGCCCAGCGTCTGCGAGCTCACGCGGACCCTGCGCGAGCTCATTCCCCAGCTGACAGCGTTTGGCAGCGCCAATTTCCTCCTGTCCAACGGCGAAGCCATGTGGGCCCACTGCAGCACCAGGCTGCACCACCTCACGCGCCAATACCCGTTTGCCCCGGCCACGCTGATGGACCACGACTGGACCGTCAATTTCGCCGAGGTCAACCAGCCCGGCGACCGAGCGACCGTGATCGTCACCACCCCGCTCACATCCAATGAAACCTGGACCGCCTTCGAGCCCGGAGAACTCAAGGTGTTTGTCGACGGTCTGCATGTGGCCTGAACAGCAGCGAAAGTACGTGTCGATGAACCTGCCCCTGAATCCCTGGCTGGTGCTGGGCCTGGCCATTGTGGCCGAGGTGATCGGCACCAGCGCGCTCAAGGCCAGCGACGGCTTCACCCGCCTGGGACCCTCGCTGATCGTCGTGGTGGGTTACGCCATTTCTTTCTATTGCCTGGCGCTGGTGCTGCGCAGCATACCGGTCGGCGTGGCTTACGCGGTCTGGTCCGGACTGGGCATTGTGCTGATCACCCTGGTGGCCTACATCGTCTACCAGCAGACCATCGATCTGGCCGGTCTGATCGGCATGGGCCTGATCGTCGCCGGGGTGCTGGTGCTCAACCTGTTCTCGAACAGCGCCCCGCACTGAACACCCGTCGCGAGGTTTCAGAGCACCTTGAAGAGCTTTTCGCGCAGTTCGGGCAGGCGCTTGGCGCCGATCCGGTCCTCTTCCATGGCTTTCGCCCATGAAAGGTAGGCCTGCCGCAGTTCATCCGTCCCCTTGGCTCGGGCAATCGTTTCGATCAGGGTCAGGCGCGAGTGCTGGCCGAACACCGTGTTGACGGTGTTGATCATGAAGTTGCGCGCCATTTCGTTCTCGCTGGTACTGCGCGTCGATGCATCCGGCAGGCTCCCGGTGGCATCCGGTTCAGTGCGTTCTGTGGGTGCCGGTGGCTCGGCCTGGCGACTGCGGGCTTTTGCCTCGACACAGCCTTTGTCCAGCAACTCCTGAAGCAGAGGCTCGACCTCGACCCCCCCCGCAAACACCGCCAGATCCCGGCCGGTCTTGTTGCCATCGATAAGAACCAACAGCCGGCGCACCAATGGCGCCAGTCCGAGCGAGCGGGTCTGGATTTCCCGTTGACCGACTTCGGTCTTCGCGAACGAGGCGCTGATGAGGTCGATGGTTTCGGACATGGCGACAACAGGTGATCGACTGGCACCCTGTGGGTGCATGAATCCGGATTCCGGCGCTGGTGGAAACCGGTACCGAAGCGAACACTCCCTGATCGGCGCCCGGCAGCAGACATGCGTGGTCCGCGGGTTCTCGGGCAGGCGACCCCACAAGCCGCCGATTCTGGAGAGGTGCGTGGCCGGGCACAAGAGGATTTGTGCCTAGTGGCGCTCCGCCCATCGCCGCCAGGCGACCGTGCAGCGCCCGACATCAGCGATTCGAGACCTGTGTCACACGTTCGAGGGCATCCACAAACATGGCCGCCACGTCGAACCCGGTCTGCTGCTGGATCTCCTGGAAACAGGTCGGGCTGGTCACATTGATCTCGGTCACCCGATTGCCGATCATGTCCAGACCCACCAGCAACAGGCCGCGCGCCGCCAGCACCGGTGCCATGGCTTCGGCCACCACGCGGTCCTCGTCACGCAGCGGCTGGGCCACCCCCTTGCCACCGGCCGCCAGGTTGCCGCGCACCTCGCTGCCTTGCGGAATGCGCGCCAACACAAAGGGAGCCACCTGGCCGCCAATCAGCAGCAGGCGCTTGTCGCCGTCCACAATCTCGGGCAGGTAGCGCTGCACCATCACGCTGGTGTGCCCGCCCCGGTTCAGCGTCTCGATGATGGAGCCCAGGTTCATGCCGTCCGGTCCGACCCGGAAGATGCCCATGCCGCCCATGCCGTCCAGCGGCTTGAGGATGATGTCCTTGTGCTCGTCGTGGAAATGGCGGATGGCCTCTGCCGAGCGGGTCACCAGCGTCGCTGGCGCGTAGGGCGCGAACTCCATCAGGGCCAGTTTCTCGGGGTGGTCACGCAGCGCCCGCGGGCTGTTGAAGACCCTGGCCCCCTCGCGCTCGGCCTGCTCCAGCAGGTGGGTGGCGTAGAAGTATTCGCTGTCGAAAGGCGGGTCCTTGCGCATCAGCACACCGTCAAAGTCCCGCAGCGCCTCGCGACCCTGGTGGGTCACGCGGTACCAGTCGTCGGCCTGCCTGGTCAGCTCGATGCGCCGCACCAGTGCCGTGACCGGCTGGCCCGACTGCCATTGCAGGTGCTGCGGTTCGCAGGCGGCCAAGCGGTGGCCCCGGCGCTGCAGCTCGCGCATCATGGCAAACGTGGTGTCCTTGTAGGTCTTGAAGCTGGACAGAGGATCGGCAACGAAAAGGAAATTCATGGGCATCGGTTTCTACGTGAGGTGACAAGGGTACCGTGGAACCGGCTTTGCCGGGCCACAGGTACCGTCCCCCTTGCGCCGAAGGCGAGAGAGGGGGAAGACGCGAAGCGGCGCAGGGGGTGTCATCGCCTGCTCACAAACAGCGCCAAGGCGCCGGCGACCACGCCCCAGAAGGCCGAGCCGATCCCGACCAGCACCACGCCGCTGAGGGTGACCAGGAAGGTGATGAGGGCCGCTTCGCGGTGCGTGTCGTCCTTCAGGGCGGTGTGCAGGCCCCCCCCGATGCTGCCCAGCAGCGCCAGGCCGGCAATCGCCAGCACCAGCTCGCTCGGAAAGGCCAGCAGCACCCCGGTGACGGCCGCGCCCACCAGGCCGATGGCGACATAAAGCCCACCGCAGACCACCGCCGCGCTGTAGCGCTTTTTCGGGTCCGGATGGGCTTCCTCGCCCATGCAGATGGCTGCGGTGATGGCGCTGAGGTTCAGGGCAAAGGCGCCGAACGGCGCCAGCAACAAGGTGGTCACACCGGTGAGCGTGATGATGCGCGAAATCGGCATGGTGTAGCCAGCCGCACGGATGGCCGCCACCCCGGGCAGATTCTGCGAGGCCATCGTGACAATGAACAGGGGCAGCGCCAGGCTGACCAGGGCCGGGAGCGAGAACACCGGCGCGGTGAACACCGGGCGCGCCCATTCCAGGGTCAAGGCCTCGGTCTGCAGGCGGCCCTGCAACAGCACCCAGACGACGGCCACCAGCAGCGTCAGGGGCACCGCATAGCGTGGCAGCCAACGCCGCCCGACCAGGTAGGCCACCAGCATCAGGACCACCAGCGGCCAGTCGGACTGGGCGGCACCGAAGGCCTGCAGGCCAAAACGGGCCAGCACACCCGCCAGCAGGGCCGACGCAAGAGCCATCGGAATGCGGTTCATCACCCGCTCGAACCAGCCGGTGGCCCCGACCAGGATGATCAGCGCCGCGCAGGCCATGAACGCGCCCACCGCCTCCGCCATGGAGAAACCGCCCGCCAGCCCGGCGGTGGCCAGCACCGCGGCGCCCGGGGTACTCCAGGCGACCATGACGGGCTGCCGCAGGATCAGTGATGGCACGGCCGTACACAGGCCCATGCCCAGCCCCAGCGCCCACATCCAGGAGGTCAACTGCTCCGGCGTGGCGCCAAAGGCCTGCGCCGCCTGAAACACGATGACCACCGAGCTGGTGAAGCCCACCAGCACCGCCACAAAACCGGCCGTGGCCGCCGGCAAACTCAGGTCACGAAAGAACGACATCCGGCGATTGTGCCGATCAGTCGTAAACCTCGGCATCAGGGTCGGTGGCTTCGAGTTCGTAGCTGGCCGCCAGCATGGCCAGGCGCCCGATCACGCCGTACATGTAGAAGCGGTTGGGCACGCTGGCGCCCGGCTTCATGCCGGGCTGCGGCAACTGGGCGCTTTGCTCGAAGGCCAGCGGCACGAAGCTGGAACCGGGGGCGTTGAGGTTCTCGTCGACTCCCCGGTCGGCATGGATGCGGTAGTAGCCACCGACCACGTAACGGTCCATCAGGCTGACCACGGGTTCGGCGACGGCCGAGTTGATGCGCTCCTGGGTCAGCACGCCTTCCTGGATGATGACCTCGCTGACGGGCTGCCCCGCCTGCACCGTGGCCATGCGCGCCAGCGCCGCCGGGCTCAGGGCGTCGATGTCCTTGGCGTCCCGCACGGTCATGATGCCCATGCCGCCGGTGCCGTTGTCGGCCTTGATCACCACGAAGGGCTTTTCGTTGATGCCGTATTCCTTGTACTTGCGCCGGATTTTCCCGATCAGCGCGTCGGTGTTGCTGCGCAGGCAGTCCAGACCGGCGGCCTGGCCGAAGTCGACCTTGCCACACTGGTTGAACATCGGCGTGATCAGCCAGGGATCCATGCCCAGCAGCTTGCCGAAGCGCTTGGCCACCTCTTCATAGGCCTTGAAATGGTGGCTCTTGCGCCGGGTGGCCCAGCCGGCGTGCAGCGGCGGCAGCAGGTACTGCTCGTGCAGGTCTTCCAGGATACCGGGCACACCGGCGCTCAGGTCGGTGTTGAGCACAATGGTGCACGGATCGAAATTCTTCAGGCCCAGCCGGCGGCGGCTGCGCACCAGAGGTTCGAGCGTAATGGTTTCACCACCGGGCAACTCCAGCGTGGTCGTTGCCGTGATGTCGTTGGACAGCGAGCCCAGTCGCACGTTCAGGCCGGCCTGGTAGAAGATGCGCTGGAGCTGCAGCAGGTTGGCCAGGTAGAAGCTGTCGGTGCTGTTCTCGGGAATCAGCAGCAGGTTCTTGGCCTCGGGGCAGATCTTCTCGATCGCCGCCATGGCCGCCTGCACCGCCAGCGGCAGCATCTCGGGCGTGAGGTGGTTCCAGCCGGCCGGGAACAGGTTGGTGTCGACCGGCGCCAGCTTGAAGCCCGCGTTGCGGATGTCCACCGAGGTGTAGAAGGGCGGCGTGTGCTCCATCCATTCCAGCCGGAACCAGCGTTCGATCACCGGGGTGGATTCGAGGATGCGCTGCTCCAGCTCGTTGATGGGGCCCTTGAGTGCGGTGACGAGGTGCGGAACCATAGGATGTGAAAGCCCCCCGCGCCGCCTTCGGCGTCAACCCCCACTGGGGGGCGCCAGCTGCGGGCCGGCGAAGCCGGACCCGCGCTGGCCTGGACGCTCTGCCGACGCGTGTGGGCCTGTGTTGGATGTAGTGGACACTATAAGCCCAGCAGATGGGGGCTGGCGTCCGACCTGCAAGTCTCAGGTGCGAATTTCGCCTTCGCCCAGTACCACGTACTTCAAGGACGTGAGGCCTTCGACGCCCACCGGGCCACGGGCGTGGAACTTGTCGGTGCTGATGCCGATTTCGGCCCCCAGCCCGTACTCGAAGCCGTCGGCGAAGCGGGTGCTCGCATTCACCATGACGCTGGCGGAATCGACCTCGCGCAGGAAGCGCTGGGCATGCACATGGTCGGTGGTCAGGATGGACTCGGTGTGGTGGCTGGAATAGCGGTTGATGTGAGCAATCGCTTCGTCCACACCACTCACCACCTTGATGCTGATGACCGGCGCCAGGTATTCCTCGCTCCAGTCCTGCTCGGTGGCGGCCTTCACGCTGGCGCCCGGCAGGCCGGCCAGGATGCCCAGGGCCTCGGGGCAGGCCCGCATTTCCACCCCCTTGGCGGCATAGACGACGCCGATCTTTGGCAGAAAGTCGTTCGCCACGCCACGCGCCACCAGCAGGCTCTCGGTCGCATTGCAGGGGCTGTACTTCTGGGTCTTGGCGTTGTCGGCCACCGTCACCGCCATGGCGATGTCGCAGGGATCGTCCACATAGGTGTGGCAATTGCCGTCCAGGTGCTTGATGACCGGCACCTTGGCCTCGGCACTGATGCGCTCGATCAGGCCCTTGCCGCCGCGCGGGATGATCACGTCCACGTACTGCGGCATGGCAATCAGCTGACCCACCGCGGCGCGGTCGGTGGTGGGCACCAGCTGCACCGCGTCGGCCGGCAGGCCGGCGGCCACCAGCGCCTGCTGCACCAGCGCGGCCAGGGCGCGGTTGGAGTCGATGGCCTCGGAGCCGCCGCGCAGGATGCAGGCGTTGCCGCTCTTGATGGAGAGGCTGGCGGCCTCGATGGTCACGTTCGGACGGCTTTCGTAGATCATGCCAAACACCCCGATGGGCACCCGCATCTGGCCCACACGGATGCCGCTGGGCTGCTGCTTCATGCCCATGATCTCGCCGATGATGTCGGGCATGGCGGCCAGCTGCTCGCAGCCTTCAGCGCAGGTCTCGATCACCTTGCGGCTGAGCTTGAGCCGGTCGACCATGGGCTCGGCCAGGCCGGCGGCGCGGGCGCGTTCCAGGTCCTTGGCGTTCTCCACCTGCAGCGGCGCCACGCTCTCGCGCAGCAGCCGGGCCAGCTCGCGCAGGGCACGGACCTTGGTCGCGGCACCGGCCCTGGCCATCAGCGCCGAAGCGGCCTTGGCCTGGCTGCCCAGGGTGTTCATGAGTTCGGAGGTGGACGTCGCGTTCATTGCATCATTTTCTCACCTGCGCCCTTCTTTGGCTGCCCAAACCTCCGGCCCCCTTACCATTGGCGGATCTCTCCCAGGTACACAGCACAAGGAGCCCCCATGAAAACCGCCCTCGACCTCGTCGCCGCCGCAAAAGCCCGCGTCACCGAAGTCCCCCTGGCCGAGGCCGAAGCGGCCATCCAGGCCGCCGACGTGCTGATCGACGTTCGAGAGGCCGACGAGTTCGCCGCCGGCCACCTGCCCGGCGCCATCCACGCCTCGCGCGGCATGCTGGAATTCAAGCTCAGCGCCAATCCGGCGCTGGCTGCGCGCGACCTCAAAGTGGTGCTGTATTGCAAGACCAGCGGCCGGGCCGCGCTGGCCGCCGCCGCCATGCAGGACATGGGCTACCTCAACGTGCAGTCGATCGCCGGTGGCTACGACGCCTGGGTGGCTGCCGGCAAGCCGGTGCACAAGCCCGAACTGCCCTCGTTCGGCTGACGCCACTCGTCCAGTCTCGGCGCCCCGGCGGTACGGCCACCGGGGTGTCGGTTCTCAGAAGGGGTAGTGGCGCGGTGTGGTCTGCACCGTGATCCAGCGCAGCTCGGTGAACTCGGCGATGCCGGCCTTGCCGCCGAAGCGGCCGATGCCGCTGCCCTTGACGCCACCGAAGGGCATCTGCGCCTCGTCATGCACCGTGGGCCCGTTGACGTGGCAGATACCGCTGTCGATCTTGCGGGCGACATTGAAGGCACGGGCGATGTCACGGCCGAACACCGCGGCACTCAGGCCGTATTCGTTGTCGTTGGCGCAGGCAATCGCCTCCTGCGTGTCCTTCACACGCACGACGCACTTGACCGGACCGAAAGTCTCCTCGTGGTAGATGCGCATCTCGGGCGTGACGTGGTCCAGCACCGTGGCCGGCATCAGGGTGTTCTCGGCCTTGCCACCGCAGATCAGCTTGGCGCCCTTGGCCAAGGCATCATCGATCAGCGCGTTGCAGTGGTGCACCGTGCCCATGCCGATGACCGAGCCCAGCACCACCGGGTCGGGCTTGCGCGGATCGCCCAGCGGCAGCGCCCTGGCCTTGTCGCCGAACTTCTTCACGAACTCGTCGGCCACCTTCTGGTCGACGATGATGCGTTCGGTGCTCATGCAGATCTGGCCGCTGTTGGCGAAGCAGCCGAAGGCCGCACCGTTGACGGCATCGTCCAAGTCGGCGTCGTCCAGCACCACCAGCGGCGCTTTGCCACCGAGCTCCAGCACCACCGGCTTGAGGTATTTGGCGCAGGTCTGCGCGATGATCTTGCCGACCTTGGTTGAGCCGGTGAAGTTCACCCGCCGCACGGCCGGGTGGGCCACCATGGCCTCGACGACGGCGCCGGCATCGGCCGGTGCGTTGGTCACGTAGTTCACCACCCCGGGCGGGAAACCCGCGTCCTGCAGCGCCTCGATGATCAGGCCGTGGGTGCGGGGGCAGTTCTCGCTGCCTTTGAGGATGACCGTGTTGCCGCAGGCCAGCGGCGTGGCAATGGCCCGCACACCGAGGATGATGGGTGCGTTCCAGGGCGCGATGCCCAGCACCACGCCGGCCGGCTGGCGCACGCCCATGGCCAGGCTGCCCGGCACGTCGGACGGAATCACCTCGCCCGCCACCTGGGTGGTCAGCGCCGCGGCCTCGCGCAGCATGCCGGCGGCCAGGAAGACGTTGAAGCCGGCCCACATGCCGGTGGCCCCGGTCTCGGTCGGCACCGCCTCGATGAACTGGGGCGTCTTGGCCTCCAGCGCATCGGCCGCCTTGAGCAGCAGGGCGCGGCGCTCGGAGGGGCCGGTTTCGCTCCAGGTCTTGAAGGCTTCGGCGGCCGCCTCCACCGCCATCACGGCGTCGGCCGGCGAGGCGGCCGGTGCGCGGGTGGCCACGCTGCCGTCGAGCGGGTTGCGGCGCTCGAAGGTGGCGCTGTGTTCGGCGCTGACTTTCAGGCCGTTGATGAGCATGGACAGATCGGACATGGTGTTCTCCTTGGGGTTTGAATGCGTCTTCCGTTCGAGCTGAGCCTGTCGAAGCCTTCAGGCCACGGCCGGGGTGCGTCCTTGGGTCGAGGCAGGGCGCACGGCGGTGCGGGCGCTGGCGGTGGTGTCGGGGGCGGCGCCCAGGTAAGCCTCGCGCACGACGCTGGAGCGCGCGAGCAGCCGGGCCGGACCGCTGGCCACCAGCGTGCCGCGTTCAAGCACATAGCCGCGGTCGGCCACAGCCAGGGCTTTCTTGACGTTCTGCTCGACCATCAGCACCGTGGTACCGGTGTCGGCGATGCGCCGGGCCATGCCCAGCAGTTCATCGACCATGCGCGGCGCCAGGCCCAGCGAGGGTTCGTCGAGCATCAGCAGGCGCGGCGCGCTCATCATGGCGCGTGCCACCGCCACCATCTGCTGCTCCCCCCCGCTCATGGTGCCGGCCAGCTGCTGGGCGCGGTCGCGCAGCTTGGGGAAGTCGGCAAAGGCCTGCTCCAGCCGGCGCGCGCGTTCGGCCTTGGGCACCAGCCAGCCGCCGAGTTCCAGGTTCTCCAGCACCGTCATCTGCGGAAACAGCTGGCGGCCTTCGGGCACCAGGGCCACACCGGCCTTGACGATGCGGTCGGTCTTCTCGGGCAGGTCTTCGCCGTCGAGCGTGACCACGCCCTGGCGGCGGATCAGGCCGTTGAGCGCCTTGAGCAGCGTCGTCTTGCCGGCGCCGTTGGGGCCCAGCACCACCGTGAGGCCGGGCTTGACCTCCAGGCTCAGGTCGCGCAGCACCAGGAAGGCGCCGTAACCGGCGCTCAGGCCCTGCACCTTCAGGTGCGCCTGCGGCGCGCCGCCCAGCACGAAGGGGGTTTCGCGGTACCACATCATGCGGCGGCCTCCTCGCTCATTTCGTCGCCCAGGTAGGCTTCGATCACCTCGGGGTTGCGCACCACGGCGGCCGGCACATCGTCGGCGATCTTGCGGCCCTGGTGCAGCACGATCACCCGCTCCACATGGCGCAGCAGGGTGGTCACCGCGTGCTCGATCCAGACCACGGTCAGGTCCAGTTCGTCGCGCAGCCGGCGAATGAGCTGGGCCATGGCCTCGACCTCGGCCTCGGTCAGGCCGGCGGCCACCTCGTCGAGCAGCAGCAGGCGGGGCCGGGTGGCCAGCGCCATGCCGATCTCCAGCAAGCGCTGCTGCGAGGGCGTGATGGCCGCGGCCGGCAGATCCGCCTGATCGGACAGGCCGATCAGCGCCAGGATGCTCTCGGGTGTGCGCAGCGCCCAGGGCACCGACGCCTCTTCGCCCCAGAGCCAGTACCGGCGGGGCCGCCGGCCGGCGAACTTCAGGCCGAAGGCGATGTTCTCGCGCACCGGCATGTCGATGAACACGCGCGGCGTCTGGAAAGTGCGCGCCAGCCCACGTGCGGCGAAGCGGTGCGGGGCCTGGCCACTCAGGTCGCGGCCTTCCACCAGCAGCTGCCCGCTGGTGGGCCGGATGACGCCCGAAATGGCGTTGAAGAAGGTGGTCTTGCCCGCGCCGTTGGGGCCGATGATGCCCACCAGCTCACCGGGCATGAACACCGCATCCACATTATCGACCGCGGTCAGGCCACCGAAGCGCACGGTGACTTCGCGGGCATCGAGCAAGGGTTTCACATGCACATCAAAGGACATGGTTGCGCTCCCGCAATTGCTTGTCCCGCCGCTTGCGCCGGGCCGTCTCCCCACTGAGGTCTTCGCGCAGGTCGCGCCACCACTGCCGGCTGCCCTGCCCCCAGTCGCGGAAGGTCTGCCAGCGCAGCGAGGCCAGCCCCCCGGGCAGATACAGCACCGAGAGGATGAGCAACACACCCAATGACATCATGTAGAGCTGCGGCACCTGAAGGCGCAGGGTCTCGGCCAGCACACTGAAGACGATGGCCGCGATCA
Organism: uncultured Burkholderiales bacterium; assembly: GCA_937873395.1. Taxonomy (GTDB): domain Bacteria; phylum Pseudomonadota; class Gammaproteobacteria; order Burkholderiales; family Burkholderiaceae_C; genus Hydrogenophaga. Next base: position 13,673 of record CALMYH010000089.1, read on the forward strand.
GCGGGCCCCACAGGGTCATGGCGCCACCGATGAGCGCGATCAGCACCGTCTGGAAACCGATGAAGGGGTTGAACACGGTGTGGGGGTCGATGTAGGTCCAGCGCACCGACATGGCCGCGCCCACCGCACCGGCCACGGCCGCGGTCAGCGCAAAGCCGGCGATCTTGACCAGGCGGGTGTTCACCCCCAGGGTCTGGGCGCGCTGCTCGTCGGCGCCAATGCCGGCCAGGGCCAGGCCGAAGCGCGTGCGCCGCACGACAATCGACAGGCCCACCGCCAGCACCGCAATCAGCAGCACCGTGAGGTAGACCGTCCGGTCTTCGGGCACCTCCATCAACACCCGCCCCACCGTGCCGGTCACACTTTTCTCGAAATAGCTGATGGCATGCCGAATCAGCTCGGTCATGCCGAAGGTCAGCACGGCAAAGTAGGTGCCGCGCAGGTGCAGCACCGCCGCCCCCATGATCACCGCCACGCTGGCCGCGATGAGGGCGCCCAGCACAATGACCTGGGGCCAGGGCATGGACTCCAGCAGCAGGGCACTGGTGTAGGCACCGATGCCGAAGAAGGCGGAGGTCGCCAGCGAGAGGTAGCGTGTGACCCCACAGAACATCGACCAGCTGGAGGACAGGGCCACGTACATCAGGCAGGTCACGGCCATGGACACCACGAACTCGCTGGCCAGTCCCGGAATGGCCAGGGCCCAGCCGGTGAAGGCCAGCAAGACCAGCAGGTCGCGAATGAGAAGCTGTCGGGAGTTCATGCTTTTCGGGTCTTCCGGGCAAACAGGCCTTCCGGGCGCAGAATCAGCACACCGATGAAGACCACATAACTCAGCAGGGCCTTGAGGGAGGGGTTGGTGAAGTGCATGCCGATGGCCTCGATGACGCCCAGCAGCAGGCCGCCCGCCAGCGCGCCGCCCATGCTGCCGAAGCCCCCCAGGGTGATGACGATCAGGGCGGTGACGGTGTAGGGTTCACCCATGGACGGACTGATGGTGTAGGCCATGGACAGCAGGCAGCCGGCCACGCCGGAGAGGCCCAGGCCGATGCCGAACATCAGCGGGTGCAGGCGCCGCGTGTCGATACCCACCAGCTGGGCACCGGTGGGTGACTGCATCAGGGCCCGCACCGCCTTGCCCAGCAGGGTCATGCGCAGCAGCGCGATCAGCGCCCCGGCAAAACACAGCGACAACACGAACACCAGCAGCTTGTTGGCCGCGAACTGGGCCTGGCCACCGGGCAGCGGAATGACCACCGGCTCGGTCAGGTAGTCGTAGCCGCGCAGGTCGCCACCCCAGATGTAGGAGACGACGTTCTGCACCAGGAACATCAGGCCGAAGGCCACCATGAGGCCACGGGCCTCGAAGATGTCCAGGTTGGGCGAGGTCGCGGTCAGGCGCCGGAAACACAGCCAGTGCACCGCGAGGCCGAGGGCGAGCAGCAGCGCGAAGGACACGGGGATCATCAGCAGCGGCGAGAGCCCGAACTGGGTCTGTACCATCCAGGTCAGGAAGGCGCCGACCATCAGGAACTCGCCGTGCGCGATGTTGAGGATGCGCATCAGGCCGTACTGGAGGTTCA
>CALMYH010000090.1 GCA_937873395.1 uncultured Burkholderiales bacterium
GGCTCGCGCAACCACACCACCACCAGCGTGACCACGGTCAGCGGCAGCACAAAGCCGAGCATGACGGCAGAGAAGGTTTCGATGGCCGCGTGCTGCTGGGCCGCGAGGACGAGGTAGGCCACATAGGCCAGGTAATAGCCCAGAAAGACCGCCCCTTCCCAGCGGGCGATCTCCCGGCCGGTGACAAACACCGGCAGGCAGGCAAAGGCCACGGCCAGCATCACCCAGATGTCGAAGTTCAGCACCGAAGGCACCAGGGCCAGGCCTTGCGGACCGGCCACCAGGCCACTGAGGCCGACCACACCCAGGATGTTGAAGGTGTTGCTGCCGACCACATTGCCCACCGCAATGTCCCGCTCGCCCTTCAGGGCCGCGGTGATCGAGGTGGCGACCTCCGGCATGGACGTGCCCGCAGCCACAATCGTCAGCCCGATGACCAGATCGCTCACCCCCAGGGCCCGGGCAAAGGCCACCGCCGAACCCACCAGCCAGTCCGAGCCCATCACCAGCAAACCGAGGCCGGCGGCAATCAGGCCCAGCTGGGCCCAGACACTGGAGTCCCAGGCCCCCGCTGCGGGCGGTCGCAGTTCGTCGTCGAACTCGCTGGGCGAACCCGCGGTCTGGCGGCGCGACTGGGTCACCAGAAACGCGGTGTAGACCAGCATCAGCAGCAGCAGGGCCGCGCCCTCCCCCAGCGCGATGCGGCCGTCCAGACCGAAGGCCAGCAACAGCAGCGAGGCTCCGAGCATGATGGGCACCTCCTGCCGGATCAGCTGGTGGTGCACCACCAGCGGCACGATCAGGGCGCTGGCCCCCAGGATGAACAGCACATTGAAGATGTTGCTGCCGACCACATTGCCCACGGCAATGTCCGTCTGCCCGCCCAGTACCGCGCTGGTGGACACCGCCATTTCCGGCGCGCTGGTGCCGAAAGCCACCACCGTCAGCCCCACCACCAGCGGCGACAGACCGAAAGTCAGCGCCAGCCCGGACGCCCCGCGCACCAGCGCGCTCGCCCCCGCCACCAGGGCCAGCAGCCCAGCCACAAACCACACCCCTTCAAGCCACAGCATGAACCCTCCTGCTCCGATTCAGGCCCGCACTGTGCACCCGAACATGGCCGTGGTCGATCAGGCCGGTGCGAAGCGCGTGTTCGTCAATACCGAAGCGGGTGCACCGCAGCGGCGCTGAGGATCTGCATCACCAGCGGGTGGTGCAGGCCGCGGCGGGAGCGTATCCCGTGAATCTCCTCGTACAGACCCTCGCTGCGGCCGAGCAGGCGCAACCGCAGGCTGGGCGCGAGCCGATCGGCACCCAGGGCCGCCAAGGGAAAGACGCCCATGCCCTGGGAGGCAAACAAGGCCATCAGGGCACTGTCCTCGAACTCCCCCACCACCTGCGGCGCGATCTGATGGGCCTCGAACCAGCGCTCGATGCGCTCGCGCAGGCGCGTGTGCCCGGTGGGCAGCAGCAAAGGCAGGCGGGCCAGGCTCGCCATCAGAGGTTCGGGGGGCAGCTTGCGGATCATCGCCGCCGGGCCGTACCAGTCGACCGGGCAGACCATGAGGCGGTCGCTGGTGAGCCGCTGGTCGGAGCCCTTGGCCGGTGGCTGGCACGCCAGCACCAGGTCCAGCTGGTGCAGGGCCAGCTCGGACATCAGTTGCTCCACCTCGCCCTCGTGGCAGGTCAGCCGCAGGGCCGGCGTGCCCAGGACGGGCCTGAGCAGGCTGTGGGACGCCAGCTTGGACAAACCGTCCGACATGCCCACCGCCAGCCGGACGGCCGGCGCCGAGGTGGCCTGGGCCACGGCGTCCGGAATGGACTCGCCCAGCTGGAATATGGCCTCTGCACGGACAAAAACGCTCTGTCCGGCTTCCGTCAGCGCCAGTTTTCTGCCCGCCGGCTTCAGCAACTGGTGACCCAGGTCCTGCTCCAGCGCCTTCACCTGGGCACTGATGGTCTGGATGGCCATGTCCAGCCGCTCCGCGGCCCGGGCAAAACCCCCTTCCTTGGCCACCACCCAGAAATAGTACAGGTGGCGGTAATTCATCCTGGACACATCGACACCTCTGAACAGACAGGGCCGAGCACTTCGGAAAAACCGATGCGCCGCTGCGCTGCACGCTGCTTCAAGCCACGAACGACTTGATCCAGCATAGCGCTTTCAACCGGGTGAACCCATGCAGCATTACACCGTGGCCCTTTCTCTCCTGTCGTTGTCGCTGGGCCTGGCCAGCTGGCTGTCCCGAAGGAACGGCGATGAAAAGCGGGACACGATGGCTCTGCTGTCGGTCACCATCCTCACTGTAGCGGCAACCGCGGCGGCGTTCTTCCTCTGATCGCGCCTGCCCCGGGGTGACGTAGGTGTGAGGGAGGCGGGTGGCCATGTGGCACAGGTAGCCTGGTGACCTCAGAGCCCGACCAGAAAGTCGTCGATGGCTTTCATCGTCTGCTCAGGTGCATCCACCACGCTGATGTGGGCCGTGGGCAGGGCGACGAAGCGTCCCCTCGGCAGGGTGGCCGCTGCGCGGCGCAGGTCTTCCAGCGGATACATGTCGTCGTTCTCTCCTGCCACGAACAGGGTCGGCGCTGCAATCTGGCCCAGGCGCGAGGACAGGTCGGCCCGCTCCACCAGCACCGACTGCACCGAGCGCGCCAGGGCGTGGCCATCGGCCTTGGCCAGGTGCTCACGGAACACGGCCATGAACGGGTTCTGCTGCGCCCGTGTGGAAGGCAGAAAGAAGGCCCTGGCCACGCCGTCGGTGTACATGCGCAGCCCGTGCATCCAGCGCGCGCCCCAGGTGACGAAGCGGTCGCCCAGACCACCCCGGCTCGGAAACACCGGCGTGTTCAGCATCACCAGCGCGCGGGTGCGCGCGGGATACATCAGCGCAAACTCGCCCCCCACCAGTCCGCCCCAGGAAGTGCCGATGCTGACCACCGGTTGCCGCACCCCCAACTGGTCCAGCACCTGTGCCTGGGCCTGTGCGCACTGGGCCATGCTGAACGGGCCTGGCGCCGGACCGCTGCGCCCGTGGCCAGGGCCGTCGATCAGCAGCACCCGGTAGCGCTGTCTCCACCGGGCCACCTGCGGCAGGTAGATGCGGTGGTCGGCCAGGATGGACGGCCACAGCACCAGCACCTGCGCCGCTCCGGTTGGCCCCGGGGTCTGGCTGTCGTGCACCGACAGTTCCCCCAGCACCGTGTGGGCGCGGTGCTCCACCAGAGGAACCGCGTCGGTTCCGAAGGTCTGGGCGGCCTGTGGTGCCGCTGCGCTGAGGCGATGCAAACCGAGTTCCATGTGTTGCTCCTGGTGCGGGCTGCGGCACCGTGCCACCGCCGATAAGTTAACGCCGTTTACTTTAGACCCTTCCTCGGGATATGTCAACACTGTTAACATCTCGCCATGCGCTCAGCCCCACGCCCCCCAAGCTACCATCACGGCGACCTGCGCCAGGCCCTGCTGACCGCGGCCGCCACCCGTGACCCGGAGGCCCTGTCGCTGCGCGAACTGGCCCAGGGCCTGGGGGTGACCGCCGCCTCGGTTTACCGCCACTTCGACAACAAACAGGCCTTGCTGGACGAACTGGCCGCGCGGGGTTTTGACCAGCTTCGGCAGCGCTTTGCGGCGGCCTTCGACCCGGAAGGGCCTCCCGCCGACGTCCCTGAAGCCATCGAGCGCCTGTGCCGGCTCGGCGAAGCCTATCTGGCCTTCGCCGACGACGAGCCAGCCCTGTGGCGCCTGATGTTCGGGACACACGCGGCGCAGTACCGGGCCGCGGCGACCGCCAGCGGGCAGCCCAGCAGCTATGACCACCTGCCCGCTGCCCTGCACGGCCTCAAGACCTGCGGCGTCATCCCGCAAGAACCCCAGGCCGCCGATGTGCTGTTCGCCTGGAGCGCCATCCACGGGCTGGCCGCGCTGCGCCTCGGGCAGGTGCCCGCCGCCCGGGGCCCGGTCGGGTCGGTGGCCCGGGACATGGTGCACCGGCTGGTGCGCGGCCTCGGGGGCGACGTGAAACTCTGGTGAGAGAGAACGGGTCGAACGCCCCATCACATTCTTGCGAGCCATTGTTGGGTGGACACTGGAAACCTGCGCTTCCAGCCCCGTCAAGGTTGACAAGTCCATCAGCCTGCGCAACCGATTCCCGCATAATTGGTTACAAACTGGGCGCCACGGGAGCCCGCCAAGGCGAATCGGGACGCAGGAGAGGCATGAACAAGAAGGACCTGAGCGAGAGCGACATCTGCGACAAGTTCATCCGCCCGGCCATGGAGGCCGCCGGCTGGAATGGCATGGACCAGATCTATCGCGAGTTCCCGCTGCGGGCCGGCCGTGTGGTGGTGCGGGGCCAGAAGGCCCAGCGCGACAAGCGCACCGTGCTTCGCGCCGACTACGCCCTGTTCTACAAGGCCAACATCCCCCTGGCCGTGGTCGAGGCCAAGGACAACCAGCACGCGGTCGGCGCCGGCATGGCGCAGGCCATCCAGTACGCAGAACTGCTGGACGTTCCCTTCAGCTTCACCAGCAACGGCGACGGCTTCGTCTTTCGTGATGCCACCCTGGCCACCGGTGTGCTGGAGCAGACCATTTCGCTGGAGGCGTTCCCCAGCCCGGCCGAGCTGTGGCAGCGCTACTGCGCCTGGAAAGGCTGGACACCCGAGGTCGAACACGTCGCCGCCTTCGACTATTCGCCCAGCAAAACCCCGCGCTACTACCAGCTCAACGCCATCAACCGCACGGTCGAGGCCATCGCCGGTGGGCAGAACCGCGTGCTGCTGGTCATGGCCACCGGCACCGGCAAGACCTACACCGCCTTCCAGATCATCTGGCGGCTCTGGAAGAGCGGCGCCAAGAAGCGCATCCTGTTCCTGGCCGACCGCAACATCCTGATCGACCAGACCATGGTCAACGACTTCCGCCCGTTCAAGGGCGCCATGGCCAAGCTCAGCCCGAACGCCAAAGGGGTGGAGCGGGTCGATGCCGCCGGCCAGGTCGGCGCCGAAGAAGTCACCCTGGCCGTCAACAAGACCACCAAACAGGTCGACAAGAGCTACGAGATCTACCTGTCCCTGTACCAGGCCGTCACCGGCAGCGAGGACGAAGACAACATCTACAGGCAGTTCTCGCCCGACTTCTTCGACCTGATCATCGTCGACGAGTGTCACCGCGGCAGCGCCGCCGAAGACTCGGCCTGGCGCGACATCCTGACCTACTTCGGCAGCGCCACCCAGGTGGGCCTGACGGCCACCCCCAAGGAGACCGAAGAGGTCTCCAACAGCCACTACTTCGGCGAGCCCCTCTACACCTACAGCCTCAAGCAAGGCAT
>CALMYH010000091.1 GCA_937873395.1 uncultured Burkholderiales bacterium
ATCGTGCAGGTGATGGCCGGTCTGGCCGCGGAGCACGACGTGGTGCTGGTGGCGCGCGCCGACGGCACCCTGGCGGCCGATGTGCGGCCGCTGGTGCGCCTGTCGGTCACCGTCATCGCCGAGCAGAAGGGGCGCCGTGAGGTCGGCTCCTCCGGTGGCGGTGGCCGTTTCGGCCTGGCCTATTTCGACCAGGCCATGATCCAGTCCTATGTCGACGAGGCGGTCTCGGCGGCGCTGACCAATCTGGACGCGCGTCCGGCCCCGGCCGGTGAAATGACCGTGGTGCTGGGCCCGGGCTGGCCCGGCGTGTTGCTGCACGAAGCGGTCGGCCACGGTCTGGAGGGCGACTTCAACCGCAAGGGCTCCAGCGCCTTTGCCGGTCGCATCGGCCAGCGCGTGGCGGCCAAGGGTGTGACCGTACTGGACGACGGCACCATCGCCGACCGGCGCGGCTCGCTCAACGTCGACGACGAGGGCCATGCCACCCAGAAGAACGTGCTGATCGAGGACGGCATCCTGCGCGGCTACATCCAGGACACGCTTAACGCGCGCCTGATGGGGGTCAAGCCGACCGGCAACGGTCGTCGCGAGAGCTACGCCCACCTGCCCATGCCGCGCATGACCAACACCTACATGCTCGGTGGTCACCACGCGCCCGACGAAATCGTGGCCAGCATCAAGAAGGGTTTGTACGCGACCAACTTCGGTGGGGGTCAGGTGGACATCACCAGCGGCAAGTTCGTCTTCTCCGCCAGCCAGGCCTACTGGGTCGAGAACGGCCAGATCCAGTACCCGGTCAAAGGGGCGACCATCATCGGCAACGGCCCCGATGCCCTGACCCGCGTCAGCATGATCGGCAACGACCTGCGCCTGGACAGCGGCGTCGGCACCTGTGGCAAGGAAGGCCAGAGCGTGCCGGTGGGTGTCGGTCAGCCCACCTTGCGCATCGATGGCCTGACGGTCGGCGGCACCGCCTGAGTGCAGGGAGTGCGCCTGTAAGGCGCCCGAAATGCAGGCTGTGCTACATTTAAAACTTATGCGCAAGCCTGTCGCCTTCTTTTTTGGCTACTTTTGGTTCTCTGTCCCCGGCGGACGAGAGGCGAGGCTGTAGTCGCATCACCGAATCTCGATCAAACCGCCGGCGCCACAAGCCCGGCGGTTTTTTCTTGTGCCCTTCCCCTTTGTCCGATCCCGTCACCGAAGCCTCAGGAGCCCCACGATGAACGCGAAAACCGTCTCTCCCAGCAGCGATGCCTGGCATGCCCGTCCCGTCGACAAGACCAGCGAAACCGACGACGAACGCATCAAGGACATCACCGTGTTGCCGCCTCCCGAGCACCTCATCCGCTTCTTCCCCATCGGTGGCACGCCGGTGGAGGCCCTGATCGGCCAGACGCGCCAGCGCATCCACCGCATCCTGCACGGCCAGGACGACCGGCTGCTGGTGGTCATCGGTCCGTGTTCCATCCACGACCCGGCGGCGGCCATCGACTACGTGCGCCGCCTGCTGCCGCTGCGCGAGAAATTTGCCGACACGCTGGAGATCGTGATGCGGGTGTATTTCGAGAAGCCACGCACCACGGTCGGCTGGAAAGGCCTGATCAACGACCCTTACCTCGACGAGAGCTTCCGTATCGACGAGGGTCTGCGCATGGCGCGCCAGCTGCTCATTGAAATCAACCGCCTGGGGCTGCCGGCCGGCAGCGAGTTCCTGGACGTGATCAGCCCGCAGTACATCGGCGACCTGATCGCCTGGGGCGCCATCGGTGCGCGCACCACCGAAAGCCAGGTGCACCGCGAACTGGCTTCGGGCCTGTCGGCACCGATCGGCTTCAAGAACGGCACCGACGGCAACATCAAGATCGCCACCGACGCCATTCAGGCAGCCGCGCGTGGCCACCACTTTCTGTCGGTGCACAAGAACGGCCAGGTGGCCATCGTGCAGACCAAGGGCAACAAGGACTGCCACGTCATCCTGCGCGGCGGCAAGGCACCCAACTACGATGCCCAGCACGTGGCCGCCGCGGTCAAGGAACTGGAGGCGGCCAAGCTGCCGCCGCGGCTGATGGTCGACTGCAGCCACGCCAACAGCAGCAAGCAGCACGAAAAACAGCTCGAGGTGGCGCGCGACATCGCCTCGCAGATTGCTGGCGGCTCGCGCAGCGTGTTCGGCGTCATGATCGAGAGCCACATCGAGGCCGGCGCCCAGAAGTTCACACCGGGCAAGGACGACGCGCGAGGACTCCAGTACGGACAGAGCATCACCGACGCGTGCCTTGGATGGAGCGATTCGGTGCAGGCGCTGGAGGTGCTCGCGGCAGCGGTGGCACAGTCCCGTCGACAGCGAAACTGAGGCGGGACTTCCGGCCGGCGAGCTGTTGTTCTTGCCTGTCGGAAGCCCAAGGCAAGCGGTCGTTGTTTCCCGGGGCACTGCTTGGTATCCTCGGCAGAGGAAGATGAGGGGGCTGATCGGCTCGTCCGGATCCGCACGGCGTCGCCTCGACAGGAGAGCTTTTTTGGAGCAGCCGGTTTTGCGTCTGGGTTTGCTGGGCTTCGCCGACGCCCAGGCCGATCGCATGGTGGCCTGGATGCAGCAGGGGCAACCGGGCTGGCCCGAGTGGCAGGCTTTCGACCCCCACGTGGCCGATGCCTGGATGATTGCCGGACATTCGGTGGAGGTGCTCGGCCGCGACTCGGTGGTGATCCGGCATCCGCACGGCAGCGGCACCCGGCTGACCCTCAACCGCGCCGAGGTGGACCGGCCGCTGGCCTTTGCCTCTCCCTTGCCAGAGGGTTTTGCATCGGCCGAGTTTTTCGATGCCGACGACGAGGCCAGCGTTCGCCAGCGTCTCCAGCGCTTTGAGGCCTGGCTGCGCCCCTTGCGTACCCAGTTTGCACTGGGTGCCTTGCTGGTCGAACGGGTCGACCAATACCGGCGCGGTGTGGTGCACCTGAGCCATGAAGGCAAGCTGCTCGCCGTCATCGATCTGGACCAGTGGCGCGTGGGCCTGCACATCCCCGCCCGGCCGGTCGACCTGGCGGCGGCCGAATGGGTCAGGCGCCCCTCGCTGGCCAACGACATACCGTCATCGTTCATCCGTCTGCCGCTGCACCGGGTCATGTGGACCTACGCGGTGCGCACTCACCGGGACGTATTGCCGGCACGTTACCGGCAGTTGCCGGTATACCTGCGGCGGGTACCGCGCATGCCGGCGCGCTGGTTCGACGACCTGCACCTGCTCATCATGCGTGAACTTACCGTCCGGGCCGGCACCCTGGCCGAACTGGGCGAGCGCACAAGAGCCCCCGCCGCCGAGCTGGCCCACCATCTGGCGGCGCTCTATTACGCGGGTGCCGTGACCACCGATGCCGAGAGCGCGCGGCGGGCCGAGGGCCGTGTTCGCCAGGACCTCGGCACCCTGCAGCTTGATCAGGCGGTGCCCGACACCGTGGCGGTTTCGCGCACCATGGAGTATTCGCAGCTCGGTGTGCCCACAAGCACACTGCGCGAGGCGCAGCATTCGCCCTTGCGCACGGTCTACCGCCATCACGATCTGACGGCGCCGATGCCGTTGCGCGAAGTCGACGAGTGAAGGGGGCCTGTCTGCCTGGGCTACACTTGTTGCCACCGGGACGGGCGCGTTTGCACCGCTCGCCCGACATGCGAGGAGAGCCGAACATGCGCAGTCAAGTCACCGTGAGCTGGGGTGACCCTTTCAGCACCTACACCTTCGATCTCGAAGAAGTGCAGCCCATGCCGCACGAACTGGCGCGCAACTGGCTGGATGAACAGTTCAGCTTCATGGGCTGCGCCCCGATCCGTCCGACCGGCAAAGTCCTGACGGTCGACAAGATCCTGTCGGTGGCCGAAGCGGCAGGCCCGGAGCGTTTCCGCGATGCGGATCACAGACCTTGGGCAATGGCGTTCTCGCGCGCCGTCAGCGCGGCATTGGCCAAGCCGGTGGTCTCGATCGACGTCCCCGGTCAGTCCATCACTTATTGAGCAGCTTTCGCCAGGGCGTCCAGCAGGCGCTGGTGCACACCGCCGAACCCGCCGTTGCTCATGCAGACCACATGATCGCCCGGGCGGGCTGACCGCACCACGGCCTGAACCAGTGCATCGACCGAGGGGCTGACCTGTGCCCGCGCCCCCATGGGTGTCAGCACTTCGGTGGCATCCCAGTCCAGCCCCCCGGCGTGGCAGAAGGCCAGGTCGGCGGCTTCGAGGCTCCAGGGCAGTTGTGACTTCATGGTGCCGAGCTTCATGGTGTTGCTGCGCGGTTCGAAGGCGGCGAGGATGCGACCCGTGTCACCGCTGGCCTGCAGCCGCCGCTTCAGACCGTCCAGGGTGGTGCGGATGGCCGTGGGGTGGTGCGCGAAATCGTCGTACACGGTCACCGGCCGATCCGATCCGGGCCGTGTGACCGCGCCACGTTTTTCCATGCGACGGCGCACGTTGGCAAAGTCGGCCAGCGCGCGGGCGGCATCGGCCACCGGCACTCCCACATGGTCTGCGGCGGCGATGGCGGCCAGGGCGTTGAGCTGATTGTGAACACCTTCCAGCGCCCAGGCCACCCGTGCCGCGGACCGACCGGCCTCGCAAACCTCGAAGTCATGGGGTTCGCCGACCGCGGTGAAGTCACTGACCGCAGCGCCGAAGCTGCGCACCTCGCTCCAGCAGCCCATGTGCAGCACCCGGTCGAGGCTTTCTTCGAGGCCGTTGATCACCACCCGGCCGCTGGCCGGCACGGTGCGCACCAGGTGGTGGAACTGGCGCTCGATGGCCTTGAGGTCGTCGAAGATGTCGGCGTGGTCGAACTCCAGGTTGTTCAGGATGGCGGTGCGCGGGCGGTAGTGCACGAACTTGCTGCGCTTGTCGAAAAAAGCGGTGTCGTATTCGTCGGCTTCAATGATGAAGACAGGGCGACGGGGCGGCTGTGCGCTCTGCTCCGTGTCCCCCGCCCGCTGCGCGGGCTCCTCCTTTACCTGCGCAGAGCACACAGCCGCCCCGCCGCCCAGGCGTGCAGAAATCCCGAAGTTCATCGGCACGCCGCCCACCAGGAAGCCGGGCTGCAGGCCGTTGGCCTCCAGGATCCAGGCCAGCATGGAGGTGGTGGTGGTCTTGCCGTGGGTGCCGGCCACGGCCATGACGTGGCGACCCTGCAGCACGTGCTCGGACAGCCATTGCGGCCCGCTGGTGTAGGCGGCTCCGGCGTCCAGAATGGCCTCCATGAGCGGGAATTTGGGGCTGCCGTCCGGCAGGCGGACCCGGCTGACGACGTTGCCGATGACAAACACGTCGGGTTTGAGGGCCATCTGGTCGGCGCCAAAACCTTCGATCAGGTCGATGCCCAAGGCCCTGAGCTGGTCGCTCATCGGGGGGTAGACGCCGGCATCGCAGCCGGTCACGCGGTGGCCCGCCTCACGGGCCAGGGCGGCGACGCCTCCCATGAAGGTCCCGCAGATGCCCAGAATGTGGATATGCATGGGCCGATTCTAGGGGGCGTCCAGTGGCTCCCTGGCGGCGGGAGTGGGGCGGGACTGCAAGGGTATGGGTTGCCTGGTCGCCGGGACGGGTCAGGTCGGGGCACAATTGCCCCATGTCCGTCGCTCCGCTTCATCCCGCTGCCGATATTGCGGCCGCCGCCGCCCGGCTGGTGGTGGACGAGGGTCTGGACTACGCCAGCGCCAAGCGCCAGGCCGTGCGTCGGCTGGGTCTGGCCGGCCGGGTGGACCTGCCCGACAACGCCGTGCTGGAGGCCGCCATTCGCGAGCATATCGCGGTGTTTTGTCCCGAGGAGCAGGCCCTGGCCTTGCGGGCCCTGCGCGAGCTGGCGCTGTTGTGGATGGAGCGGCTGCGGGAATTCCGACCGCATCTGACCGGCCCGGTCTGGCACGGCACCGCCACGGCCCACACCGACGTGCTGCTGCACCTGTTCTGCGACGACCCCAAGGGGGCCGAGTGGACTTTGCTGGATCGCGGTGTGGCCTATCAGACCGGACAGGCACCTGGCTGGCGTGGCGACATCGCCGAATCGCTGACTCTGCGGGTGCGCTGCGATGCGCTTCAGTCCTGGGTCATGCTGCACCTGGTGTTGCACGATTTGGACGACCTACGGGGTGCCCTCCAGCCCGATGGGCAAGGACGCAGGCCCCGCGGTGATGCCGCCGCGGTGAGGTCTTTGCTGGCCCGGAACGACCTCAAGGATGAAAAGACATGACGACGATGCAGGAAGGCCTGGCATGAGCGCGGGCCGAAGACGTTTCTGGACCGCTGGTGTCGCACTTGCAGCCGCCACGGCGGGCGCTGGCGTGGCCTGGTGGCGTTTCCGTCCGGGACCCGTGCTCACGGGTGCCGAGGAGGCTTTCTGGAGCAGCCGTTTCGAAGGGCCGTACGGTGAGACCGTCGAGGTGGCCGCCTGGCGCGGGCAACCCTTGCTGGTCAATTTCTGGGCGACCTGGTGCCCTCCTTGTGTCGAGGAACTGCCACTGCTCAATGCATTTCACGACCGGCAGCAGGCCAGTGGCTGGCAAGTGCTGGGCCTGGCGGTCGACCGGGCATCGGCAGTGCGCGAATTCATGCAGCGTCTGCCCTTGCGTTTTCCCGTCGGCATGGCGGGTCTGGCAGGCACCGACCTGAGCAAGATGCTGGGCAATGTCAGTGGAGGCTTGCCCTATACCGTGGTCTTCGGGCGCGACGGCGCCGTCCTGCACCGGAAGATCGGAAAAGTCAGCGAGGACGACCTGGCCCAGTGGGCTCGTCTTTCGGTCTGATTGAACACGCAGCCATCAGACGTCAAACTGCGACAAATCCTGTCACCTCGGCACAATGCCTATCCGACATCCGGTCGCTTGCCGGGTGTCCACAGGCGCTGGCTTCGTGTACACTTCGTGGCCCCTGGAGGGTTGGCGGATAAAGTTTGGTGAGAATTTCGATGAAGTTGCGCCAATTTGATCGATTTTCGCTGGAGATAGCATGGATTTAAGAAAACTAAAGACCTTGATCGACCTGGTGTCCGAGTCCAATGTGTCGGAGCTCGAAATCACGGAGGCGGAAGGCAAAGTCCGCATCGTCAAGAGTCCGCCGGTGGGCGCCGCAGCGCCCGTCACCTACACCATGGCGCCTGCGCCTGCCCAGCCTGCACCGGTGGTCGCGGTGCCGGCGGTCGAGGTGGCTGCGGCATCGGCAGCCGTGGCGCCCGAGGGCTCGCCAGCCCCGGCCGGTCACACCGTCAAGTCGCCCATGGTGGGCACTTTCTACCGGGCTTCCAGCCCGGGCGCCAAGGCCTTCGTCGAGATCGGTGACACCATCAAGGAAGGCGAGACGATCTGCATCGTGGAGGCCATGAAGATCCTCAACGAGATCGAGGCCGACAAATCCGGCACCGTGACCCGAATCCTGGTCGAGAACGGCCAGGCGGTCGAGTATGGACAGCCGCTGTTCGTGATCGAGTGAGCCCGCTGACGCCGGTTCTGATTCTTTTCCCGGCCGATTGCTTCGGTGCCGGGGATTCCGAGTGGCACGGTCTTTCCACAGAAGGACCGGCCGTCCCAACTGCCCACTAGCCGGAGCCCGATCCGCCAGGCCGACCGGGTCGCAAAGCCATGTTCAAGAAGATTCTGATTGCCAACCGCGGCGAAATCGCCCTGCGGGTGCAGCGTGCCTGTCGCGAGATGGGCATCAAGGCCGTGATGGTCTATTCGGAAGCGGACCGCGATGCCAAATACGTGCGGCTGGCCGATGAGGCGGTCTGCATCGGGCCGGCGTCGTCGGCCCAGAGCTACCTCAACATGCCGGCCATCATCTCGGCCGCCGAGGTCACCGATGCC
>CALMYH010000092.1 GCA_937873395.1 uncultured Burkholderiales bacterium
CCTTCACACGGCAGGGGTCGCAGGTTCGAACCCTGCACCGCCCACCAAGGTTTGAAGCGGCACCCTCTCGGGTGCCGTTTTTGTTTTCAGGCGGACGATTCCGGTTTGGCAGGCGGCCGCCAGCGGAAGAACATCGGGTAGACCTTCTCGACCACCGGTCCGTCGAAGTCCCAGGCCCGGCATTTGCCCAGGTGCATCGGAGGCCGGCCATCGGGTGGGGGGGCGAAGGAGGCCGAACGGGTCTGGAACGCGGCCGTCGCCATCGCAAACAGCAGTTCGCGCAGGTGGGTGCAGCCTTCGATGCCGCCCAGGTGGCGTTCGATGGCCTGGCGCCAGCCGCGCCCCATGGTGCTGCCGATCATGCGCTGCATCGGTGCCTGGGCCTGTGGGCAGGGCGCGTGCGGGAAACTGTCCATCACCGCCTCGATGCCCCGAACCACCATCTGGTCGTCCAGCGTGACGCGGATGCGCATGTGGTGGATCGGCTGTTCGGGTTCCCAGCGTCCCTCGCCTTCGATTTCGAACGCATGGGGTTTGGTGTCCAGCAGCTCGCCTTCGATGTCCCACAGGCCATCTTGACGCTCAAAACCCTGGAAGCGGATCTGGCGGGTGTGCATCGGGGTTCGGGGGGCGGGGGAGGACAGGGGCAAGTTCAACCTCTTCGTTCGTGGAGCAAGGCGGGCAAGGATACGCCAGAAGGCGGGCGCCTGCAGTCACGCCGAAGCCAGGCCTCAGAACACGCGGGCCCACCACAGGCGCAGGCGCATGCCGGTCTCGCTGGTGAAGCCCACGGTGGGTGTGCGCAGGCGCCCCTGGGTGTCGACAACCACAAAACCCGGTACCGAAGAGAAACCCAGCTCACGGGTCAGCCGACCTTGGGTGTCCACCAGCGTGACCCAGGGCAGGCCGCGCTGGCGCTGCACCTGGCTGACCGCCGCCGCCGGGCCCGATTGCATGGCCACCGTCAGCACCGGCCAGTCGCGGCCGAGGGCGGTGACGCTGCCTTCCTCGACCCGGCAGATCGGGCACCACTCGGCCCACAGGTGCAAAGCCACCGGCTGCCCTTCGAAAGCCGTGCGCATCAGGGCCACGGCTTCGGCCAGGCTCATGTCGTGGGTGCTGCCGTCCCCGCGCAGCAGCTGCACGCGGGCATCGGCCGGCAACACGTCAGGCACGGCCCGGGTCTGCCAGGCCTGTACGCCGAAGAACACCACCGCCACCAGAAGCAGGGTGCCCAGGTGGCCGCGCCAGCTGCGGCGCCACCAGGCCCACAGGCGGGCGGACACGGAAGAGGGTGGGGGGGCGGTTTCGCTCATGGGGGCTCATGCTACATTGGGCACAGACAGGCCTGCATTGCGATGCCTTTGCCAGGGCCTGTTTCGTTGAACGACCACCCAGAGGAGACCGCGCGTGACCACACCCACCAAGTACCTGCTCAACGAAAGCCAGATGCCCAAGTTCTGGTACAACATCCAGGCCGACCTGCCCAAGGCACTGCCGCCGGTGTTGCACCCGGGCACACTGCAGCCCATCGGACCCGATGACCTGGCGCCGCTTTTTCCCATGGAACTGATCCTGCAGGAGGTGAGCACCGAGCGTGAGATCGAGATTCCCGAGCCCGTGCGCGAGATCTACAAGTTGTGGCGCCCGGCACCCCTGTACCGGGCCCATCGGCTGGAGAAGGTACTGGGCACACCGGCGAAGATCTTCTACAAGTACGAGGGCGTCAGCCCGGCCGGCAGCCACAAGCCCAACACCGCCATTCCGCAGGCCTTCTACAACCAGCAGGCGGGCATCAAGCGCCTGACCACCGAGACCGGCGCCGGCCAGTGGGGCACCTCGCTGTCGTTCGCGGGCTCGCTGTTCGACCTCGAAGTGCTGGTGTTCCAGGTGCGCGTGTCCTACGACCAGAAGCCGTATCGCCGCGCGGTGATGGAAACCTATGGTGCGCGCTGCCTGCCCTCGCCATCCAACGAAACCCAGTACGGACGCAGCGTGCTGGCGCAGCGGCCCGACCACCCGGGCAGCCTGGGCATCGCCATTTCCGAAGCGGTCGAGCTGGCCGCCCAGCGCGAGGACACCAAGTACGCCCTGGGCTCGGTGCTCAACCACGTGCTCATGCACCAGACCATCATCGGCCTGGAATCCATGGAGCAGATGCAGATGGCCGACGCCTGGCCCGACGTGGTGGTGGGTTGCACCGGCGGCGGGTCCAACTTCGCCGGCATTGCCTTCCCCTATATTGGCCATGCGTTGCGCGGCGGGCGCCAATCGCGCATCGTGGCGGTGGAGCCGGCGGCCTGTCCGTCGCTCACGCGCGGCAAGTACGCCTACGACTTCGGCGATACCGGCCACATGACGCCGCTGACCAAGATGCACACGCTGGGCAGCACCTTCACTCCGCCGGGCTTCCACGCTGGCGGTCTGCGCTATCACGGCATGGCGCCGCTGGTGAGCCATTGCATGGAACTGGGCCTGATGGAGGCCACCGCCTACACCCAGGGGCAATGCTTCGAGGCGGGTGTGACGTTTGCGCGTGCCGAGGGCATCGTGCCGGCGCCCGAAGCCAACCACGCGGTCAAGGGCGCCATCGAAGAGGCGCTGCGCTGCAAGCGGGAAGGCAAGAGCGAAACCATCCTGTTCAACCTGTGTGGCCATGGGCACTTCGACATGGCGGCCTACCAGAAGTACTTCGCGGGCGAACTCAAGGACGAGGCCTACGACGAGAAGGAACTGGCCATGGCCCTGTCGGGCCTGCCCAGTGTGCCCGAGCCAGCCTGAGCGGCCAGCGGGTCAGGGCTGAACCACTTCAAGCAGGCGGTCCAGCCCGCCCATGTCGATGGCCACCTGGGCCTGAGCCCGGACCTTGGGCTTGGCCCGGTAGGCCACCGACAGGCCGACGGCGCCCATCATTTCCAGGTCGTTGGC
Organism: uncultured Burkholderiales bacterium; assembly: GCA_937873395.1. Taxonomy (GTDB): domain Bacteria; phylum Pseudomonadota; class Gammaproteobacteria; order Burkholderiales; family Burkholderiaceae_C; genus Hydrogenophaga. The sequence continues at coordinate 2,929 of CALMYH010000092.1, forward strand.
GCCGTCACCCATGGCAATGGCCTGCTGCGGGCTGATGCCCAGCAGATCGCAGGTCTGCAGCACGGTGGCGCGCTTCTGGGCGCCGTCGCAGATGTCGCCCCAGTTCTGGTCGATCATGCGGCCGGTCAGCAGGCCGTCCACGATCTCCAGCTGGTTGCTGCGCGCAAAGTCCAGCGCCAGACGGTCGCGCAGCCGGTTGGTGAAGAAGGTGAAACCACCGCTGACCAGCAGCACCTTCAGCCCGGCCGCTTTGCAGGCCAGCACCAGCTCGGCCGCACCGGGGTTCAGTTGCAGCCGGTGGCGGTAGACCTGCTCCAGGTGTTCCACGGTCACGCCCTTGAGCAGGGCCACGCGCTGGCGCAGGCTGTCCTTGTAGTCGGTGATCTCGCCGCGCATGGCGGCCTCGGTGATGGCCGCCACTTCGGCCTTGCGGCCGGCGGCGTCGGCGATCTCGTCGACACATTCGATGTTGATCAGCGTCGAATCCATGTCGAACGCGATCAGTTTGAAATCGCGCAGGCGCAGGGGTGGGGTGAAGCCCTGCACGGTCAGGCCGGGGGCGAATTCGATGGGCGAGGACATCCCGCGATTATTGCGGATGCGGCGCGGGCGGCAGGAGGGCGTCCAGCGCTCCCTCGGCGGCCGGCAGGCCCAGGTGCCCCGCCATGGTCAACTGGGCGAGGCCGTGCACCGTGCCCCAGAGCGCGGTAGCCATCGGGCCGGGCGGCACCGGTGGCAAGACGCCGTCGGCCTGGGCCCGGGTCACGCAGTTGGCCAGCAGGCGTTCGTTGTCGGCAATCAGGGGCGCCATGTCGACGCTCGGTTCACCCGGCCGGCAATACTGCGGGTCGAACACCAGGGCAAAGCTGTGTGGCTCGCTGGCGGCGAAGCGCACATAGGCCTTGCCCAGCGCCAGCAGCCGTTCGCGCGAGCCGTGACAGCTGGCCACGGCGTCTGCCTGGGCCTGCAGCAGCCGGCGCATGCCTTCCACACCGGCGGCGCGGATCAGGTCATCTCGGTCGCTGAAATAGTGGTAGGGCGCCGCATGGCTGACCTGGGCCGCCCGCGCCAGTTCGCGCAGGCTCAGCTTGGCGGCAGGCAGCTCGGCCAGCAGGCGCAAAGCCGCATCCAGCAGGGCCTGGCGCAGGTTGCCGTGGTGATAAGTGCGTTTGTCTTCGTTGGAACTTGACACGAGAAAGATTCTATCGGACACTTCCTCCGTCAATGTTGACGGTGTCAAGATATAAGAAAGGCAGATTTTCCATGGCCGACGTGCTCATCATCGACGGGCATCCCGACCCCGGCTCACTGTGCGCCGCACTGGCGGTCAGCCATGCCGAGGGTTTGCGAGAAGGGGGTGTCTCGGTCGAACGGCTGGCGCTGCGCGAGCTCGCGTTCGACCCCATTTTGAGGGTGGGATACCACGCGCAGCAGCCGCTGGAGCCCGACCTCCAGCGCGCCCAGCAGCTCATCGCCGAAGCCCGGCGCATCGTGGTGGTGGTGCCTGTCTGGTGGGGGTCCATGCCGGCCCTGCTCAAGGGCTTCTTCGACCGCACACTGGAGCGGGGCTGGGCCTTCCGCTACCTGCCCAACGGTATGCCCGAAGGGCTGTTGGCCGGGCGCAGTGCCCGGGTCATTGTGACCAGCGACTCCCCCACCTGGTACCTGCGTTTCATCCAGGGGGACCCGACGGTTCGGTCTCTGGTGCGCAGCACGCTGAAGTTCTGTGGGCTGAAACCCGTGGACCTGACCCGCATCGGGCCCGTCCACAAGTCCAGCCCTGAGCAGCGCCAGCGCTGGCTGGAGCTGGTGAAGGCGCAGGGCCGGGCCGATGCCGGGCGCCTGCCGGCGGCGACGGCGGTCAGGCCGGCAACACCGACGCGGCCGGCTTCACCGGCTGCCCCAGCGCCCTGAGCACATCCCGCACCATCTGCACCCGGTCTTTCACCTCAGGCAGGGCACGCTCAATGCGCAGCTTCTCGTTGCCCGCCAGCTTGATGTGCCGGTTCTTCTGGATCAGTTCGATGATGCGCATGGGTTCCACCGGCGGGTTGGGGCGGAAACTGATGTTGATCACAGCCGGGGCTGCATCGACCTTGACCACGCCGTAGGGCTGCGAGAGCACGCGAAGGCGGTGCACGTCGACGAGGGTCTGTGCCTGTGGCGGCAGCTTGCCGAAGCGGTCGACAATCTCTTCCAGCAGGCTGTCGACCTGGTCGGTGGTCTTCGCGGTGGCCAGCTTCTTGTAGAAGGACAGGCGCAGGTGCACGTCGCCGCAATAGTCGTTGGGCAGCAGGGCGGGGGCGTGCAGGTTGATGTCGGTGGTCACGGAGAGCGGGCTCAGCAGGTCCGGCTCGCGCCCCGCCTTGAGTGCCTTCACGGCCTCGGACAGCATCTCGTTGTAGAGCTGGAAGCCCACCTCCAGCATGTTGCCGCTCTGGTTCTCGCCCAGCACCTCGCCGGCCCCGCGGATTTCCAGGTCGTGCATGGCGAGGTAAAAGCCCGAGCCCAGCTCCTCCATCTGCTGGATCGCGTCCAGCCGCTGCGACGCCTGCTTGGTCAGGCCTTCGATTTCAGGCACCAGCAGATAGGCATAGGCCTGGTGGTGGCTGCGGCCCACGCGGCCGCGCAACTGGTGCAGCTGGGCCAGGCCGAACTTGTCGGCGCGGCTCATGACGATGGTGTTGGCCGTGGGCACATCGATGCCGGTCTCGATGATGGTCGAGCACAGCAGCAGGTTGTAGCGCTGCGCCACGAAGTCGCGCATCACCCGCTCCAGTTCGCGTTCGGGCATCTGGCCGTGCGCCATGCCGATGCGCGCTTCGGGCAGCAGCTTCTCCAGCGCCTGCCGTCGGTTCTCCATGGTCTCTACCTCGTTGTGCAGAAAGTAGACCTGGCCGCCGCGCTTGAGCTCGCGCAGCACGGCCTCGCGGATCACGCCATTGCCTTCGTTGCGCACAAAGGTCTTGATGGCCAGGCGGCGTTGCGGCGCGGTGGCGATCACGGAGAGGTCGCGCAGGCCTTCGAGCGCCATGCCCAGCGTGCGCGGGATCGGCGTGGCGGTGAGTGTGAGCACATCCACCTCGGCCCGCAGCTGTTTCATCGCCTCCTTGTGGCGCACGCCGAAGCGGTGCTCCTCGTCGATGATGAGCAGGCCCAGGTTCTTGAACTGCGTCTTCTCCGACAGCAGCTTGTGTGTACCGACCACGATATCGACACTGCCGTCGCTGATGCCCTTCATGGCGGCGGTGATCTCCTTCTGCGACCGGAATCGGCTCATCTCGGCCACCTTGACCGGCCACTTGGCGAAGCGGTCGACCAGGGTCTGGTAGTGCTGCTCGGCCAGCAGCGTGGTGGGGGCCAGGAAGGCCACCTGCTTGCCGCCCGTCACCGCCACAAAAGCCGCGCGCAGCGCGACCTCGGTCTTGCCAAAGCCCACGTCGCCGCACACCAGCCGGTCCATGGGTTGCGGGCTGATCATGTCCTG
>CALMYH010000093.1 GCA_937873395.1 uncultured Burkholderiales bacterium
GGCGGGTGACCGTGAACGCCGCCCAGTTGGGAGGCTATGTGGCCTACCGCCTGCCGGACCGGCAGGGAGCAGGCCATGTGTTTGCGCGCCTCGCCCGCCTGGACCTGCCGTCCACCGTCGCCACCGAAGTCGAGGCGCTGCTGGAGCAGACCAGCAGCGTGCCTGCGCTGGACATCGAGATCGATGATTTTGTCCTCAGGGGCTTTCATCTCGGCCGTCTTGAACTGCGCGCCAGCAACCGGGGTGGTCGGGAAGACCGTGACTGGCGGCTTGAGCGCCTGCGCCTGAAGGTTCCCGAGGCCCAGCTCCAGGCCAGTGGCAACTGGGCCCGGGCGCCCGGTGCGCCACCGGCTCGCCCCCGTGCCACCGGGCTGAGCTTCCGCCTCGACATCGACGACTCCGGCCTGCTGCTGGAGCGATTTGGCCATCCGGGTGTCGTGCGCGGTGGCCAGGGTCACATGGAAGGGCGCATCGGCTGGAGTGGATCGCCCCTGGCCATGGACCCTGCCAGCCTCGACGGCCAGATTTCGGCCGACTTTGCCCGCGGCCAGTTTCTGAAGGTCGATCCCGGCGCGGCGCGACTGCTGGGCGTGCTCAACCTGCAAGCTTTGCCCCGCCGCCTGGCACTGGACTTCAGGGATGTGTTCTCGGAAGGTTTCTCCTTCGACTTCGTGCGCGGCAATGCACGCATCGAGAGCGGTGTCATGCAGACCAACAACCTGCAGATGAAGGGAGTGAATGCGGCGGTGCTGATTGAGGGGCAGGCCGATATCCGCCGGGAGACGCAGGACCTGAAGGTGGTGGTGGTGCCCGAGATCAATGCCGGCACCGCATCGCTGATCGCGACCGCGATCAATCCGGTGGTCGGCATCGGCACCCTGGTCGCCCAGTTCCTGCTCAGCCAGCCCTTGCAGGCGGCCAACACCCAGGAGTTCCGCATCAGCGGCACCTGGGCGGATCCGCAGGTCGAGAAAGTGGCGCGCCCACCGCCGCCGGCCACGCTTTCGGGCGAAGCCGATCGCCCGCCTTCCGCACCGGCACCGGTGGAGTAAATTCGGTGCTCTCCCAGCAGCCCACCCCCACCCAGGAGATGCCATGAAAGTCGCTGCCATCCAGATGGTGTCCGGTGTCAACCTTGATGCCAATCTCGGCGAAGCGCTGCGCCTGCTGAGGCAGGCGGCTGCCTGCGGGGCTGAACTGGCGGTGTTGCCGGAGTACTTCTGCTTCATGGGGCACCGGGACGAGGACAAGTTGGCCATCGCCGAGGTCCCCGGCGCAGGCCGCGTGCAGGAATTTCTTGCTGCCGCCGCGCGCGAGCTCGGTCTCTGGGTCGTGGGCGGCACGCTGCCCCTGGCCACGGACGATCCCGGGCACGCGGCCAACGCGTCATTGACCTTCGATCCCCTGGGGCGTCCGGTGACGCGCTACGACAAAATCCACCTGTTTCGCTACGACAACGGGCGCGAGCGCTACGACGAGGCGGCCGTGCTGCGCGCTGGCGACACCCCGACCGGGTTCGACTGCACCGCCGCCGATGGCCAGGTCTGGCGCGTCGGCCAGAGCGTCTGCTACGACCTGCGCTTTGCCGAGCTGTACCGGGTGCTGGCGGCCGATGTGCTGCTGGTGCCCGCCGCCTTCACCTTCACCACCGGCCAGGCCCACTGGGAAGTGCTGCTGCGCGCCCGCGCCATCGAGAACCAGGCCTATGTGATCGCCAGTGCCCAGGGCGGCACACACGAGAACGGGCGGCGCACCTGGGGCCACAGCATGATCATCGATCCCTGGGGCGAAGTCCTGGCCATGCAGGCCGCAGGCAGCGGCGTGGTGGCGGCCGACCTGGACCGGCAACGGCTGCATGCCGTGCGAGAGCAGCTTCCCTCTCTGCAGCACCGGCGTCTCTGAGCCTGCGAGCCGGCGTGACCACCTCGACCCGCGCGACGGAGCCGTCTGCCAGCACCGGACGAAACCCTTTGCGTTCGCGCCGCTGGCTGCTGTGGGGTGCGCTGCTGCTGCTGGTCGGCCCGCTGCTGGGTGTGCTGGTTTTCCTGGCGGCCGCTTACGAGGAGGGGCGCGACCAGGCGGCACTCGAGCGCGACGCCGAGGCTCTGGCCAGCGACATGCGCAGCGCCCTGTTTCGCAACGTGCAGACCTTGCAGTCGCTGCACAGCGTGGCGCCGACGCCCGGTTCCTGGATTGGCGCGGCGGCCGAAGTGCTGCAGCGGCACCGCGAAATGGTTCGGCTTGAATGGCGTGATCCGGAGCGCCGGCTGCTGGTCGCCAGAGACAGCGCCTACACGGGCGATCTTTTCGGCGCCATGGCCAGGGCCCAGTCGCTGGCCCAGATGCGGCAGGCCTGCGACACCGCGCAACGGCTCTCGGGTCCGGCCTTTTCGCCCAGCTACTTCTGGCCCATGGGTGACGGCACGGGCTTTGAGCTCATCGACATGTGTCTCCCGTTGGCGCGAGCCGGACAACCCAGCGGCTTTCTGGTGGTCAGTTACACCTTGCCCGGGATACTCGGTGAACTGACCGATCGTGAGCGCATGCGGGGGCGTTCGCTGGCCTTCACCGAACCCGACGGGACCCGCCTGGCCCTTCACGGCAGCGTCTCCGACCAGGGGCGCCTGCAGCGGGCCGGTGCGCTGCTCGACCTGCCCGGGCACACCCTGATGCTTCGCCTGGAGGGCCCCCGCATCGTTGGCCGAGGCTTTTTTGGCCTGTTCCCCAATCTGCTGACCGCAGTGGTGGGCCTCCTGTCGCTCTCCCTGCTGGCGGTGCTGATCCTGCTCGGGCGCGACATGCGCAGGCGCCAGCGTGTCGAACACGAATTGGCCGACGCGCTGGCATTCCGGCAGGCCATGGAGAACTCGCTGATCACTGGCCTGCGCGCGCGCGACATGCAGGGGCGCATCACCTATGTCAATCCCGCCTTCTGCCAGATGGTCGGGCACAAGGCCGAGGAGCTGGTGGGCACCGGCTTTCCTTTTCCCTGGTGGCCGAGTGAGCTGGCCGAAGAGTATGGGCAGCGTCAGGCGGTGCGTCTGGCCGGGCAGACCCTGCCGCGCGAGGGCTACGAATCGGTGTTCCAGCGCAGCGACGGTACCCGCTTTCCGGTGCTTGTCATCGAGGCACCCCTGCTGGACGCCCAAGGCGTGCAGACCGGCTTCATGGGCGCGATCCTCGACCTGACCGAGCAGCGCCGCATCGAGGAACTCAACCGCGCTTCGCAGGAGCGGCTGCAGGCCACGGCCCGATTGGCGACGGTGGGCGAGATGGCGTCGCTGCTCAGCCACGAACTCAACCAGCCCCTGGCCGCGATCTCCAGCTACGCGACCGGCAGTCTCAACCTGCTGGAGCAGTCGGGCCCGCCGCTGCAAGGCGATGTCCGGCAGGCCATCGCCCGCATTGCCGAACAGGCCGACCGCGCCGGTCGGGTGATCAAGAGTGTCGCCGACTTCGTGCGCCGTCGGGATCAGGTGCGGGAAGCCGTCGCCCCGGCCGACCTGGTCGAGGCGATTCGTCCCTTGCTGGATCTTCAGGCCAAGAAGCAGGGTATCCGGCTTCAGATCCGGGTCGCTCCCCGGTGTCCGTCGGTGGTGTGTGACCGGACCATGATCGAACAGGTGCTGCTGAATCTCGCGCGCAACGGCATGCAGGCCATGCCGGTCGGTGAGCCGCCCATGGCCTCCGGTCTTCGCTTGCTGGCCATCGATGTGGGCCCGGTGCAGCGATCGACGGCCGGGGAGTCCGGCCGTACCTGGGTCGAGTTTGCCGTCACCGACCACGGACAGGGCCTCAGTGACGAGGCCAGGGAGAAGCTGTTCACCCCCTTTTTCACGACCAAAGTCGAAGGCATGGGCCTGGGGCTGAGCCTGTGCCGGACGGTCGTGGAGCAGCACGGCGGTTCCCTGACCTATGACGCCGCCCTGCCGCAGGGTACCCAGTTTCGCTTCCGCCTCCCGGTGGGGCAGTGAGGCGTGCGCTGGACGCCGCGCGCAACGGGTAACATGATGCCCACCGGCCTGTGAGCCCTGGTGCCCACCCATGGACGACGGAAACAGCCCCTACGACCCCGAACTTGGTGACTGGCAGACGCTTATCACGGTGTTCAGCCCCACCGAGGGCCTTCTGCTGCGCGGCCTGCTTCAGGCCGCCGGTGTGCCTGCGGCCGTGGCCGACGTGCATCTGGTGCAGACCCACAGCCTGCTCGCACCGGCCATCCCGGTGCGGGTCCAGGTGCCCGAGCGTCGCCTGGCACGGGGCCAGGAGGTGCTGGCTGCCTTCGAGCGGGGCGAGTACGGTCTGGACGAGGCCACCTTTCAGGATCCTTTGAACGGGCCTCGGCATGGAGGAGACACCGGATGAGCCCGCACGTGCCCCAAGAGCTTCAGACCTTCGACCACATCGTCATCGGCGCGGGCACCGCCGGCTGTCTGCTGGCCAACCGGCTGAGCGCCGACCCGACCCGTCGGGTGCTGCTGGTCGAGGCCGGTCGCAAGGACGACTACCACTGGATACACATTCCGGTGGGCTACCTGTATTGCATCGGCAACCCGCGCACCGACTGGCTCTACCAGACCGAACCCGATGCCGGGCTGAACGGGCGGCGCCTGCGTTACCCGCGTGGCAAGACCCTGGGCGGCTGCTCCAGCATCAACGGCATGATCTACATGCGCGGCCAGGCACGCGACTACGACGGCTGGGCCGCGCTGACAGGGGACGACCAGTGGCGCTGGGAACACTGCCTGCCGGACTTTCGGGCCCATGAGCACCACCACCGGCTCGACGCCGAGAACGATGGCCTGTCCGACCCGCTGTTCGCGGCGCTGCATGGGCACAAGGCCACCGGCAGCACCGGCGAGTGGCGGGTGGAGAAGCAGCGCCTGCGCTGGGACGTGCTGGATGCCTTCGCCGAGGCCGCCCGGCAGGCCGGCATCCCGGCCACGCGCGACTTCAACGGGGGCAACAACGAGGGTGTGGGCTATTTCGAGGTCAACCAGAAGGTCGGCTGGCGCTGGAACGCCTCCAAGGCGTTTCTTCGACCGGCGCTGCAGCGGTCCAACCTGACCGTCTGGACCGAGACCCAGGTCGAGCGGCTGACGCTGGCACGCGACGCCTTTGGCGCGCTGCGCTGCTCCGGGGCTGAACTGCGTCGGGGCGGGCAGCGGGTGGTGGTGGCGGCCACGCGCGAGGTGGTACTCAGTGCCGGCAGCATTGGCTCGGTGCAGATCCTGCAACTGTCGGGCATCGGGCCGGGGGCGGTGCTGCAGGCCGCCGGGGTCACGTTGCAGCACGAGCTGCCGGGCGTGGGCGAGAACCTGCAGGACCACCTGCAGATTCGCTCGGTCTACAAGGTGCAGGGCGCCAAGACCCTCAACACCCTGGCCAGCTCGCTCTGGGGCAAGGCCCTGATCGGACTGGAATATGCGCTCAGGCGCAGCGGACCCATGAGCATGGCGCCCAGCCAGCTCGGCGCCTTCACCAGGAGTGACCCGTCACAGCCGCATGCCAACATCGAGTACCACGTGCAGCCGCTGAGTCTGGATGCCTTCGGTGAGCCGCTGCATCCGTTCCCGGCCTTCACCGCCAGCGTCTGCAACCTCAACCCCGGCAGCCGCGGGCATGTGCGCATCCGCTCGCCGCGTAGCGAGGACGCGCCGGCCATCGCGCCCAACTACCTGAGCACCGATGAAGACCGCCAGGTGGCGGCCGACAGCCTGCGCGTGACGCGGCACATCGTGGGTCAACCCGCCATGGCCAAATACCGGCCCGAAGAGTTCAAACCCGGGCCCCAGTACCAGAGCGACGAGGAGCTGGCCCGCCTGGCCGGCGACATTGCCAGCACCATTTTTCACCCGGTGGGTACGACCAAGATGGGACGGGCCGACGACCCGATGGCGGTGGTCGACAGCCACCTGCGGGTGCGCGGCGTGGCCGGCCTGCGGGTGGTGGATGCGGGTGTCATGCCCACCATCACCAGCGGCAACACCAACAGCCCGACGCTGATGATTGCCGAGAAGGCGGCACGCTGGATCCTGACCGGGGCCTGAGGTGGCGCGCGGGCCCGGTCAGCGCAAGCGGCCGATGTAGCGGTTGGCCAGGGCCGCCTGCGCGCCTGAAAGCGGGCTTTCTTCTGCCGGCTCGCCGGCGGGGACCGGCGGCACAGGCGTCGGCGAGCGCGGGCCGGTCCAGACCGGTCGGGTGGCGGCCATGCGGCTGTCCAGCAGTCCCTCGACCCGGTCGGCCAGGGGCAGCAGTTCGTCTATCTGGTCGCTGCGGGCTTTTTCGCGGGCAAAGGCGATGATGGCGCGCGCATATTCGGCATTGGTCGCCATCCATTCGGTGTCGGTCACACGGCCGGTCTTGCGGCGCAGCAGCACGTGCATGTGCGCGGCGGCCGCCAGCAGATCGGAATCGGATGCGGGCATGGGGAGCTTTCTGTGGTTCCAACGACCCGGTGAAATCAGCATTTCCCGTGCCAGCCGACTGTGTGACCGAGGGTAAGCCCCGATGCACAGCACTGGTGCAAACACGTACATTCTCAGCACTCGCGAACGGTGCACCGCACTGCGCAACGCGGGGGACCGAGGAGACAACCCAGTCCACCAAAAAAACAGCCAGGCAAACGACAGCACAGCGTCCCCCAGAGATGCCCGATCGCTCCAGCCGACCCGTGTGGGTCGGTTTTTTTTTGTCCAGACCTTCTCGGGCTGTCCGAGCTTCACGCCAGATCCATCGAGTCTCCACACCGAGGAGCGGATCAGGCAGGATATGTCCATGGAGGTGTCCGATGCATGAAGCGAGTCTGGCCGGCGGTGTGCTGCAGCTGGTGGATGACGCCGCACGACGCGAGGGCTTTTCGCGCCTGATCGAGCTGCGGCTGGAGGTCGGCCAGCTCGCTGGGATCGACTTGCACGCCCTGCGCTTTGCGCTGGAGAGCCTGGCGCCTGGCACGATCCTGGCCGGGGCCCGGATCGTCATCGAAGAACCGCCGGGGCTGGCCTTTTGCCTGCCCTGCGGTCAATCGGTGCGGATCAGCCAGCGCGGCGACGCCTGTCCCCTCTGTGCCGGTTACCAGCTTCAACCCACGGGAGGCATGGAATTGCGCGTGGTTGACATGCGGGTGAGCGATGATTGAAGCAAGCTTGAAGGAGGCAGACCATGTGTGTCGTGTGCGGATGCAGTGACAACAGCCCGGCCCATGCCCGGCCTGTGCAACAGGCCGGCGGTGAGCCCGGTGTGATCGCGGTGAACCCGGCCAATGGCGACCTGCACTTCGGGACCGGCGCGGCGCGCGTGTCGGTGCCGGGCATGAGCCAGGAACGGGCGATCAAGCTGGAGACCGACATCCTGGGCGCCAACAACCGCGTGGCGCAGCAAAACCGCGCGCACTTCGAGGCGCACGGCGTGACCGCGCTGAACTTCGTCTCCAGTCCCGGTTCGGGCAAGACCACGCTGCTGTGCGCCACCATCGAGGCGCTCAAAGCCCGGCAGCCCGGCCTGCACGTGGCCGTGATCGAGGGCGACCAGCAGACCAGCTTCGACGCCGACCGCATCCGCGCCACCGGTGCACCCGCCATCCAGGTCAACACCGGCAAGGGCTGTCACCTGGATGCGCCCATGGTGGCCGAGGCGTTTGCGCAGCTGCACACGCATGAACATGCCCACGATCATTCGCACGACCATGGGCATGACCACCACGACCATGCGCACGGTCACCACCACCATCATCACCACGAGGCCCACAGCCTGCTGTTCATCGAGAACGTCGGCAATCTGGTCTGCCCCGCCGTGTGGGACCTGGGCGAAGCGGCCAAGGTGGCCATCCTCTCGGTGACCGAGGGCGAGGACAAGCCGCTGAAATACCCCGACATGTTCGCGGCCTCGCAGCTGATGATCCTGAACAAGACCGACCTGCTGCCGCATGTGACGTTCGATGTCGCGCGCTGCATCGACCTGGCCCGGCGCGTGAACCCGGCCATCGAGGTGATCCAGCTGTCCGCCACCACCGGCGAAGGCATGGACGCCTGGCTGCACTGGTTGGAGCACAAGATGGGTGCCCTTCATCACCACCACCACGAACCGGTGACGGACCAGAACGCGTTGCAGGCCCGGGTGTCGCAGCTCGAAGCTGAGCTGGCCCAAGCCCGGGCAGCTTTGTCCAAGGTGTCGTCGACCTGACGGTCGCACCGCCATGAACCCTTCCGTGCTCGCTGTCGGCGCCTGGCTCAAGAACGCGGCCTGCCTCGTTCTCGATGGCCGAGCGCACTGGTCGCCAGTGCACGGCGACCTCAGCGATCCGGCGGCCTGTGCGGCGCTCGAAGCCTCGGTGCAGGCGCTGCTGCTGAAGGCAAGAATCGCGGGCGCGCCGGTGCAGGCCGTCGCGCACGACCTGCACCCCGACTTCTTCAGCACGCAACTGGCCATCACCACCGCCGACGCGCTGGGCGTGTCGGCCATCGGCGTTCAGCACCACCACGCACACCTGGCGGCGGTCATCGCCGAGCATGGCATCGAAGGACCGGTGATGGGGCTCGCGCTCGATGGGGTCGGGCTGGGCGCGGACGGCAAACCCTGGGGCGGCGAACTGCTCTGGCTCGACGGCCCACGTTGGCAGCGCCTGGGCCACCTGCAGCCGCTGGCCCTGCCCGGTGGTGACCGCGCGGCGCGCGAGCCCTGGCGCATGGCGGCCAGTGCGCTGCACGCCATGGGGCAGGGCGATCAGATCGTTCCGCGTTTTGCTCTGGCGGTGGGAGAATCGGTGGCGGCGGGTGTGCGCCAGATGCTCGACAAGCACCTGAACTGCCCGATGACCAGCAGCGCCGGCCGCTGGTTCGATGCCGCCGCCGGCGCGCTGGGCCTGTGCCACCACCAACGGGACGAGGCCCAGGCGGCGATCGCGCTGGAGCAGGCCGCGGACCGTGCCCTGTCGCTTCGCCCAGACTTGCCTCCGCTGGCCGGTGCGGTGTTGCATGCCGACGGCCGCATCGATCTGCGCCCCGTGCTCGCCCAGCTGTTCGACGCCACCGATGCCGATGCGACGGCGGCCGGTTTCCACCTGTCGCTGGCCGATGCGCTGGCCGTGGCGCTCATCACCGCTGCGCGTCAACGCGGCATCCGAACCGCCGCTCTGGGCGGTGGCTGCTTCTTCAACCGCATCCTGCGTCAGCGCACCGTGCGCCGCCTGGTCGATGCGGGACTCACTGTCTACCTGCCGGGTCCGCCCGGCTGTGGCGATGCCGGGCTGGCCGTCGGCCAGGCCTGGGTCGCCGCGCATCAACTCGCGAGACCCACAACACAACCCCCCGCCCTGGAGACCGTCCCATGTGCCTAGCCATTCCCGCGCTGCTGGTGGAAAAGCGCCCCCACGACCAGGCCCTGGTCGAACTGGGCGGCATCCGCAAGCCCGTCTCCATCGCGCTGGTGCCCGAAGCCAAGGTCGGTGACTACGTCATCGTTCACGTGGGCCACGCGATCGGGGTGCTCGACCCCGAAGAAGCGCAGAAGACCCTGGCGATGTTTGCCGAGATGCAGGCGGTGCAAGCCGCGGAGGCCCAGTCATGAAATACATCGACGAATTCCGCGACGGCGCATTGGCGAAACACATCGCCGAACGCATCGCCGCCGAAGTGAGGCCCGACCACCCCTACCGCTTCATGGAATTCTGCGGCGGCCACACGCACGCGATCAGCCGCTACGGTGTGCTGGAACTGCTGCCGCCCAACGTGCGCATGATCCACGGCCCGGGCTGCCCGGTCTGCGTGCTGCCCATCGGTCGCGTGGACCTGGCGATCGAACTCGCCTTGCAGCACGACGTGATCCTCTGCACCTACGGCGACACCATGCGCGTGCCGGCCTCCGGCGGTCTTTCATTGACCAAGGCCAAGGCGCGCGGCGGCGACATCCGCATGGTCTATTCGGCCGGCGACGCGCTGCAAATGGCGCGCAACCACCCGGACAAGCAGGTGGTGTTCTTCGCCATCGGTTTCGAAACCACCACGCCGCCCACGGCGCTGGTGATCCGCGACGCGGCGCGCGAGGGGTTGAAGAACTTCAGCGTCATGTGCAGCCACGTGCTGACCCCGCCGGCGATCCGCGCGATCCTCGATGGTGGCCGACCCAGCGCCGGGCCGCCCCAAGCTGGGTCAGCCCCCCCGGCGGGCAGCGACCACTGCGAAGCAGGGGAGCGTGGGGGTGATTGTTCGCACGAGACTGCCGAGATCGAAGGCTTCGTCGGCCCGGCGCACGTCAGTGTCGTCATCGGTTCCGACCCGTACGCGAAATTCGCTCAGGAGTACCAGAAGCCAGTCGTCATCGCCGGCTTCGAGCCGCTGGACGTGCTGCAGGCCATTCTGATGCTGGTGCGCCAGGTCAACGAAGGCCGCGCCGAGGTCGAGAACGAGTTCACCCGCGCCGTCACGCCACAGGGCAACCTCAATGCCCAGGCGGTGATGGACGACGTCTTCGAGCTGCGCGAGGCCTTCGAGTGGCGCGGCCTGGGCACCATGCCGCTGTCGGCGCTGCAGATCCGCGCCAAGCACCGCGACCACGACGCCGAACACCGCTTCAACCTGGGCTACCGCAGCGTGCCCGACAACAAGGCCTGCGAATGCGGCGCCATCCTGCGCGGCGTGAAAGAGCCGCGCGACTGCAAGATCTTCGGCACCGTCTGCACACCCGAGAACCCCATCGGTTCCTGCATGGTCTCCAGCGAGGGCGCCTGCGCCGCGCACTACACCTACGGACGCTTCCGCGATGTACAGGTGGTCACCCCCTGCGCCGCTTCGCGGCTTCCCCCTCTCTCGCCTTCGGCGGGAGGGGGACGGCACCAGAGGCCCGGCGAAGCCGGTTCCTCGGTGCCCCTGGATGGGGCGTCTGCGGTCATGGAAAGTTGACATGAAAAAGACCTACACTCGCCCGCTGGACATCAGACACGGCCGCATCGACATGGGCCATGGCGCTGGCGGCAAGGCCGCAGCGCAGCTGATCGAGGAGCTGTTCCTGCCCGCGCTGGACAACCCCTTCCTGCGCCAGGGCGACGACGGTGCGGCGTTGCCCCTGCCGGTGTTCCCCGAAGGCCCAGGGCAACTGGTGATGGCGACCGACGGCCACGTGGTCTCGCCCCTCTTCTTCCCCGGTGGCGACCTCGGCTGCCTGGCGGTGCACGGCACGGTCAACGACGTCGCCATGATGGGTGCGCAGCCGCTGTACCTGAGCGCCAGCTTCATCATCGAAGAGGGTTACCCGCTGGCCGACCTGCAGCGCATCGTGCAGAGCATGGGCGCGGCCGCGCGCGAGGCGGGTGTGCCGGTGGTCACCGGTGACACCAAGGTGGTGGAGCAGGGCAAGGGCGACGGCGTGTTCATCAGCACCACCGGCGTGGGCGTGTTGCCACCGGGTGTCGTGGTCAGCGGCCGCAACGCGCGGGCGGGTGACGTGATCCTGCTGTCGGGCACCATCGGCGACCACGGCGTGGCGGTGCTGTCGCAGCGCGAATCGCTGGCCTTCGAAACCACGATCGTGAGCGACACCGCCGCGCTGCACACCCTGGTGGCCGACCTGATGACCGCCGCCCCCGGCGCGGTGCGCGTGCTGCGCGACCCCACGCGCGGCGGCCTGGCGACCACGCTCAACGAAATCGCGCGCCAGTCCGGCGTCGGCATGCGGCTGCAGGAGGCGGCCATTCCCGTCAAGCCACAGGTGGACGCAGCCTGTGAACTGCTGGGTCTGGACCCGCTGTACGTGGCCAACGAAGGCAAGCTGATCGCCATCGTCGCGCCCGAAGCGGCCGAAGCCGCGCTGGCCGCGCTGCGCGCCCACCCGCTGGGTGCAGACGCCGCACGCATCGGCGAGGTCACCACCGACCCGCATCACTTCGTGCAGCTGGATACCCGATTCGGTGGCCGACGCGTGGTGGACTGGCTCAGCGCTGAACAGTTGCCACGCATCTGCTGATGCGCACCGGTCGGCTTCCCCGACACCGTCATCGACCTGAGATCTTCCATGCCTACAATCGACCGGAGCTTGGTTTCTGTCTTTCCGCCCAGGATTTGCACGTGACGTTGAAGCGCATGCACGAGGCTCCATCCCTCCGCACGTTGGTCGCCGGAGTCATGGCCCGCTGGCACCACGACCCGCACGCGCTGGTGCAGGTATTGCGCGAAACCCAGGCGCAGACGCACTGGCTGCCGCGCGATCTGCTGGCCCACATCGGCCGCGCGCTGCGCCTGACCACCGCGCATGTTGAAGGCGTGGCCAGCTTTTATCGCTTCTTTCACCTCCAGCCCGTGGGCCGGGTTCGCGTGCTGTTCTCCGACAACATCACCGACCGCATGGCGGGCAGCGAGGCTCTGATGGCGCGCCTGTGTGAGCGCCTGGGCGTGAAGCCTGGGGAGGTCGATACGCAAGGCCGTTTCAGCGTCGACCGCTGCTCCTGCACCGGTCTGTGCGACCAGGGGCCGGCCCTGCTGGTCAACCACCACCTGGTGGTGACACGGCTGGACGCCGCCCGCGTGGATCAACTGGCCGAGCTGCTGCTGGCCGATGTGCCACCTGACGCGTGGCCGGCCGACTGGTTCGAGGTGCAGGACAACATCCGGCGCGCCGACGTGCTGCTGCAGGGCCTGCCCGCCGACGCGCCTGGCCTGCCCACTGTGCTGTCGCGGGAACCGGCCGAGCTGCTGGACGAAGTCGAACGCTCGGGCCTGCGTGGCCGCGGCGGCGCCGGTTTTCCGACCGCACGCAAGTGGCGCTTCTGCGCCGAGGCCGTCGCGCCCGATGGCCAGCGCTGTGTGGTTTGCAACGCCGACGAGGGCGAGCCCGGCACCTTCAAGGACCGGGTGCTGCTCAGCCGCCACGCCGACGAACTGTTCGACGGCATGACGGTGGCCGCGCGCGCCATCGGGGCGCGGACGGGCCTCGTCTACCTGCGCGGCGAATACCGCTTCCTGCTCGACCACCTCGAAGCCGTGCTCGAACGCCGCCGGGCGATGGGGCTGCTCGGGCGCAATGCGGGCGGCGTGATCGGCTTCGACTTCGACATCGCCATCCACCTGGGCGCCGGCGCCTATGTGTGCGGCGAGGAGTCGGCGTTGATCGAATCGCTGGAAGGCAAGCGCGGTATTCCGCGCATCCGACCGCCGTTCCCGGTTCAGCGCGGCTACCTGGGGCGCCCCACCGTGGTCAACAACGTCGAGACCCTGGTCGCGGTGGCCCACATCGCGCGCCGCGGTGGCGCCTGGTGGGCCGGCATCGGCACGCCCGAATCCACCGGTACCAAGATCCATTCGGTCTCGGGCGACTGCGAACGACCCGGCCTCTACGAGTACCCGCTGGGCACGCCGCTGGCGCAGATCCTGACGGACTGCGGCGCGCGGAATCCGCTGGCGGTGCAGGTCGGCGGGCCTTCCGGCAGCTGCGTGCCGGCCAGCGCTTTCCATCGAGCCATCGCCTTCGAAGACCTGCCCAGCGCCGGCGCGCTGATGGTGTTCGACCAAAGTCGGGACCTGTTCGAAGTCGCCCGGCATTTTGCTCGTTTCTTCGCCCACGAAAGCTGCGGCCTGTGCACGCCGTGTCGCGTCGGCACCGAGCTGGTGGTGCGCCGGCTCGACAAGCTGGCACAGGCGCGCGGCGCCGGTCGTGGCTCGGCCTTCGACATCGCACGCCTGCACGAGCTGGACGAATTGCTGCACAGCGGCACGCACTGCGGCCTGGGCGTCTCGGCCTGCAACCCGCTGCGCGACACCCTGGCCCACTTCGGCCAGGCCTATGCGCAGCGCAGCACGGCGGCGAGCTTCCAGCCCGATATCGACCTGGATGCCGAGCTGTCGTCGGCGCGCCTTGTGACCGGTCGGCGTGACCCGGGCGCCCGGCTGTCGACCGAACATGGGGGATGATGGCGCCATGTCCAGGGAAAGCTTCGACTTCGACGGCCAACCCGTCCCCCTGCAGGCCGGCGACACCATCCTGCAGGCCGCGCGGCGCGCCGGACACGAAGTGCCGCACCTGTGCTGGCACGAAAGCGTGTCGGGCAGCGCCTCCTGCCGGCTGTGCACCGTGCTGGCCGACGGCCGGCCGGTGGCGGCCTGCGTCACGCCCGCGGTCGCGGGCCAGCGGGTGGAGTGCCACACCGACGCCCTGAAGACGCGGCGCCTGCACCTGCTGCAGATGCTGTTTGTCGAAGGCAACCACTTCTGCCCCGGCTGCGAGAAGAGCGGCAGCTGCCAGCTGCAGCACCAGGCCGAACGCGCCGGCATGACCGACCTGCACTACGAGGCGCTCAACCCCGACAGGCCGGTGGACGCCAGCCACCCCGACGTCTGGTTCGAGCCCAACCGCTGCATCCTCTGCCAGCTCTGCGTGCGCGCCAGCGACGAGCTCGACGGCAAGCGGGTGTTCGCCATCGGCGGCCACGGCATCGGCGCCAAGCTGCTGATCGACAGTGAAAGCGGCCGGCTCGGCGACAGTCGCCTGGCGGTGGAAGACCGCGCCGCCCACATCTGCCCGGTGGGTGCGCTGCTGCCCAAGCGCGTCGGCTTTGCCCAGCCCTACGGCGAGCGCACTTTCGACGATGCGGAGACGCGCGGATGACTGCAGAAACGTCACCCCGCAAGTGGCGCGTCGCCACGGTCTCGCTGGCCGGCTGCTTTGGCTGCCACATGTCCTTCCTCGACATCGACGAGCGCCTGTTCGGGCTGATCGAGCGCATCGAATTTGACCGCTCGCCACTGACCGACATCAAGACCGTCGGTCCCTGCGACATCGGCCTGATCGAAGGCGGTCTGTGCAACGCCGAGAACGTGGAGGTGCTGCGCGCTTTCCGCGACCAGTGCCGGGTGCTGGTGGCCGTGGGCGCCTGCGCCATCACCGGCGGCCTGCCCGCGCTGCGCAACCACCTGGACGTGGGCGAGATGATGCAGGCCGTCTACGGCGAGGTGCCGAACGACCCCGAGCTGCCGCTGCCGCTCAACCGCGTGCGGCCCATCCACGAGGTCGTGCAGATCGACCACGCGCTGCCCGGCTGCCCGCCACCGGCCGACGCCTTCTGGCAGTTGCTGCAGGACCTGATGGCCGGGCGCGAGCCCGCCTTGAACAAGGGGTTGATCCGTTATGACTGAATGGGCCACCCCCCTGCGCCGCTTCGCGTCTTCCCCCCAAGGGGACGCAGCCTGTGGCCGGGCCAAGCCCGTTCCACGGCTGCCCCGCCACGGAGGTACTCGGACATGACTTCCTCTTCGCTGGAATCGGCTGCAAACCCCGAGGGCCTGCGCCGCATCGTGATCGACCCGGTCTCGCGCGTCGAAGGCCACGGCAAGGTCACGCTGCTGCTGGACGAGCAGAACCGCCTGCAGCAGGTGCGGCTGCACATCGTCGAGTTCCGTGGCTTCGAGCAGTTCATCGTCGGCCGGCCTTACTGGGAGGTGCCGGTCCTGGTGCAGCGCCTGTGCGGCATCTGCCCGGTCTCGCACCACCTGGCCGCGTCCAAGGCACTGGACCGCGTGGTCGGCGGCTGGCCGGTGCCCGAGGCCGCCGACCGCATCCGCCGGCTGATGCACTACGGCCAGATCGTGCAGAGCCACGCGCTGCATTTCTTCCACCTGTCCTCGCCCGACCTGCTGTTCGGCTTCGGTGCCGACGTCGCGCAGCGCAACATCGTCGGTGTGGCGATGGCCCACCCCGAGGCCGCGCGCCAGGGCGTGATGCTGCGCAAGTTCGGCCAGGAAGTGATCCGCATCACCTCGGGCAAGCGGGTGCACGGCACCGGCTCGGTGCCCGGCGGCATGAACCGGGCCGTGGCGCGCGAAGACCGCGACACGCTGCGCGCGCAGCTGCCCGAGGTGCTGGCCTGGGCCGAGGGCGCGGTGGACCTGGCCCAGCGCCTGCACACCGGCCTGCCATCCGCCTACGAACACTTCGGCGAAACGCCCGCGGCCATGATGTCCCTCATCGGCCCCGGCGGCGCGATGGAGCTGTACGACGGCGCGCTGCGCCTGCGCGAGGCCGACGGCCGCATCGCGGTCGACGGCTTCGAGGACCAGCGTTACCGCGAGCTGATCGACGAGGCGGTCAAGCCCTGGACCTACATGAAGTTCCCCTACCGCCGCGCGCTCGGACCCGAGGTCGGGTGGTACCGCGTGGGCCCGCTGGCGCGGCTGCAGAACTGCGACCACATTCCCACGCCGCGCGCCGAGGCACGCCGCCAGGCTTTCGTGGCCGCGCACGGTGGCCGGCCGGTGCACGCGGTGCTGGCCACGCACTGGGCGCGCATGATCGAGCTGCTGCACGGCGTGGAGGTGATCGCGCAGCTGCTGGACGACCCCGCCATCCTCGGCGGCCCGCTGCAGGCCGCGGGCGAGCGCCAGCGCAGCGGTGTCGGCATCATCGAGGCGCCGCGCGGCACGCTGATCCACGAGTACGAGGTCGGTGACGACGATCTGGTCAAGAGCTGCAACCTGATCGTCTCGACCACGCACAACAACCAGGCCATGAACGAGGCGGTGCGCTCGGTCGCGCTGCAGTACCTCGACGGCCAGACCATCACCGAGCCCCTGCTCAACCACCTGGAAGTTGCCATCCGCGCCTACGACCCCTGCCTGTCCTGCGCCACCCACGCGCTGGGCCAGATGCCGCTGTCGGTGACGCTGCGCGACGCAAAAGGCGAGGTGCTGGACCACGTGCTGCGCTCGTCCACCGGCGAGACGCAGCGCGGCACCACGCCGCACCCGATGGAACGGGCACAGTGAGCCAATCCGTGCCGCCGCTGCTGGTGGTGGCCTGGGGCAATCCCAGCCGGGGCGACGACGCGCTCGGGCCGCTGCTGGCCGAACGCTTGCTGGCCCACATGCAGGACACTCAAGTTGCGGACCGCGTGGAGGTGCTGACCGATTTCCAGCTGCAGGTGGAGCACGCGCTGGACTTGGTGGGCCGGGAGCGTGTGTTGTTCGTGGATGCCGCGCTCGACCTGGCCGAGCCGTTCACCGTGCGCCCGCTGCAAGCCGCGCGCGGCGCCGGCATCGGCAGCCATGCGCTCGCGCCCGAGGCGGTGCTGCAGGTCTACCAGGACCTGCACCGTCAGCCGCCGCCATCCGCGACCCTGCTGGCGATCCGTGCATCGGCTTTCGATTTGGGCAGCACGCCGGGCGCCGGGGCGCTGGCCGATATGGAACTGGCCCTGGACTGGGCTTGCCGCTGGCTGCACGGACACCCGCTGACTGCGACCCGGTGACAATGCGGGCATGGAATTGTTTCTGGTCTCGCTGGCCTCGCTGTTCGCCGGTTTTGTCGATTCGATCGTCGGGGGCGGTGGGCTCATCCTGGTGCCTGCGCTGTTTGCCGTTTTTCCCAACACCCACCCTGCAACCCTGTTTGGGGTCAACAAGAGCGCGTCCATCTGGGGCACGGCGGCGGCCACGGTGCAGTACGCGCGCCGCGTGCACATGCCCTGGAGCGCGCTGCTGCCGGCGGCAGCGGTGTGCTTTGCCGGCTCCATGGCCGGTGCCTGGGCGGTCACCGTGGTGTCGCCCGACTTCCTGCGCCGGGTGCTGCCCGCCATCCTGATCGCGGTTCTGATCTACACGCTGGCGCGCAAGGACCTGGGTCGCCACCACACCCCGCGTTTTGCCGGCCGGCGCGAAGCGCTGGCCGCCGCTACCCTGGGTCTGACCATCGGCTTCTACGACGGCTTCTTCGGTCCGGGTACCGGCAGCTTTTTTGTTTTCCTGTTCGTGCGCTGGCTGGGGTACGACTTCCTTCACGCCAGTGCCAGCGCCAAGCTGCTCAACACCACCTCCAACCTGGCCGCCCTCTTGCTGTTCGCGGCCAAGGGCCATGTCTGGTGGCATTTCGCCGTGGTCATGGCGGTGGCCAACGTCGTCGGCAGCCTGCTGGGCACGCGGCTGGCGCTCAAGCACGGCAGCGGCTTCGTGCGCGGTGTCTTCCTTGTGGTGGTCAGCGCCCTCATCCTCAAGACCGGCCACGACGCCTGGATCCGTTGAGGTCGCTCAGGGTGCCGTGACCGGGTCCTGTGGCCATGCGATTTCGCTGGCCTTGAGCGGCGTGCCGATCGGTACGCCGGCCTGCCCCTTCTGGACCGCCGCCATGTCCTGCGGATTGGGATACTGGTCCATCAGAAGGTAGTCGAATACCCGCCGGGCGATCGGGGCGGCATGGGCAGAGCCAAACCCCGCGTTCTCGACGATGACGGCCAGTGCCACGCTGGGGTTCTCGGCCGGTGCGAATGCCACGTACAGCGAGTGGTCGCGCTGGTGTTCGGCCAGTTTCTCGGCGTCGTAGCGGTCCTTCTGCCCGATGGTGACGGCCTGGGCGGTTCCCGTCTTTCCGCCGCTGCGGTAGCCCGCCCCTGTAAACACCCGGGCCGCCGTGCCGCTGACGGTGGAATCTTCCATCGCTTTCAGCACGGCCCCGAGGTTTTCGGGCCGGTACCGCAGATCCGTGCCCCGGGGGTCGGAGAGCAGGGTGCGTTCCCGCGTGACCACGTCCTGGACCGCCAGTGCCACGTGCGGTGTGTGTCGCACGCCGCCATTGGCCAGTGTGGCCATGGCGTGGGCCAGTTGCAGAATGGTGAAGTTGTTGTAGCCCTGACCGATGCCCAGCGAGATGGTCTCGCCCGCGTACCAGCGCTGCTGTTCCGGCCGGCGGTAGGTCTGGCGCTTCCAGGCCTGGCTGGGCAGAACGCCGCGCACTTCTCCGCGCAGATCGATGCCGGTGAGCTGTCCGAACCCCAGGGGTTTCATGAAGTCGTGGATGGCATCCACCCCCATTTCGTTGGCCAGCGAGTAGTAGTAGGCGTTGCTGGACTGGACGAGGCTGTGGTGCAGGTTGGTCGGTCCGGTGGCGCGGCCCCGGAAGCGGTGGCTGCCCAGCATCCAGTAGCCTGGGTCGTTGATCACGGTCTGCGGCGTGCGCCTGCCGGTTTCCAGTGCCGCCAGGGCCATGAACGGTTTGTAGGTCGATCCGGGCGGGTAGGTGCCCCTCAAGGCGCGGTTGAGCAGGGGTTTGTCGATGGATTCGTTGAGGGCACGCCAGTTGTCGACGTCAATGCCCTCGACGAACAGGTTGGGGTCGAAAGTGGGCTTGGACACAAAGGCCAGCACCTCGCCGTTGCGCGGGTCGATGGCCACCAGCGCCCCCCGCCGATCACCGAACATGTCCTCCACCAGCCTCTGCAGCCGGATGTCGATCGACAGCACCAGGGTGTTGCCCGGCACCGCAGCGGTGCTGGCCAGCAGGCGCACCGCGCGGCCGCCAGCCGAGGTCTCCACCCGCTCGAATCCGGTGGTGCCGTGCAACTGCCGCTCGAAACTCTGCTCGGCACCGAGTTTCCCGATGTGTTCGGTGCCCCGGTAATTGGCCTGGTCCTCTTCCGGCCAATCCTCGATCATCTCCTTTTCGCGCCGGTTGATGCGGCCGATGTAGCCGACCACGTGACTGGCGGTTTCTCCATGGGGGTAGTGCCGGATCAGCCGTGCCCGCACCTCCACCCCCGGGAACCGGTAGCGCTGGGCGGTGAAGCGGGCCACCTCCTCATCGGTCAGGCGGGTGCGTATCGGCAGGGAGTCGAAACGGCGGGATTCCTCGCGCAGCTGCCGAAAACGACGCCGGTCCCTGGGCTGGATGTCGACCACCTCGCTCAGCGCGTCGATGGTGGCCTCCAGGTCCCTGACCCGGGACGGGGTGATCTCCAGCGTGTAGGCCGAGAAGTTGGTGGCCAGCACGTAACCATTGCGGTCGACGATCTGCCCCCGGTTGGGCACCACCGGCAACACCGCCGTGCGGTTGCTTTCCGCCTGGGCCATGAGTTGCTCGTGCTTGCTGACCTGAAGGTAGACCATGCGCGCCACCAGCAGGCCGAAGGCGAACAGCACCGCCAGCGCGGCCACCAGCACCCGCAACCGGAACCGGTCCAGGTCGGCCTCGACATTGCGCAACTCTGTCATGCTTCCCCCACGGTTCTAGAGGGGTCTGTTTTCATCGGGGTCGGGCGCTCGTCGCTGGGGCGCCAGCAGCACCACGCTGACCAGTGGCCAGAGCGCGGTCTCGATGAACGGAGCCAGAAAGAACGACCAGCCCGGAAACGTGCCTCCCGAGGCCATGCGCACCACCAGCACCAGCAGATGGGCCGCCAGGAACAGCGGGAACACCTGGACCGCCTGCGTCGGCACGGCGAACCACAGCAGGCGCCGGTGCATGGCCACGGCGAAGTAGGCCATCACCGTGTAGGCCAGGGCATGCTGACCGAACAGGGCGCCCTGATGGACATCCAGCAGCAGGCCGGACACGAAGGCCACGCCCACACCGATGCGCAAGGGCTGATGCACGCACCAGAACACCAGGGTCACGGCCAGCAGATCGGGCACCCAGGCGGCCCGTCCCCACAGACCCATGTTGACCACCATGTTGATGGTCAGGGCTGCCACCAGGCTGGCCCAGATGAAGACCCGGTTGGCGGGCAACAGCAGCTGCTGTCCGGGGCGCATGATCATGGCGCGCTCCGGTTGATGGGGCTGCCGGGCACCGGCCTGTCCCGCCTTTGTCGCCCTGTTGCCTGCTCGGGTTCGGGCGGCGGTGGCAATTGTGCGCCGACAGGTTGCAGCACCAGCACATGCAGGGCACCCTGGACGCGCGCCAGCGGTTCGCACTGGACCCGCGTGAACGAAGACTCGGCGCGGCGCTCAATGCGGGAGACTCGGGCGACAGGCAGTCCCGGGGGATAAACGCCGTCGATGCCGCTGGTGGTCAACAGGTCGCCTTCCTCGATGTCGGCACTCGCCAGCGTGTGACGCAATTCCAGGCCGTCTCCTGCCGCCGAAGGTTGACCGAAGGCCACGCTGCGCACCCCGGTGCGAACGTTGAGCACCGGAATGGCCTGGTCACGATCGATCAGCAGGGTCACTTCGGACACCAGGGGATAGACGCGGGTGACCTGCCCCAGCACCCCCGATTCGTCGACCACCGGAGAGCCCGCTTCGATGCCGTGGGTCTGCCCCCGGTCGATGACGATGCGCCGCGAAAAAGGGTCCGCCGTGTCGTACAGGACCTGGGCGCCCATGGCCGGGCTGCTGATGCGGTCACGCATCAGCAGCAACTCCCGCAGCTGTCGGTTCTCCTGCTCCAGTTGTTCCAGCTGAAGGTGGCGGTCGGCCTGCGCGGCCAGGCGACGCAGCGCTTCGGCCTCGGTTTGCTGGGCGCGGTGCAGGCTGGTGAAGTAGTTGCCGACGTTGCCTGCGGCCTGGATCGGTCGCATCACGGTCCATTGCACCGGATACAGCGCGGTCGCGATCGCCGCGCGCAGGGGTGGGGTCAGTCCCAGGCGGAGGTCGGCCACCATCAGGAACACGGAAACGGCGCTGAAGACCACCAGTTTGGACAGCGCCGACGGTCCTTGCCTGAAGAAGGGCGGCGGCGTGCGGTCCAGGGTGCCCAGTGGCATGTCGGTGGCGGGCTCGGGGCGGGGTGGGCGCTGCGGACCCGAGCGGGCTTACTCGCTGGTGAAGATGGTGCCCAGGCGCTCCATGCGTTCCAGGGCCATGCCGCAGCCGCGCACCACGCAGGTCAGCGGCTCTTCGGCCACCAGCACCGGCAGGCCGGTCTCTTCGGCCAGCAGGCGGTCCAGGTCGCGCAACAGGGCGCCGCCGCCGGTGAGCATCATGCCGCGCTCGGCAATGTCGGCCCCCAGCTCGGGCGGCGTGTGTTCCAGTGCCATCTTGACCGCCGAGACGATGTTGTTCAGCGGGTCGGTGAGGGCTTCGAGGATCTCGTTGGAGCTGATGGTGAAGCTGCGCGGCACACCTTCGGACAGGTTGCGCCCTTTGACTTCCATCTCCTTGACCTCGGAACCCGGGAAGGCCGAACCGATTTCCTTCTTGATGGCCTCGGCCGTGGGTTCGCCAATGAGCATGCCGTAGTTGCGACGGATGTAGGCAATGATGGCGTCGTCGAAGCGGTCACCGCCCACGCGCACGCTGCCCTTGTAGACCATGCCGCCCAGGGAAATGACGCCGACTTCGGTCGTACCGCCACCGATGTCGACCACCATGGAGCCCGAGGCGTCGGAGACCGGCAGGCCGGCACCGATGGCCGCGGCCATGGGTTCCTCGATCAGGTAGACCTCGGAAGCCCCGGCGCCCAGTGCCGACTCGCGGATGGCGCGGCGTTCGACCTGGGTCGAGCCGCAGGGCACGCAGATGATGATGCGCGGGCTCGGCTTGAACAGCGAGCGCGGGTGCACCATCTTGATGAACTGCTTGAGCATCTGCTCGGTGACGGTGAAGTCGGCGATCACCCCGTCTTTCATCGGGCGGATGGCCTCGATGTTGCCAGGCACCTTGCCCAGCATGGCCTTGGCCTCGTGGCCCACCGCCTGGATCGTCTTCTTGCCCTGCGGGCCGCCTTCGTGGCGGATGGACACCACCGAGGGCTCGTCCAGCACGATGCCCTTGTTGCGCACGTAGATCAGGGTGTTGGCGGTGCCAAGGTCGATCGCCAGGTCGGTGGAGAACTGGCGACGGAAAGCTTCAAACATGATGCAGAAATCCTGTGAGGCACGGGTGCGGCTTCGCGCAGCCGTCGCCGATCGGGTGCGGGCGGCCAGATGGCCTTTGAGTGTTTGATTTTTCGGCGCCAGCCGCCCAGGGGAGGCCTTTGCCGATAAACCTTGGATAATACCGTATCCCCTGTGTGGCACGGGCCCTCTCCGAGGCCATTTTCTGCACGTTACACGCGGTTTCAGGGCAGATGGCGCCCGGTCCGGCGTGGTTTTCGAGTTTTTCCTTCCAAGTCCCCCCATGTCCCTGAACCTGTCCGACATCGGGCGCATCGCCCACCTGGCACGCCTGGACATGCCGCCGGCCCAGGCCGAACGCATGCTGGCCCAGCTCAATGGCTTCTTCGACGTCGTCGAACAGATGAAGGCGGTGGACACCGCCGGGGTCGAACCGCTGGCCCACCCCACCGCCGTCATCGACCATGTCAGCCTGCGCCTGCGACCCGACGTGGCCAGCGAACCCAACCAGCGCGAAGCCAACCAGCGCAGCGCCCCGGCCGTCGAGCGCGGCCTGTTCCTCGTGCCCAAGGTGATCGAATGAACGCCGCGCAGAGTCGCCTCAAGCAAGTTCGCACCCCCCCGGGGGGCAGCGCCGTACACGAAGTGACCAGCGTGGGGGCAGTCCAATGAGCGCCAAAGACATCCACCAGATGGGGGTGGCGGAACTGGTGGCCGCCATCGCCGACAAGAAGACGTCGTCCGTGGAAGCCGCGCAGGTCCTGCTGGCGCGCGCGAAGCAACACGCCGGATTAGGCGCTTACCTGGCCTTCAACGAAGACGCCACCCTGGCACAGGCCCGGGCCGTCGACGCCCGCATCGCGGCCGGTGAGCGTGGCCCGCTGCTGGGTGTGCCGCTGGCCCACAAGGACATCTTCGTCACGCAGGGTTTCCCCAGCACCGCGGGCAGCAAGATGCTGGAGGGCTACCAGAGCCCGTTCGATGCCACCGTGGTCGCGAACCTGGCCAAGGCCGGCGCCGTGACCCTGGGCAAGCTCAACTGCGACGAGTTCGCCATGGGCGGCAGCAATGAAAACTCCGCCTACGGCGTGGCCCGCAACCCCTGGGACGCCGACCGCGTGCCCGGCGGTTCCTCGGGCGGCTCGGCCGTGGCCGTGGCCGCGCGCCTGGCGCCGGCCGTCACCGGCACCGACACCGGCGGCTCCATCCGCCAGCCCGCCAGCTTCTGCAACGTCACCGGCATCAAGCCCACCTACGGCCGCTGCTCGCGCTACGGCATGATCGCCTTCGCGTCCAGCCTGGACCAGGCCGGCCCGATGGCGCGCAGCGCCGCCGACTGTGCCACGCTGCTGACGGCCATGGCCGGACCGGACATCGACCGCGACTCGACCAGCCTGGACCACCCGGCCGAGGATTACACACGCCTGCTGGGGCAAGCTCGTGAGGGCGCGACCGCCACGCAACCGCTCAAGGGCCTGCGCATCGGTCTGCCCCAGGAGTTCTTCGGTGAAGGCTGCGCGCCCGACGTGCTCGCCGCCGTTCGCGCCGCGCTGGCCGAATACGAGAAGCTGGGCGCCACCTTGGTCGACATTTCGCTGCCGCGCACCGAGCTGTCCATCCCGGTCTACTACATCATTGCGCCGGCCGAAGCCTCGTCCAACCTCAGCCGTTTCGACGGTGTGAAGTTCGGCCACCGCGCCGCGCAGTACGACGACCTGCTCGACATGTACAAGAAGTCGCGCAGCGAAGGCTTCGGGCCCGAGGTGCAGCGCCGCATCATGATCGGCACCTATGTGCTGAGCCACGGCTACTACGACGCCTATTACCTCAAGGCACAGCAGATCCGCCGCCTGATCGCGAAGGACTTCCAGGACGCCTTTGCCCGGTGCGACGTGATCGCCGGCCCGGCCGCGCCGACCACCGCCTGGAAGATCGGTGACAAGGCCGACGACCCGGTCGCCAACTACCTGGCCGACATCTTCACGCTGCCGGCCTCGCTGGCCGGCCTGCCCGGCATGAGCGTGCCGGCCGGTTTCGGCGCCGGTGGTCTGCCGGTGGGTCTGCAGCTGATCGGCAACTACTTCCAGGAAGCCGCGCTGCTGCAAACTGCGCACGCCTTCCAGCAAGCCACC
This sequence comes from uncultured Burkholderiales bacterium, assembly GCA_937873395.1. Lineage (GTDB taxonomy): Bacteria > Pseudomonadota > Gammaproteobacteria > Burkholderiales > Burkholderiaceae_C > Hydrogenophaga. The sequence continues at coordinate 24,652 of CALMYH010000093.1, forward strand.
GACTGGCACCTGAAAACGCCGGAGGGCTTCTGAACATGAGCAACCAGAAACAAGCTTCCCTGCTGGTGCAAGGTTACGAAGTCGTGATCGGCTTCGAGACCCACGCCCAATTGGCCACGAAGAGCAAGATCTTCAGCCGCGCCCCCACGGCTTTCGGCGCCGAGCCGAACACCCAGGCTTGCGCGGTGGACCTGGCCCTGCCGGGCACCTTGCCGGTGATGAACCGCGAAGCGGTGGCGCACGCCATCCGCCTCGGTCTGGCGCTGGGCTCGCACATCGCCGAGCAGAGCGTGTTCGCGCGCAAGAATTATTTCTACCCCGACCTGCCCAAGGGCTACCAGATCAGCCAGTTCGAGATCCCGGTGGTGCAGGGCGGCGAGGTGTCGTTCTTTCTGGGTGATGAAAAGAAAACCGTGCGCCTGGTGCGCGCGCACCTGGAGGAAGACGCCGGCAAGAGCCTGCACGAGGACTTTCATGGCCTCTCGGGCATCGACCTCAACCGCGCCGGCACGCCGCTGCTGGAGATCGTCACCGAGCCCGACATCCGCTCCAGCGCCGAGGCCGTGGCCTACGCCAAAGAGCTGCACAAGATCGTGACCTGGATCGGAATCTGCGACGGCAACATGCAGGAAGGCTCGTTCCGCTGCGACGCCAACGTCTCGGTGCGCAAGCCGGGCCAGCCCCTGGGCACCCGCCGCGAGATCAAGAACCTGAACTCGTTCAAGTTCATGCAGCAGGCAATCGACTACGAGGTGCGCTGGCAGATCGAGCAGATCGAGGACGGCCACGCCATCGAGCAGGCCACGGTGCTGTTCGACCCGGACACGGGCGAGACGCGCGCCATGCGCACCAAGGAAGACGCGGCCGACTACCGCTACTTCCCCGACCCCGACCTGCCGCCGCTGGTGATCGCCCGCAGCTGGGTGGATGAAGTGAAGGCGTCCATGCCCGAACTGCCGCGCCAGATGGCCGAGCGCCTGGTGACCGAGTATGGCCTGCCGGAATACGACGCGACCACGCTGACGCAGAGCCCGGCCATGGCGGCCTATTTCGAGACCGCGGCCAAGGCCAGCGGTCAGGCCAAGATGGCCAGCAACTGGATCATGGGCGAGATCTCGCGCCGGCTCAACAACGAAGAGAAGGACATCGCCCAGGTGCCGGTCAGCGCCGACACGCTGGCCGCGCTGCTCAAGCGCATCGCCGACGGCACCATCTCCAACAACGCCGCCAAGCAGGTGATGGATGCGCTGTGGGCGGGCGAGGGGCAGGACGTCGACGCCGTCATCGAAGCCAAGGGTCTCAAGCAGATGAACGACAGCGGCGCGCTGGAGAAGATCATCGACGAGGTGATGCTTGCCAACGCGCCCATGGTCGAGCAGTTTCGCGCTGGCAAGGACAAGGCCTTCAATGCGCTGGTGGGCCTGGTCATGAAGGCCAGCAAGGGCAAAGCCAATCCGCAGCAGGTCAACGACGTGCTGCGGAAGAAGCTGGGTGGGTGATCAGCGACCGGCGCCGGCCATCTGTGACCAGAGCCGGCGCAGATTCGCCAGCTCTTCGTCGAAGCGTTCGTTGATGCGGCGCTTCTCCTGGTCCTGCTCGGTCAGGAAGCGCTTTTGGACCAGCACCTGTTGCTCGTTGTCTTCGAGTTTGCGCCTGAGCCAGGCCGGCACACGCGTCGGATCGCTCTGGTAGAACTCCAGCTCCAGGTCGATTTCGCGCCGCTGCTCGGCCAGGGCCTGTTCCCGTTTCCTGACGGCTTCGATCACCTCGTCCACCTGGGCCAGCACTGCGGCCCGTTCGCGGTCGTGCGCGTCCTGGTTGGGGTAGCGGATCAGCAAGGCCCGCTCTCGGCGCCGCTCCTCGTTCGCCCGGGCGCGCGCCTCTTCTTCGGCGCGTTGCTGGGCCTGGATGCGGGCCCGTTCCTCGGCGGTGTAGCTGGGAGGGACCACGCGTCTGAGGGTGCCGCTGGGTCCGAGTTCGCGCTGTTCCCGATCCAGGCATTCCGGAATCGGTCGGTCCGATGTCAGACGCCTGCCCTGCGCATCGATGCAGGTGTAGATGCCCGCGCGGTTGGGTTGTTGGCCCTGCGCCAGCGCCAGGGGGCTGCCCACGGCCAGCATCACCAGCCAGACCGGCCAGTGTTTTCGGAAGACGAGGGGCTTGGGCAGATGACTCAAAGGCAGATCCGGTTCACTCGTGGACGCCATACCGCTGGCGATAGGCCAGCACCCGGTCGCGGTGCTGCCCCAGATCATCCCCGGCATGTGCATCCAGATACTGCAGCAAATCGGCCAGACGCGCAATGGCGCAGACCGCCATGCCGAGTTCGCGTTGCACATACTGGACAGCGCTGTGATCCACATCGCGCAGCGCGCCGTCGGGGCCGACCTCGGTGGCCTTCTCCTGCCGGTCCAGGGCAATGGCCACGGCATGCGGCGTGGCGCCTGCGGCCCGGATCAGCGCAATCGACTCGCGCGCGGCGGTGCCGGCGCTCATCACGTCATCCACGATCAGCACCCGGCCCTTGAGCGGTGCCCCCACCAGCGTACCGCCTTCGCCGTGGTCCTTGGCTTCCTTGCGGTTGTAGGCAAAGGGCACGTTGCGGCCCAGGCGGGCCAGCTCGATGGCCACGGCGGCACCGAGCGGAATGCCTTTGTAGGCCGGGCCGAAAATCATGTCGAATTCGATGCCACTGGCCATCAGGGCCTGTGCATAGAATCGGGCCAGACGGCCCAGTTTGGCGCCGTCGTCGAACAGCCCGGCGTTGAAGAAGTAGGGGCTCATGCGCCCCGCCTTGGTCTTGAATTCGCCAAAGCGCAGCACGCCGGCGTCGACGCAGAACTGCACGAATTCCTGCGCCAGCGCGCCCCCGGCCGCCGCCGTGTCCTTGTCCGACCCCATGGGAGTGTCCTTGTTCAAACTGACCAGCCTCAACCTCAACGGCATCCGATCGGCCACCAGCAAAGGGCTGGAGGCCTGGCTGGCCACACATGCGCCCGATTGTATTTGTGTCCAGGAAGTCAAGGCCCAGGCGCCGGATGTGAGCGGCCGCTTCGAGGCGCTGGCCGGTCTGCAGGGCCATTTCCACTTTGCCGAGAAAAAGGGCTACTCGGGCGTCGGGGTCTACACCCGCCACGAGCCCACCGACGTGCTCACCGGTTTCGATGGCGGCGAGTTCGACGCCGAGGGCCGCTGGGCCGAGCTGCGCTTTGACACCCCCAGGCGCAAGCTGTCCATCGTCAGCGCCTATTTCCCCAGCGGTTCGTCGGGCCCCGAGCGGCAGGAGGCCAAGTACCGGTTCCTGGACCTGATGTTCCCGCACCTGATGGCGCTCAAGGGTCAGCGCGAGTTCATCGTCTGCGGCGACGTCAACATCGCCCACACCCAGAACGATCTGAAGAACTGGAAGGGCAACCAGAAGAACAGCGGTTTCCTGCCCGAAGAACGCGCCTGGATGACCCGGCTGCTGACCGAAGGCGGCCTGGTCGACGTCTACCGCCGCCTGCAGCCCGAGACCACCGAGGCCTGTTACACATGGTGGAGCAACCGGGGCCAGGCCTATGCCAAGAACGTGGGCTGGCGGCTCGACTACCACTTGGCCACCCCGGCGCTGGCCGAGACGGCGCGCAGCGAGGCCATCTACAAGGGCGAGAAGTTCAGCGACCACGCGCCGCTGACCGTCGAGTACGGCTTCAAGGTCTGAACCCGCCGTACCCGGGAACCACACCGCCGGTGAGCGATGCTGCCGACAACCGCGCTGGCCGGGTGGGGCACTGGCTGACCGCTGGTGGCGGTCAGGGCGGGTATCCGCTGGATGGGATGGGTGTATTGGGCCCGGCTCTGATCCATCTGTCCAATACAAATGAGTCACGGTATCATCTGGATTAGAGATGACTGACTGGGCTCCTGTTCTCTTCCATGGAAATCCGACAGCTGCGTTACTTCGTCGCCATTGCCGACTGCGGCAGCTTCACCAAGGCCGCCGAGCGGGTTTATGTGGCGCAGTCGGCCCTGAGCCACCAGCTGGCGCAGCTGGAAGACGAGCTGGGCGTGCGCCTGTTCAGCCGCTCTCGCCGGGGCGTCGAGCTGACCGAGGCCGGCCAGCGCTTCCTGCCGCACGCGGTGTCCATCCTGCGCCAGGTCGACGAGGCCGTGGCCAGTGCCCGCCACCGCAGCGAGGCGCTGACCGGCAAGGTGGTGTTCGGCATCCCGCACAGTGCGTCCAACGCGCTGGCCTTGCCGCTGCTGCGCGAGGTGCACGAGCGGCACCCGGGCATCGAGCTGGAGCTGACCGAAGAACTCACCGGCAACCTGCTGCGCCAGCTGCGCGCCGGCCAGATCCAGCTGGCGGTGCTGTTTGACGACGGGCACCTGGATGGTCTGTCGGTCACGCCGGTGCTCAGCGAACGGCTGTGCCTGATCGAGCCGGCGACCTCCCGCCCTGCCGCGCGGGCTGCCCTGAGCCTGAAACAAGCGCTGGCCGAACCCCTCATCCTGCCGGCCCAGCCCCACGGGGTCCGGCCCATCATCGAATCCGCGGCGGCGGCGGCCGGCCTGCCGCCGCCCCAGGTCTATGCCGACATCAGCTCCATCAGCATCCTGCGCACCACGCTGCTGGCCGGTCTGGGGCGCACCCTGCTGCCGGTCATGCCGCTGCAGGCCGAAATTGCGGCCGGGCAGCTGCGTGCGACGCCGGTGACAGAGCCGCCGCTGGAGCGGGTGCTGACCCTGTGTGCGTCGGCCCACATTCCCCGGTCGCCGGCCTGCCAGGCCGTGGCCGAGCTGGCGGTGGGGCTCATGCAGCGCCTGGCCCGGGACGGGCACTGGGTGGGCGCGCGGGTGCGGGAAGGGTGAGGCCACAATATTCCCCCCGTGGCGCGTGGCTCTATCATCGACCTCTTTCTTCCACCCGTTTTCCCGAGACCATGAGCAAGACCCACCGCATCGCCGTCATTCCGGGCGACGGCATTGGCAAGGAAGTGATGCCCGAAGGCCTGCGCGTGCTGCAGGCCGCCGCCAGCCGCTTTGACATCCCGCTGGACCTGACCCCGATCGACTGGGTCAGCTGTGACCACTACCTGGCCCACGGCGAGATGATGCCCGCCGACTGGAAGCAGCAGCTGCAGGGCATGGACGCGCTGCTGTTCGGTGCCGTGGGGTGGCCGGCCACCGTGCCCGACAACGTCTCGCTCTGGGGCAGCCTGCTGAAGTTCCGCCGCGAGTTCGACCAGTACATCAACCTGCGCCCGGTGCGCCTGTTCGAAGGCGTGCCCTGTCCGCTGGCCGGCCGAAAGCCCGGCGAGATCGACTTCCTGATCGTGCGCGAGAACACCGAGGGCGAATACACCAACCTCGGCGGCATCATGTACGCTGGCACCGAGCGCGAGATCGTGATCCAGGAGTCGGTGTTCAGCCGCCACGGCACCGACCGCGTGTTGCGCTACGCCTTCGAGCGCGCCGCCGCGCGGCCGCGCCAGCACCTGACGGTGGCCACCAAGAGCAACGGCATCGCCATCAGCATGCCCTGGTGGGACGGCCGCGCCGACGCCATGGCGCAGGGCTACCCCGGCGTCACGGTGGACAAGCAGCACATCGACATCCTGACCGCGCGTTTCGTGCTTCAGCCGCAGCGTTTCGACGTCGTGGTGGCCAGCAACCTGTTCGGCGACATCCTGTCCGACCTGGGGCCGGCCTGCACCGGCACCATCGGCCTGGCCCCCTCGGCCAACCTCAACCCCGAGCGCCAATTCCCGTCCCTGTTCGAGCCGGTGCACGGCTCGGCGCCCGACATCTACGGCCAGAACATCGCCAACCCGATCGCCATGATCTGGTCGGCCGCCCTGATGCTGGATTTCCTGACCGACGGCCAGGGCGCCGGCCGAGCCGCGCACGACGCCATCGTCCAAGCCATCGAGACCGTGTTGCGCGAAGGTCCGCGCACGCGCGACCTGGGCGGCAGCGCCAGCACCACCGAGATCGGCCAGGCCATCGCGGCGCTGATCTGAGGGCCGATCGCATGCTGCGCTACCAGACCGTCCCGGTCACCCCCTTCGCCCAGAACTGCTCCATCGTCTGGTGCGACGAGACCCGCGAGGCCGCGGTCATCGACCCCGGCGGCGAACTTGATCGGCTGATCGCCGTGGCCGGCCAGCTGGGCGTCACGCTCAAGGCCATCTGGCTGACCCATGCCCACATCGACCACGCCGGCGGCACCGCCGAGCTGGCCCGGCGCCTGGACCTGCCCATCGTCGGCCCCCACCCGGGCGACCAGTTCTGGATCGACGGCCTGCCGCAGCAAAGCGCCATGTTCGGCTTCCCGCCGGCCGGGCATTTCACGCCCACGCGCTGGCTGGCCGACGGCGACACGGTGCAGATCGGCCACTGCACGCTCAACGTGCGCCATTGCCCGGGTCATACCCCGGGTCATGTGGTGTTCCACTCACGCGAGGCACAACGTGCGTTTGTGGGCGACGTGCTGTTTGCTGGCAGCATCGGCCGCACCGACTTCCCCCAGGGCAACCATGCCCAGCTGATCAGCAGCATCAGGGAGCGGCTGTGGCCGATGGGGGACGAGACGGTGTTTATTCCCGGTCACGGGCCGGAGAGCACCTTTGGCGAGGAGCGGCGCTTCAATCCCTACGTGGCCGACGGCCGCCCGGGTTGACAGGGGCTGCTCAACCGCGTCGCGCGGCCTCGTACAAGCCCTGCACCTTCGGCACATTCGCTTCCAGTTCGCGGATGCGGTTCGGGCCGCTGGGGTGTGTGGACAGGAAGGCCGGTCCGCCGCTTCCGCCGGCGCGGGCCATCTTCTGCCACAGGCTGACGCTGGCCTGCGGCCGGTAGGCGCCGCGGGCGGCCAGCTCCAGGCCGACCAGATCGGCCTCGGTTTCGTCGTCGCGGCTGTATTTGAGGGTGAGCAGCTGGGCCCCCAGACCGGCGGCCAGGTTGCCCAGATCGCCCAGGCCCAGCAGGGCTGCGCCCAGGCGGAGGCCGGTGTCGGTGGCGGTGCTTTTGGCCAGCCGCGAGCGGGCGTGCTCGCGCAGGGCATGGGCCATTTCGTGGCCCATGATCATCGCCGCTTCGTCGTCGTCCAGCTTGAGCTGTTCCAGGATGCCGGTGAAGAAGGCGATCTTGCCGCCCGGCATGCAGAAGGCATTGATCTGGTCGCTGCGGATGAGCTGGACCTGCCATTGCCAGCCGCGGGCCCGCGGGTTCCAGGGCTCGGCATGCGGGATCAGGCGACGGGCGATGGCGCGCAGACGCTGCACCTGCGGATCGCTGTCGGGCAGCAGCGCGCCCTGCCGGCCGGCATCCCGCATCATCTGGGTGAACTGCTGCGCGGCAGCGTTTTCGAGCACGTCGGCCGGCACCAGGCGGCGCATGCGCGAAGGTGCACCCACGTTCACCTGGCCCAGGGCCGGTGGTGCGGCCACCGAGGCCGTGGCGGCAGCCGCCGCCAGCAGGAAGCCACGCCGGGACGACCAGCGGTGGCTGTCGGGGGCATCGGGAGCGGCCGGTGTGTGGCCGCTGCGCAGGTCACAGATGAGGCACATGTGCAAATGATAAGAGCGCGCGGCCGGATCGTCGGCACAATGTCGGCATGACCCCACCCGCTGCGTCTTCGGTAGCCGCTCCCGCTTCACCGGGGCCTGTTTCAGACACCCGCCGACCCCGCCCGTCCTGGCGGGAGACCCTGCGCACGCTGTGGGACCGGCGCGTGCTCAGCCTGCTGTTCCTGGGTTTCTCGGCCGGACTGCCCCTGTTGCTGATCTTTTCCTCGCTGTCACTCTGGCTGGTCGAGGCCGGGGTCGAGCGGCGTGCGGTGACCTTCTTCAGTTGGGCGGCCCTGGGCTACTCGTTCAAGTTCATCTGGGCGCCGTTGGTCGACCGCCTGCCCCTGCCCCTGCTGACCGCCTGGTTGGGGCGTCGGCGTGCCTACATGCTGCTGGCCCAGCTGGGGGTGGTGGTGGCCATTGTGGGCATGGCCAGCACCGACCCGGCGGCCGGGCAGGCCAGCCTGACCGCGATGGCGCTGTTTGCGGTGCTGCTGGGCTTCATGTCGGCCACGCAGGACATCGTCATCGACGCCTACCGCATCGAGATCGCCCCGCCCGAGCAGCAGGGCGTACTGTCCTCGGCCTACATCGCGGGCTACCGGCTGGGCATGATCACCGCCGGCGCGGGCGCCCTGTTTCTGGCCGCCCACTGGGGCTCGGCGCGCGAGAGCTACCAGTACGAGGCCTGGCAGCAGGCCTACCTGGTGATGGCCCTGGCCATGGGGGTGGGCATTGCCACCACCTTGCTGGTGCGCGAGCCGCAGGTGGCCCCGCGCGAGCGCCAGCCCTCGGGGGCGCACGCCCGGCTGCTGGCGGTGTTCCTGTGCGCGGTGCTGGCTTTTGTCGGCGTGTTCTGGGGCTGGGGCCAGCTGCTGCCGCCGACCGGCGGTGGGCCGCTGCTGGGCCTGTTGGCCGAAGCCCTGCGCATGGCGCTGTCGCTGGCGGCGGCCTTCGGGATCGGCGCCGGGCTGGTGCGTCTGGGTCTGGCCAGCCGCGATCAGGCGCGTGAGACCTGGGTCATGCCGGTGCTGGACTTCTTCCGCCGCTATGGCGCCCGCACCGCCTGGCTGTTGCTGGCGCTGGTGGGGCTCTACCGCATTTCGGACATCGTGCTGGGCGTGATCTCCAACGTGTTCTACCAGGACATGGGTTTCTCCAAGACCGAGATCGCCTACGCGGTCAAGACCTATGGTGTGGTGATCAGCATCGTTGGCGGTTTTCTGGGCGGACTGCTGGCCACCCGGCTGGGCGTGATGCGCTCGCTGTTCTGGGGCGCGGTGCTGGCGGCGGCGACCAACCTGGGCTTTGTGGCCCTGGCTTTTGCCGGTCACGACCTGACGCTGATGTACGCCGTAGTCTCGGCAGACAACCTGGCGGCCGGCTTCGCCAGTGCGGCCTTCATCGCCTTCCTGTCCAGCCTCACCAACGTGTCCTTCACCGCGGTGCAGTACGCCATCTTCAGCTCGCTCATGACCCTCCTGCCCAAGACGCTGGGCGGTTATTCGGGGGGCATGGTGGACGCGCTGGGGTACCCGGGCTTTTTTGTGCTCACCGCGCTCATGGGCGTGCCGGTGCTGCTGCTGGTGCTGCTGGCCGGCCGGCGGCTGGAGATACGCGAACAGAAGACGGGCTGAGGGCCTGGCGGGCGGGCATGCTTCACCCGGGCTTTACCTGCGCGACAAACATGTGACATGCCCGCCGGGCAAGCTGCCGCCATGAAAAGCAGCCGCTACACTGGGGCCATGCCGACCCCTTTGCTGATGATCGAGGACGATGCGCGCCTGGCGCAGATGGTCTCGGATTACCTCGCCCAGTCGGGTTTTGAGGTCACCCACGCGCCGGACGGCGAGCAGGGCCTGGAGCAGTTGCCGCTGGTGCAGCCCGAACTGGTGATTCTGGATCTGATGATGCCCGGTATCGACGGTCTGGAGGTGTGCCGCCGCATCCGCGCCCTGCCGGGCGATACCGCGCGTGTGCCCATCATCATGCTGACCGCCAAGGGAGACCCGATGGACCGCATCATCGGGCTCGAACTGGGGGCTGACGATTACCTGCCCAAACCTTTCGAGCCGCGCGAACTGCTGGCGCGCATGCGGGCGGTGATGCGCCGCCGCGGCGAAGGAGCGCCGGGCAGCGTGCAGCGCAGCACGCCGGTGATGCGCTTCGGCTCTCTGGAGATCGACCGCGACGCCCGCACGGTGACGGTCGGGGGCAACGCCTGCGAGCTCACCTCCTACCAGTTCGACCTGCTGGTGGCCATGGCCGAGCGCGCCGGTCGGGTGCTGACGCGCGACCAGATCATGGAGGCGGTGCGCGGTCGCGAGCTGGAGGCCTTCGACCGTTCCATCGATGTGCACATCGGCCGCATCCGCAACGCCATCGAGGCCGACAGCAAGGAGCCCAGGCGTATCCTGACGGTGAGAGGCGTCGGTTACGTGTTTGCCAGACAACAGGAATGAACAGCCCTCTGGGTCAGAAGCTCTATCTGCGCATCTGGCTGGCGGTGGTGGCCGCGGTCACGGTGCTCACGTTGGTGGTGGGCTGGCTGTGGCAGGAAGCGCTGGATTTCGAGCGCGAACAGAACGAGAACCGGGCCGGCCGCGTGATCGTGGTGCGCAATGCCGCTGGCGATGTGCTGGGCCAGGCGCCTGCGATGGCGGTGCGTGTGCCCGGCGAGGGCCTGGAGTTCCAGGTCACCATGAAAGACGGACAGACCTTGTATGTGCAGTTGCCGCGCCCGTCTCGCCCGACGACCGGCCCGGTGCCGACACGGCGGACCCAGGCCTGGCTTCAGTCGCCGGCCGGGTTTGCCTGGCTGCTGGGTCTGGTGGCCCTGGCGGTGGCCCTGGGTGCCTACCCGATCGTGCGGCGCCTGACTCAGCGTCTGGAGCGGCTGCAGAAAGGCGTCGAACGCTGGGGTGAGGGCGACCTGTCGACCCGCTTGCCGGTGCAGGGGCAGGACGAAGTGGCCTTTCTGGCGCAGCGCTTCAATGCCGCCGCCGAACGGGTCCAGACCTTGTTGCAGTCCCACAAGACCTTGCTGGCCAATGCCTCGCACGAGCTTCGGTCGCCGCTGGCGCGGATCCGCCTCGGCCTCGAACTGCTGGGTCCGCAGGCGGGTGACAGCCGCCAGCGGACCGAGATCGCGCGCAGCATCGATGAGCTCGACCAGCTGATCGACGAGATTCTGTTGGCCAGCCGCCTGGACCTGCGCGACGCGAACGATTCGAGCGCCCTGGGACCGACCGAGGAGGTCGATATGGTGGGGCTGGCGGCCGAAGAGTGTGCCCGCACCGGCGCGGAGCTGGACATTGCACCTGGAGTCTCACCCTTGCTGGTGCAAGGGCACCCGAAGCTGTTGCGTCGGCTCATGCGCAACCTGCTGGAAAACGCGCGCCGCTACGGGCGACCGGACACCTCGGGGGCCGGCCCGACGCGCGAAGAAGTCAGGATGGCTCTGTGGCGGGAACCGGGCGGTGGCATCTCCCTGGCGGTGGAGGACCGTGGTCCGGGTGTACCAGCGGAGCATCGGGACCGGATATTCGAACCGTTTTTCCGCCTGCCCGGCAGCAGCGAGCGTGAAGGGGGGGTTGGTCTGGGGCTGGCGCTGGTGCGCACCATTGCCGAGCGGCATGGCGGCCGGGTGCGTTGCGATGCCCGGGAAGGCGGCGGGGCGCGATTTGTCCTGACGCTGCCCTGAACGACAAAGTTTTGGCTCGGGAATGTCGCCGCCCAGACCAGTTTGACGACCTTCTGACGGCTGTTGGGTGATATTACCCACGTTTTCGGGCCGTCTCCCCCAAACAGGGGATTGGCATCGGGCGATGTCGCAGCGCACAATACTTCCGTTGCTGTCACAACCCTGCCGCCGGCCCCGCGAGGTATTTTGCCCGAGGGGCCGGTTTCGGCGCCCGGGCATGAGTGTCACCGAATCCCAACGACGTCCTTCCAAGGACTTTTGCAGGCCACCGCAAGGTGGCTTTTTTTTGCGCTTGTCAGCGAAGGCCCGACACCCGCGGGCATGGCCACGTGTTCGCGGCGTGCCTCAGGGTGGTTGCATCAATGCCCGTGGGACAGCGTCTCCCCGGCCTTGAGCCGGTACACCGTCCCGCAGTAGGGGCAACGGGCCTCGCCGGAGCGGGCCACGTCCAGATAGACCTTGGGGTGGCTGTTCCACAGCTTCATGTCCGCCTTCGGGCTGGGACAGAAGATGCCGCCATGGGCATTGAGGTCCGACGCGGCCAGTTCGACTTCAGGTTTGCTCATGACAGTCCCGCTGCGGTCGTTCAAACTCGGGTCAGCCAGTGGGCGTATTTCGGATTGCGACCACCGACGATATCGAAGAAGGCGCTTTGCACCTTCTCGGTGATCGGGCCGCGGCTGCCGCTGCCCAGTTCGATGCGGTCCAGTTCGCGGATCGGTGTCACTTCGGCGGCGGTACCGGTGAAGAAGGCTTCGTCGGCGATGTAGACCTCGTCGCGGGTGATGCGCTTTTGCACGATGTCCAGGCCCAGGTCCTTGGCGATGTGGAACACCGTGTTGCGGGTGATGCCGTTGAGCGCGCCGGCCGACAGGTCCGGTGTGTAGATCACGCCGTTCTTGATCACGAAGATGTTCTCGCCCGCGCCTTCGGACACGAAGCCCGAGCTGTCCAGCAGCAGGGCTTCGTCGTAGCCCTCGTCGGTCACTTCCATGTTGGCCAGGATGGAGTTGGTGTAGTTGCTCACCGCCTTGGCCTGCGTCATGGTGATGTTGACGTGGTGGCGGGTGTAGCTGCTGGTCTTGACGCGGATGCCGCGTTTGAGACCCTCCTCACCCAGGTACGCGCCCCAGGCCCAGGCGGCGACCATCAGGTGCACGGTGTTGCCCTTGGGGCTCACGCCCAGCTTCTTGTCGCCGATCCAGGTCAGCGGGCGCAGGTAGCAGGACTCCAGCCGGTTCTCGCGCACCACGGCGCACTGGGCCTCGTTGACCTGTTCCTTGGTGAAGGGAATGGTCATGCGCAGGATCTTGGCGCTGTTGAACAGGCGGTCGGTGTGCTCCTGAAGGCGGAAGATGGCGGTGCTGCCGTCGGCCGTCTTGTAGGCACGCACGCCCTCGAAGGCGCCGCAGCCGTAGTGCAGGGTGTGGGTCAGCACATGGATCTTGGCATCGCGCCAGTCGACCATCTGGCCATCCATCCAGATCTTGCCGTCGCGGTCGGACATCGAAGGAATCGGGGACATCGGGTTTGCCTCTCGGTTTTGGGAAATCGCCCGATTTTACGGCTCGCCGGTGGCATCGTCGGCTGGTGAGGCGTCCTGGCGATCGATGTGCTGCAGCCTTCCATGGTGGAAGCGAAGGCGCAGCGTGCGCCCCTGGATGTCGTGCCAGACAAAGGTCTCGCTGTTGTCGGAGAGGCTGCTGTCGTCCCGCTTGCCCAGGCAGGCCGCCTGACGGATCACCTCGTGCATGGGCATGCCCGGGCGCAGCCTTCCCTGCAGTGCCCGCACATCGGCCACTGCGCCCACAGGACGCCCGGCCGCCGCGCGCAGCAGGCGCAGCAGTTTGGTGAAGTGCAACAACACCCAGAAGCAGCTCATGAGCAGCGCCAGCAGCAGGCCGGGCCAGCCGTAGGTCCGCCAGCCGACGTAGCACAGGGCCAGCACCAGGGCCGGAAGCAGCAAGGATCGCAGGGCAGGGGGCAGCTGGAACATGGGTCGCTCGGGTCAGAGGCCGCGCACCAAGGCCATGGCCTCTTCGATGCGCTCGACGGGATGGATGCTCAGGCCTTCGAAGGCCTTGTCGTTCTTCTTGGGCGCGTTGGCCTTGGGCACCACGGCCACGCTGAAACCGAGCTTGGCGGCCTCCTTCAGGCGCTCCTGCCCGCGCGGGGCCGGGCGCACCTCACCGGCCAGGCCGACTTCGCCGAAGGCGATGAAGCCCTTGGGCAAGGCCTTGCCACGCAGGCTGCTGGTGATGGCCAGCATCACGGCCAGGTCGGCCGCCGGTTCGCTGATGCGCACACCGCCCACCGCGTTGACGAACACGTCCTGGTCCATGCAGGCGACTCCGGCATGGCGGTGCAGCACCGCCAGCAGCATGGCCAGGCGGTCACGCTCCAGACCCCCGCTCGGGCGCGGGGGCGAGGGACCGCCGCTGTCGACCAGGGCCTGGATCTCGACCAGCAACGGGCGGGTGCCTTCGAGCGTCACCAGCACGCAGCTGCCGGGAACGGGTTCTGCATGTTGCGAGAGAAAGATGGCGCTCGGGTTGCTCACGCCCTTGAGGCCCTTCTCGGTCATGGCGAACACGCCAATCTCGTTGACCGCGCCGAAGCGGTTCTTGATGGCGCGGATCAGGCGGTAGCTGCTGTGGGTGTCGCCCTCGAAGTACAGCACGGTGTCGACCATGTGCTCGAGCACGCGCGGGCCGGCCAGCGCCCCCTCCTTGGTCACGTGGCCGACCAGCACGATGGCGGTGCCGCTGGCCTTGGCGGCGCGCGTGAGGTGGGCCGCGCATTCGCGCACCTGCGCCACCGAACCCGGCGCGCTCGTCAGCTGCTCGGAGTACACGGTCTGGATCGAGTCAATGACCGCGATCGCGGGCTTCTGGGCTGTCAGCGTGGCCAGGATCTTCTCCAGCTGGATTTCCGCCAGCACCTTGACCTGGGAGCCGTCCAGTCCGAGGCGGCGCGAGCGCAGAGCGACCTGGGCGCCCGACTCTTCGCCCGTCACATAGAGCGTAGGCAGCTGCTGCTTCTGCAAGGCATCCAGGGCCTGCAGCAGCAGGGTCGACTTGCCGATGCCGGGGTCGCCACCGATCAGCACCACGCCGCCTTCGACGATGCCGCCGCCGAGCACACGGTCCAGCTCGCCGATACCGGTGGGCGTGCGAGCGACATCGGTGGCCTCGATGTCAGCCAGCGTGGTGACCTCGCTGGCGGGGGCCAGGGCGGCAAAGCGGTTCTTCGATGGGGTGGCGCTCTCGGCCACGGATTCGATCAGGGTGTTCCAGGCGCCGCAGTGCGGGCATTTGCCCAGCCAGCGCGGGCTGGTGCCGCCGCAGTCGTTGCAGGTGAAGAGGGTTTTTTCCTTGGCCATGTGGGCGGCAATATAGTCGAGTCCCCTTCCCATGTCCGTTCCGACCGGTTTCCATGCCCCGCACTTTTGAGGATGATCCCCGCTTTCGAGTCGATCCGGCCGATGCGTCTTCCGCCCCCGATCCGTTGGCCGGTCGCCAGCTCCGACCCATGGCCAGGACCGCCGGGTCGTCGGAGGCCGGCCAGGCTTGGCAGCAGCAGCTGGCCCGGCTGGAGCGACTGCAGCGGCAGATCGACGATCTGGAGGTCCTGGCCAGACAGGAGCGGGAATGGCGTCAGCGCGAGCTGCAGCCTTTGCGGCAGCGCCGACGCGAACTCGCGGTGGGCCTGGCGCAGGGCCTGGCAGAGCGGCTGCACGACAAGGCCCTGAGCGAGCGGCAGCGGCAGGTGGCGAGGCAACGGGTGTGCGACCTGGCCGCGCAGATGGCCGACGAGGGGGATACCGCCATGCGTGACCTGCACGACCGCCACAGCCCGCGCAGCTGGCAGCAGCGCCGCCGCGAGGCGGCACAGGACCTGCGGCTGCGACTGGAGGCGCGCCTGGGCGAGGTGCTGGACCTGGGCGAAGTCCCGCTGAGCCCGGAACTGGTCTGGCGGGTGGGCCTGGAGAAGCTGCGCGAGCTGCGGGAGGGAAGGCGTGGGCAGCGCCAGGCGCGCGCCCAGGCCCGGCAGGCCGGCCGTGCACCGGCGGCCGCCCAGGACGCTGCGCAGGCCCAGGCGGCCGAAGCCGATCAGACCCTGCGACAGCTCTACCGGCAGCTGGCCAGCGCCTGGCACCCGGACCGCGAACCGGACGAGCAGGAGCGCCAGCGCAAGACCGTGCTGATGGGGCAGGCCAACGCGGCCTATGAGCGGCGCGACCTGCTGTCCCTGCTTCGTCTGCAGGAACTGGCGGTGCAGGACGGCATGACCGGCGGGGGGCAGACCCCGGCCGATGAGCGCCTGGCCGCCATGACGTTGCTGCTCAGACGGCAGGTGGCCGAGCGCGAGCGGGCCCGGGCCGCCCTGCAGTCCGAGCTGGGGCTGGAGTTTGACCTGCCTCTGGGTCAGGCGGCCCAGCCGCAGACCTTGGCCGCTGACCGGCAGGCCAAGCAGCAGGCGTTGCAGCGGGCCGTTCAAGCACTGGAGCGCGATCGGGACAGCCTGGACAGTTGGGCAGACCTCAAGCGCTGGCTCAACGCGCCCTGGGCTGCCTGAGGCCAGTGCCTCAGTCGCCGAAGCCGCGCAACAGCTGCCGGGTGATGTCGCCCGCGGGCAGCGCCTGACAGCCGCTGGCGTTCTGGCCCGACCAGAGGGGCGAGAAGTCGCCACGGCCCTGTTGTTCCCAATGGGCGCGCAGGGGGGCGATGGCCGCAGTGGCGGTGGGGAAGGCGGGCGCGGCCGGGTTCAATGGACCGAGTTCGCGCATCACGCGGTTGACGATGCCGCGCGCTGGCCGGCCGGAAAACAGCGTGGTCAGGGCGGTGTGTCGGGCCGTCTCGCTTTGCAGTGCGGCCCGGTGGATGGCGCTGGTGCTGGCTTCGTCGCTGCACAGGTAGGCGGTGCCCACCTGCACACCCGACGCGCCCAGTGCCAGCGCCGCGCGCACACCCGTCGCATCGGCAATGCCGCCAGCGGCGATCACCGGGACCTGCACCGCAGCCACGACCTGCGGCAGCAGGGCGAAGAGACCCATTTGGGACGTGAGCAGATCCGGCGCCGGGCCGCCCCAAGCCGGATCAGCCCCCTCGGGGGGCAGCGACCCGCGCAGCGGCGGAGCGTGGGGGCGCAGGAACATGCCGCGGTGGCCGCCGGCTTCAAGGCCTTGCGCGATCACCGCATCAACACCTTGTGCCTCCAGCCACAGCGCCTCGTCCACCGTGGTGGCCGACGACAGCACCACGCTGCCCCAGGCCTTGACCCGGGCCAGCAGGTCGGGTGCGGGCAGACCGAAATGGAAGCTGACGATGGGCGGCCGGAAGGGCTCCACCACGTCGGCCACGGCGTGGCTGAAGGGCACGCGGCCGGCGCCGGCCGGCACGGCATTGATGTCCAGTCCGGCCTCCGCGTAGAACGGTGACAGGGCTTCGCGCCAGCGGGCTTCGCGTGCGGGATCGGGAAGAGGCGGCGTGTGGCAGAAGAAGTTGACGTTCCACGGGCGGTCGGTGCCGTTTGAGAGCGTCTGCAGTTCCTGCGTCAGCGCCTCGGGCGACAGCATGGCCGCGGGCAGGGCACCGATCCCGCCAGCAGCGCAAACCGACAGGGCCAGTGCCGAGCCTTGTGATCCGGCCATGGGGGCCTGCAGCAGCAGGCGGTCGACGTTCAGGCGTTGGGCGAGCGAGTTCATGCCGCCATTGTCGGTCGGTCCAAGGGTCTCAGGGATAACCCCTGTTTGGCGAAGACCGAAAAAACATTTAATATATTAAATAAATTCGAGCGCCATGAGCCAACCCGAGCACGCCCCTTCCTTTGCCCACCGCAACCTGCCGCGCCTGTTGCTGGAGGCGCGCGAGGCCGTGATGCAGCACACCCGCCCGAGCCTGCGCGAGCACGGCCTGTCGGACCAGCAGTGGCGCGTGTTGCGGGTGCTGGGCGAGCACGCGGGTGACCCGGCCGGCGTGGAGACCGGCCGGGTGGCGCGCGAGGCGCTGCTGCTGGGCCCCAGCCTGACCGGCGTGCTCACCCGCATGGAGCGCGATGGCCTGATCAGCCGCAACCGCTGCCCGCAGGATGCACGCCGCACCGTGGTGCGCGCCACGCCGGCCGGTCTGGCCCTGGTCGGCAAGCTGTCGCAGACCATCGAGTCGCACTACCAGTGGCTGGAGTCGCAACTGGGCAAGGAACGGCTGGCCCAGCTGTATGCGCTGCTGGATGATGTGATCGCGCTGGAAGCACCGGATGGCGTGAGCGCGGACGGAACCGAGGAATGAGAGACCCCACATGAAACCCGATGCCTACCTGCCCCGCGGCACCGTCTACGGCACGCTGCTGAACTTCCGGCGCGAGCACGCGCTGTGGACGCCTCGCATGAGCGAAGCGCCCTACAAGGCGCCGCCGCAGGCGCCGGTGCTCTACATCAAGACCGCCAACACCTTCACGCACAGCGGGCAGGGCATTGCGGTGCCCGAGGGTGTGGCTGAAGTGGAGGTGGCGGCCAGCCTGGGCCTGGTGGCCGGCGAGGGCGGCCGGGTGGCAGGTGCCGTGCTGTTCAACGACGTGGCGATCCCGCACGAGAGCTACTACCGCCCGCCGGTTAAGTACCGCTGCGTCGATGGTTTCCTGGGCGTGGGCGACGCGGTCCGGCCGCTGGAATCCCTGGCCGCCCTGTCGTCGCTGGTGCTGGAGCTGCGCGTGAACGGTGTGATGCGCCAGCGCACCGCATTGGCCGACCTGGTGCGCGATGCTGCCACGCTCTGGGCCGATGTGAATGCCTTCCAGTCGATGCGGCCGGGCGATGTGCTGATGCTGGGCACCGACTGCCTGGAGGACGGCACGAGGCCGCGCGTCCACGCCGGTGACGCGGTCGAGATCACCGCCACAGGCTTCGCGCCGCTGGTCAACCACTTTGTGCAGGAGGCCACATGAAACGCGCCCGCATCGCCTGGGCCGGCGCGGTCCACGACGCCATCGAGAACAACGGCGAACTCGAACTGCTCACGCCCGCTTTCCTGGGCCGCCGTCTCGGTTTCGACGACGTGGTCTGGCTGCCGCCGCTGGCGCCCCTCAACCGCCCGCGCACCGTGCTGGCCCTGGGCCTGAACTACGCCGACCACGCAAAAGAACTCGCCTTCAAGGCGCCCGAGGAGCCGCTGGCCTTCGTCAAGGGCGAAGGCTCTCTCACGGGCCACAAGGCCTTGACCGTGCGTCCCGATGGCGTGCAGTTCATGCACTACGAATGCGAGCTGGCGGTGGTGATCGGCA